>LFRQ01000090.1 GCA_001512835.1 Clostridia bacterium DTU022
CTCCTCGCAGCCCCGTTATTATTAAACAACTTCCTTCAAATCCTCAACTAAACAGAATATTCAATAAAGTTGACAAAGTTGACGTGCCAGGCACCGGAGGGAGGAGAGGTGTGAAGACGGCGGAGGAATATTTTGATTCCTTGCGCAAGCTGAAGAGGAAGGTGTACCTGCTTGGCGAGGAGCTGGAGGAGGTGGTGGACCATCCCATGATCCGGCCCTCTCTTAATGCCGTGGCGAAAACATACGAGCTGGCAGGGGACCCCCAGTACCGGGAGTTGTTCACTGCCGAATCCAATATTCTGAGGCGGAGGGTCAACCGCTTTACCCATTTGCACCAGAGCGCCGAGGATCTGGTGAAGAAGGTGAAGATGCTGCGGCTAATGGGGCAGAAGACGGCCTCCTGCTTTCAGCGCTGCGTGGGCCTGGATGCCATCAATGCCGTGGACAGCGTCACTTTTGAAATGGACCGGGAGCTGGGCACGGAGTACCACCGGCGCTTCCGCAGCTACCTGGCCCGGGTCCAGGAGGAAGATCTGGTAGTGGACGGGGCGATGACGGACCCCAAGGGGGATCGCTCCCTCAGTCCTTCCCGGCAGGCGGATCCCGACCTCTACCTGCGCGTGGTGGAAAAGAGGGAGGAGGGGATCGTAGTCCGGGGGGCCAAGGTCCACCAGACGGGGGCCCTCTCCGCCCACGAAATTATGGTTATGCCCACGGTGGCCATGGGGCCGGAGGACAGCGACTACGCCGTCTGCTTTGCCCTGCCCAGCGACAGCCCGGGGCTGCTGTACATCTACGGCCGCCAGGCCGGCGATACCCGCAAGCTGGAGGGGGGCAGCCTGGACGTGGGCAACTGCCGCTACGGGGGGCATGAAGCCATGATTGTCTTCGACAATGTCTTTGTCCCCCGGGAACGGGTCTTCATGTGCGGGGAGCATGCCTTTACCGGCCGGCTGGTGGAGCGCTTCGCCGGCTATCACCGCCAGAGCTACGGGGGCTGCAAGGTGGGTGTGGGCGACGTGTTAATCGGGGCCGCCGCCCAGATAGCGGAGTATAACGGGACGGCGAAGGCCTCCCATATCCGGGAGAAGATTATTGAGATGATCCATCTCAACGAAACCCTCTATGCCTGCGGGATCGCCTGCTCCAGCCAGGGTGCCCCCACCGCCTCGGGCACCTATCTCATTGACCTGCTCCTGGCCAATGTCTGCAAATTGAACGTGACCAGGCTTCCTTACGAGATCGCCCGTCTGGCGGAAGATATCGCCGGCGGCTTGATGGTGACCATGCCCTCGGAAAAAGACCTCCATCACCCCGAGATCGGTCCCTACATCCGGAAATACTTGAAAGGGGTGGCGGAGGTGCCCACGGAGAACCGCCTGCGGATGCTGCGCTTGATGGAGAATATTACCATGGGCGCGGGGGCGGTGGGTTACCGGACGGAATCCATGCACGGGGCCGGTTCGCCCCAGGCCCAGCGGATCATGATCTCCCGGCAGGCAAACCTGGAGTCCAAGAAAAGACTGGCCCGGGTTCTGGCCGGGATCGACAAAGAGTAGTTTCCGGGGAGACGCCCGCCGCCCGGCTCCCGCCGCCTCCCCAAAGGGGCGGGGAGAAGCAGGATTTTGGAGGAGACCGACATTTACTTGTTCCCTGTCTTGCAGTATTATTATTAGTGTGACATGCAACTATAAACCTAAAGGAGCGGTTGCCATGAAAGCAATGCCTGCAGTCAAGCCGAAGAACCCTAACTTCTCCTCCGGACCGTGCGCCAAGCATCCCGGATTCACCCTGAATTCTCTGGCCGGAGCTCCTTTGGGACGTTCGCACCGCAGCAAGCTGGGCAAGGCCAAGCTGTACGAATCCATCAGGAGAACAAAAGAGATCCTGGAGATTCCCGAGGATTACCTGGTGGGGATTGTCCCCGCCTCGGATACCGGGGCTTTCGAGATGGCCATGTGGAACCTGCTGGGCCAGCGGCCGGTGGACGTGATCTATTTTGAGTCCTTCGGCAAAGCCTGGGCCAACGACATCCTGAACCAGCTCAAGCTTCGGGAAGTCAACGTCTTCGCCGCCGATTACGGGAAGTTTCCCGATATTTCCGGGGTAAATTTTGACCATGACGTGGTCTTTACCTGGAACGGGACTACCAGCGGGGTTAAAGTTCCCAACGGCGATTTCATCCCGGCGGACCGCCAGGGCTTGACCCTGTGCGATGCTACTTCCGCCGTCTTCGCCATGGAGATACCCTGGGAGAAGCTGGATGCCACCACCTTCTCCTGGCAGAAGGTGCTGGGGGGCGAAGCGGCCCACGGCATGCTGGTTCTCTCCCCCCGGGCGGTGCAGCGGCTGGAGAGCTACACTCCCCCCTGGCCCATTCCCAAAATATTTACCCTCACAAAGAAAGGGAAGCTGACCCGGGACCTTTTCCAGGGTTCCACCATCAATACGCCCTCCCTGCTCTGCAACGAGGATTACCTGGCGGCCTTGGACTGGGCGGAGTCGGTGGGCGGCCTTCAGGGCTTAATCCGCCGCAGCCGGAGCAACCTGGAAGCGGTGGAGCAGTTTGTGGCCCGGCACGACTGGATCAGCTTTCTGGCCGAGGACCCGGCCATCCGTTCCAATACCAGCGTCTGCTTGAAGGTGGACCTCCCTTCGGATAAGCTGAAGCAGTTAATCCAGCTGCTGGAAGACCACGGGGCGGCCTACGATATTGCCGCTTACCGGGAGGCCCCCGAGGGACTGCGCTTCTGGTGCGGCTCCACCGTGGAGCGGGAGGACCTGGAGATCGCCCTGCAGTGGCTGGAATGGGCTTACCACCAGGTCAAGGAATAGAGGCAGGATTTACGGGGGGCGCTTTTCAGCGCCCCCCGTTTTAATAGGGGAACGGCTGGCGTTACCCGGCGGAAAAACAGCGGAAAGGAGGAGGCAAGATGCTGGTAACCACAACCCCCACCGTGGAGGGGAGGAAGATCGTCGCTTACAAGGGCATCGTTTTCGGGGAGGTTATCTCGGGCGTCGATTTCATAAAAGATTTTGCTGCCGGCCTGCGCAACTTTTTTGGCGGGCGCTCGGGGGCTTATGAAGGGGAGCTAATTGAAGCCAGGGAGCAGGCCCTTAAAGAGATGGCCAAGCGGGCCGCCGAACTGAACGCCAACGCCGTAGTCGGAGTGGATGTTGACTACGAAGTGCTGGGGCAAGGCGGGAACATGCTTATGGTCACCGCTTCGGGGACGGCGGTGGTCCTGGAGTAAGGCTCCGCCGCCCCGGATGGATTTGCCTTCTGCCGCTGAAGGGCTCTCTTCAGCGGCACCATTTTTGTACATAGGGCAGCCAGGATTGCAATACTTCTTCGGTCCGGGCGCCGATGGCGTATTCCCGCCGCCCCCCGGCCCCCGTGAAGAGGTCTTTGGGGGGGCAGGCGAACACCCAGCGCTTACCGTCGCGGAAAACCCAGTAGGGGTAGTAGCCTTCGGGGTCGTAGTCTTCGCCCCAGCCCTGGGAATCCATCGCCTCGGGGTCGTTGGCCAGGAAGAAGCCCCGCGCCCGGAGGTCTCTGGAAAGGCCCGCCAAATCCAGCTCTCCCTCCAGGGGAACCCGAACCTGGCCCTCCTGGATCCGGCCCCTTTGCCCGCTGCTCTTTTTCTCCATAGAACCCAACCCTCGCCTTCTGCTCCTGCGGCAATGCTTCCTCGCTCAATAATCTGCCCATGGCTATGGGAATTCTCCCAGCGGAGCGGCGGTAGCCGCCAGTTTAACGCTCCTTCAATAGTCTAGCCATTGTTCAAAGAGCCTAGCCGCCCAAGAAGCGGCCCCCATTTCTTGTTCGAAATTCCCGCCCCGGCTCCGGAGCAGGTAAACCGGGTTCAAAAAAGCGGCCCTTGCTCCCGGCAGCCGCCTGGCGGCCGGGGGCTGCCGGAAAAATTTTAGCCGGCCCTTTTGCGGGCGAAAGACGCCGGAGGCGGCTGCAGGGGCTCCCCTGCCGCCCGCTGACTTGGCCCTTTGGGAAAAAGGGCGCTTTCAGGGGCCGGAAGCCGGAAGCGGATCTCCTTGGCTTTGCCTGACGACTTTGCTTTTCCGGGGATTGGGAAGCCGCCCATCAGCCGGCATCTTTCCGGGATAATTCTGTTGTGAGGGAACCGATCCTCTGGGCAAGGTTATAGTTAAAAATGAGGGATCGCCTAAGAAAGTGTTGGCGGATAGGAGAAAAAAAGGGTTAAACACGGCGGGCTGTTGACGCCAATTTTATACTGTGATAGCATTTTTTAAAAAGTAATAATAAAAAAAGGAGAATCCGTATGCAGAAGAGCTATGACGTCATAGTCATCGGGGCCGGCACCGCCGGCAGCTATTTTGCCAAGCTGATGGCCGAGCAGGGCTATAGTGTTCTGGTCGTGGAAAAATCTTCCCGGGAGAAGCTGGGGCGGCGGCTGGATATTTTTCACCTGGATCGGGACAGGCTGCCCCGGTTTGGCATACCGGCTCCCGCGCCGGGCGATGACGACTACGTTTCCGAGTTTGAGTACAGCATCAGCAAGTCGGCTTTCGACCAGTACCCCAAGCGGACCCTCTACCCTTTCCTGGTCCTGCGCCTGCCCCAGTTCCTGGCCCGGCTGGCCCGGTGGGCGGAAAGCTTCGGGGTTGAATATGCCTTTGAGACGGAATTCCTGGACTTCATCTACGAAGGCGGCCGGATCTGCGGCGCCCAGCTCAAGCAGGGGGAGGAGACGGTCCAGGTTTTCTCCCGGCTGGTGGCCGACGCCTCGGGGATTGTATCCGTCGGGCGCCGCAAGCTCCCGGAGGACTACGGCGTGGAGACCTTTGAAATCGGCCCCCGGGATAAATTTTACGTGATTCTGCGCTATGCCAGGCTCAAGCACCCCGAAGTCGACCGGGTTAAATGCACCGTCAACTGGCCGTACTACAAGACCTGGATCGGTCCCCAGCACGATAAAGACGGGGCCATCATCGGCGTAGGCGCCAACTTCTCCTACGAATACGCCGAGGAGGTCTTTCAGAAGTTCATAAAGCAGGTCAAGCTCCCCCCCCATGAACTGCAGTACATCCAGAAAGGAACCACTCCCTACCGCCGCCCCCCCTACTCCTTTGTAGCCGACGGCTTTGTGGTTTTGGGCGACGCCGCCTGCCTTACCAAGCCGTACAGCGGCGAGGGGATCACTTCCGCCTGGGAACTGTGTGCCATTGCCGCCCAGGAGTTTGGCGCGGCCATGAAGGAGGGGAGGTATCCCGAGGCGGCCAGGGTATGGAAGACCAACGTTCGCTACCAGCGCGGGCAGGGGGCCAAATTTGCCTACATCATGGCCACCCTGGTGGGAGCGGTGAACACCCTGCCCGAGGAGAACGACTACCAGTTCCGGACGGGCATCGTCTTCAACGAGAAGGATATGACCACCATGAACCGGAATTTTGGCGTTACTCTGGGGCTGGGCGACATAATGGCCATGGTTTTCAAGATTGTTGCCGGGGTCTTGACCAGGAATATTACCCTGGCCACGGTAAAAGCTCTTCTCCGCTCGGTAACCGCTGCCGGGAAGATCCAGAAGCACTACGAGAAGTTTCCCGAAGAGATCTCCGCTTTTAAAGCCTGGTGCCGGGAAGCCGACAAGCTTTGGGCAGCGGCGGGATCCATGGCTGATGTTGCCAAGAGCTAATTAAGCTCTCTGGGGGAGGCCCAGGGCCCGCCCGGGCTTAAAGGGAGAGAAGGAGAAGAAGAAAAGGCCGCCTTCTATTTCAATTATAGAAGGCGGCCGACAACTGGGTGAGTGGGTAAACCGGTATAATCAACCCAGGTCCCGGGTAGCTATTACATCGACGCCCGTGCCCAGCAGGTTTTCAATAACGATGTCGCCTATCTTTACCGGGGCGGTCAGCTCCACCCGGTTTAGCTCCTCCATGCAGCGGAGAACCAGGCCCTTGGGTATCGGCCGGGCGGTTTTCACCGGGACCCTGGGCAGCGGTGCATTTTTCACCGCCACGGTGGAGGTGACCATGCGGGTAGGGTTGGTGTACTCTTCCACGGCATATTTCTTGCCCCGGGCGCATTGAGCCCCTTCCACCTTGTATTGGCCGGCTTCCGGGGAGCTTTCCTTGACGGTCATCTTGCAGCCCAGGGGGCAGACGATGCAAATGAGTTCTTTTTCGGTCATGACTAGGCCTTCTCCTTTTCCAGATCTACCGTTAGCTCTTGGAATTGCTGCCGCGTCAGGTCCTCTTTGTTGACCTTGAGGACCAGCATCTCTCCCGGGGTCAAGCGCTTCTTTTTAACGGTTTTAATAATCCTGCCGTCGCCCTTGATCACCAGGAGGGCATTCTCGTGGTTCCCCCGCACCCTCATGAGGAGCTCCAGCTTATCCTCCAGGTAGGCGGTTCTAACGATGTGCGGGACGATGTAATTGATGGAGGCGCCGGGCTTGGTCCGGAAGGTGAAGCCTTCTTCCGCCGGGCCTCCCTGGAGGTAGACGGCGGCGCCCCGGCCGGCCTTCCTGCTCTCTTCCGTAACCCAGTCCACCAGGTCGTGGACATGAACCACGTTTCCGCAGGCAAAGATCCCTTCGATGGAGGTTTCCATGGATTCGTTGACCACCGGCCCCCCCGTGGAGCTGAGTTCGATGCCGGCGCCCCGGGAAAGCTCGTTTTCCGGGATCAGCCCCCGGGAGAAGAGGATGGTGTCACACTCCAGTTCCCTTTCCGTGCCCTTGATGGGCTGCTTGTTTTCATCCGTTTGGGCAATGACTATCCCTTCCACCCGGTCCTTGCCCTTGATATCGACGATAGTGTGCCGCATGAGCAGGGGAATGTTAAAATCCTGCACGCACTGGACGATGTTTCTGGTAAGGCCGTCGGAGTAGGATTTCCGCTCCAGCACGGCTACCACTTCAGCCCCCTCCAGGAGCATCCGCCGGGCCATGATCAGGCCGATGTCCCCGGAGCCGAAGATAACCACTTTCTTGCCCACCATGTAGCCTTCCATGTTGACAAATCTCTGGGCCGTGCCCGCCGAGAATATTCCCGCCGGCCTGGTCCCCGGTATATTGATGGCTCCCCGGGTCCGTTCCCGGCAGCCCATGGCCAGGATAATGGCTCCCGCCTGGATGGTTCTCAAGCCGTCGCGGGAGTTAATGAAGGTTACCCGCTTGTCCGGGCTGATCTCCAGGACCATGGTGTCCAGTTTGCAGCTAATCCCCCTCTTCCTTACTTCCTCCATGAAGCGCTGGGCGTACTCCGGCCCGGTGAGCTCTTCTTTAAAGATGTGGAGCCCGAAGCCGTTGTGGATGCATTGCTGCAGAATTCCGCCCAGCTCCTTGTCCCGTTCAATAATCAGGATGTTCTTTACGCCCCGGTCCCAGGCGGCCGCCGCCGCCGCCATGCCCGCCGGGCCGCCGCCGATGACCACCAGGTCATAGCGCTCATCCACGGGGGAGTCGGCGGGAGCGAGAGCCTCCGGTTCCGGGGAGACGATCTCTTCAGCCCTGTTCTTGGTGGGCACGGTTAAAATGTACGAGTTCCTGCCGTCCTTGGTAATTTGGGAGAGGGGCAGGCTCATCTCCCGGGCGATAATGTTCATTACCCGGGGGCTGCAAAAGCCTCCCTGGCAGCGCCCGCATCCGGCCCGGACCCTTTTTTTGATTCCGTCCAGAGTCCTGGCCCCCACGGGGCGGTGGATGGCCTGGACGATTTCCGCCTCGGTGATACTTTCGCAGCGGCAGATAATCCTGCCGTAGCGGGGATCCTCCTTAATCAGGCGGGCTTTCTCCTCGGGGGGAAGCTCCATGAAGTTGGGGATGGCTTTTCGGATGGGATTGAAATTTTTCTTCTCCGGCAAAGGCCCGGCTATGGACTGAAGCAGTTCCACCACGTACCGGGCGATGGCGGGAGAAGAGGCCAGGCCGGGGGAATCGATGGCGGCCACGTTAATAAATCCCGGCGCCCCCGAGGCTTCTTCAATGATGAAATCGCCCGAAGGGGTTTTCGCCCTGAGCCCGCTAAAGGAGGTGATCACCTGGTTCAGGGGAACCTTTTTGGCCAGCCTTTGGGCCTCCTGCTTAACCCATTCCAACCCGGCGGCCGTGGTCTCCACGGCCTCCTTGGAATCGACCGCCTCGGCGTTGGGGCCGACCAAAAGGTTGCCGTGAACGGTGGGGGCGATGAGCACCCCTTTCCCCAGCTTGGTGGGGCAGGGGAAGACCACGTGTTTAACGAAATTGCCGGCGCTCTTGTCCAGCAGGTAGTACTCTCCCCGGGTGGGGATTATTTTAAAATAGGGGGGGCTGACCATTTCATTTACTGCATCGGCAAATAACCCGGCGGCATTAATTACATACTTGGCTGTTAATTGCCCCCCAAGATAATGAATCTTGTATCCTTCCTTCAATTTTTCGATGGAGGCAACAGGGCTCTCCAGTTTAACCTCCACCCCGTTTTCGGCGGCGTTCTCCGCCAAGGCGATGGCCAGGAGATAGGGATCCACGATGCCGGCGGTAGGCGCATAGAGGGCGCCCAGGGCTTCCTCGGAAAGGGCGGGCTCCAATTCCCGCAGGCGCTTTTGATCCAGGATCTCCAATTCCGGAACCCCGTTAACCTGTCCGCGCTGGTACAGCTCTTGGAGCGTCTCCAGCTCTTCATCGCTGAAGGCCACCACCAGGGAGCCGATCCGCTTGAAGGGAACATCCAGTTCCTGGCAGAGGCGGTCGAACATCAGGTGGCCGGGTGCGTTGAGCCTGGCCTTCAAGGTGCCCGGTTCAGGGTCGTAACCGGCATGGATAATGGCGCTGTTGGCTTTGGTGGTTCCGTTGGCTACATCGCTCTCTTTTTCCAGCAGGACCACTTTTAAGTCATAGCGGGCCAGTTCTCGAGCGATAGCGGTGCCGATGATACCGGCTCCAATAATTGCTAGGTCGTACATGTTTCCTCTCCTTTAGCACCTTTTTGATTGGCACCAGCAAAATAAAAACCATGCACTCCGAACCTTCCGGTTCCAGGGCATGGCTCTCCATTTCTCCGCCATAACTTGCTATATGCCTTTACCATCTCAATTATAACACCTTATTGCCGTTTTGAAAAGGATAAAATTGATCATTTTTACAAAAAAACCTGTTTTTTTATTATATTTTTCCCCCTACAAGTTCCATATCTCCTGGTTGCTGGTGGAAACGCCGATGGCTCCGGCTTTAAGGGTTTGGATAACATCTTCCTTCGTCTCAATAAGCCCGCCGGCAATCAGGGGAATCTTGGTCTCTTCAATAATGCGCTGGATAATCCGCGGCATAATCCCCGGGAGGATCTCGATGGCATCCAGCTTGGTGCTGCGGATGGAATCGATGGCCGTTTTCAGGGAGAGGGAATCGAAGATAAAGAGCCTTTGAATGGTGAAGATATTCATCTCGCCGGCCTTCTTTACCAGGCTGGGCTTGGTGGTGATGATCCCTTCCGGCTTGATCTGCTCGTTAATAAATTTCAAAGAGGTAAAGTCCCTGGAGAAACCCTCCAGCAGGTCCAGGTGTACGTAGACGCCCTTATTGGCCTGGCTGCCTTTTTCCACCAGGTGCTTTAGGTTAAAGATGCTGCCGGTGAGGAGAAAAATAATTTCACAAGAGGAGGTGAGGGCCAGGTCAAAGTTGTCTACATCCTTAACCGCGGCAATAATGGGATTTTTGTTGACTCTCTCAAAAAAACTTTTGCTCAAAATAGGCCGGCCTCGCTTTGGATATATTTAACTTGGCAACTGTATTTTAGCATGAACATTGTCGAAGGACAACAGGAGAGTGAAAAGGGGGCTGTTTTTCCGGGCTATAGCCACAATAATAAAATGCGCCCGGCGGCGCCCGGGGCAGGAATTTTTCTCCCGGCGTCGAAGCTCATCACCGTTGTTAAGGTGATTGCCGGCGATCACTGCCTGGAGGGTGATGGGATGCCTTCCCTGGAATCCTGTTATGTGCTTACGGCGGACATAATCGGTTCAAGAAAGATGGGCGGCGCCAACAAAATCGCTGCCGGCGGGCTGGAGCGGTTTAACGATTCTTGTCGCCACATGCTGGTAGCGGAATTTGCCCTGTACCGGGGCGACGAAATCCAGGGAGTCTTGCACCCCTGGGCGGACCTGGCCCCCCTGATCCGGCGCCTGCGCTTTTTCCTGCGCCCCCTTAAACTGCGCATCGGGGTCGGTTATGGCGGGCTAGAGACGGGAGGGGAGGGGAAGTATTCCTGGCAGATGGACGGCCGCGCTTTTCACTGTTCCCGGGAGGCCCTGGAGCGGATTAAGGCCAGCCGGGTGCCCGCCACCTGCTTTGCCGGCTTGAAGAAAGAGCATGAGGAGGCGGTGAACACCTTCTATCTGCTGCTGGATGCCGTGGAGAGCCGCTGGAGCGAGAAGCAGTGGCTGGCCGTGGAGGCCTACGAGCGCTGCGGCACCTACGGCTCCGCTGCTGCCGAGCTGAAGATCACTCCCCAGAACGTGCACAAGCGCTGCCAGGCCGCCCAGTGGAAGGCGGTGGCCCAGGTTGAGCGCTACCTGAATAAGCTGCTCAAAGAAGGAGCCGGGGAATAATGGAGTTGCTGCTGCTCCTGCTCCTGGCCCACCTGGCGGCCGACTTCCTGCTCCAGACGGAAGGGATGGTTGCCGACCGGGGGGCGGGACGGCTTCCCGCCTACCTGAAGCACGCCGCCGGCCATGCCGCAGCCCTGGTTCTTCTTACCCATTATTTTTACTCCCCGGCCCTGCTCCTGCTCTGGATCGCTCTGCCGTCGGCCCATGTTCTCCTGGACTGGATAAAGGACCGGCTCTTTCCACCAGGCCGCCCGGCGGAGAGCCTGGTATTTCTCCTGGACCAGTCTCTGCACCTGCTGCTCATCTTTTTTGCCTGGCAGTGGGTGCCCTCCCTGGCCTTTGAACCGGCGGCGGTTTTCTACGGCCGCCTGCTGGCCCCGCCGGGGCGGGAACTCCTGGAGACCCTTTTCCCCAGCGCAACCCCCGCCCGCCTCCTCCTGCTAGTGGTGGTGTACGGCTACGTGCTCGCCGCCGGCTCCGTTTTGATCCGAAAAGTCCTGGATGCCGGGGCCCTCTCTCCTCCCGGCAGCGGCGGCGGCAGCCGCAGGGGAGATGCCCTCCTGGCCGGGCGCTACATCGGCTACCTGGAGCGGGCGATAATTTTAAGCCTGACCCTGGCCGGCGCCTTTACCTCTATCGCCTTTGTCCTGGCGGCAAAATCCATCGCCCGCTACAAGGAGTTGGAGAACAAAGATTTTGCCGAATACTACCTGGTGGGGACCCTGTTAAGCGCCCTGCTGGCCATTCTGGGCGGCTTGCTGCTCAAGGGGGCGGCGATCCTCTAGCTCCAGGAAATAAGTCCGGAAAATGGAAAAAGTAGATTTGAAATCTGCGTAAAATAAGATTAGAATAGGATATGGTAATAAAGAACCGGAGAAAGGAGTGATGTAATGCCTATCGTAACCTCCACGGAAATGTTCAAGAAAGCTTATGAAGGCGGCTATGCCATCGGGGCTTTCAACGTCAACAACATGGAGATCATCCAGGGTATTACCGAGGCGGCCAAGGAAGTCCGGGCGCCGCTAATCCTGCAGGTTTCTGCCGGAGCCAGAAAGTATGCCAACCATACATACCTGATGAAGCTAATCGAGGCGGCCATCATCGAAACGGACCTGCCCGTTTGCATCCACCTGGACCACGGCGACAGCTTTGAACTCTGCAAGGCCTGCATCGACGGCGGCTTCACCTCGGTAATGATTGACGGCTCCTTCCTGCCCTTCGAAGAGAACGTCCGCTTGACCAAGCAGGTGGTGGACTATGCCCACTCCAAGGGCGTAGTGGTGGAGGGGGAGCTGGGGCGGCTGGCCGGCATTGAAGATGACGTCAATGTCTCCGATCAGGAGGCGGCCTTTACCGATCCCGCCCAGGCGGAAGAATTTGTGGAGAGAACGGGGGTTGACTCCCTGGCCATAGCCATCGGCACCAGTCACGGCGCCTTCAAGTTTAAAGGAGAGCCCCGGCTGCGGTTTGACATCCTGGAAGAGATCCAGAGAAGGATGCCCGGTTTTCCCATCGTCCTTCACGGCGCCTCTTCCGTGATTCCCGAATACGTGGAGATGATCAACCAGTACGGCGGGGACCTGGCCGGAGCCAAGGGCGTCCCCGAAGAGATGCTCCGGAAGGCGGCTTCCATGGCCGTTTGCAAGATCAACATCGATTCCGATTTGCGCCTGGCTTTCACGGCCACCATTAGAAAATACCTGGCCGAAAACCCCGGCCATTTCGACCCCCGCCAGTACCTGGGCCCGGCCCGGACCGCCATCAAGGAGATGGTGAAGCACAAGATTATCAATGTCCTGGGCTGCGACGGCAAGGCTTAAAAGCAGCAGAAGCAGCAAAAAGGCGGATTCCCATCCGCCTTTTTTTATTTTACGGTGCCTGGCACGTCAACTTTGTCAACTTAATAGAATATTCAGAAATTTATTATCAGGACCGTCAACTTTTCAACTTTTTTAACTTTGAGTAATTAAAACAATTCGTTTAAAACATATTGATTAAATTGCCTAAACATGGTATTTTTAAAGCAAAAATAGTAAGGGAGGGAGCATAATTGGCCAAGCAGACAGTATTGCTTACCGGGGCCTCGGGCTCCATGGGGAGCGAAGCGTTGAAATCGGTTATGGAGACCGGCAAGTTCAAGGCCCTGGTTCTCTTGAGGAAAAAACCGTCCAACGAGAAGCTGAAAAAAGAGTTGGAGCAGCGTTACGGCGACGGTGTGGAAGTGGTTTTTGGGGATATATCAAATCCCGGTGATTGCGTTAAAGTTGTGGAAAGGTCGGATTACATAATCAACTGCGCCGCCATCATCCCTCCGGCTTCTGACCACAACCCCCAGGCGGCCGAGAAGGCCAACTACCTGGGCGTTAAAAACCTGGTCCAGGCCATCGAGGCCAGCAAAGATGCCGATGAGAAGAAATTTGTAAATATCGGTTCCATAGCCGAATACGGCAATCGGTTTTTCCCGGCTCACTGGGGCCGGGTGGGGGATCCCCTGGTTTCCAGCCCCTATGACTTTTACGCCGTTACCAAGATCAAGGGGGAAAGGTGCGTGGTGGAGTCCGGGATCAAGCACTGGGTCTCCCTGCGCCAGTCCGGGATTCTGTACGACGACGTCCTATTCAACAATATGAACGACGGGCTGATGTTTCATACCTGCTGGAACACCTTTATTGAGTGGGCCACCGCCCGGGACAGCGGCCGGCTAATCCGCAACCTGATTCTCCTCGATTCTCAGGGGAAGCTCCCGTCTTCCTTCTGGCAGAAGTGCTACAACATCGGGAACGGCGAAGGGGCCCGGGTAACGGGCTACGAAACCCTGGATCGAGGCTTTAAGATGATGGGGCGCTCCGCCAAGGAAATTTTCATGCCCCACTGGAATGCCGCCCGCAACTTCCACTGCTTCTGGTACCTGGATTCCGACCACCTCAACGATATCCTGGATTTTAGAAGGGAAAGCTTCGAAGATTTCTTTGCCCAACTCTCCAAAAAATTGTGGTATTTCAAGCTGGGCAAGCCCTTCCCGGGCCTGATCCGGAAGTTTGCCATTGAGCGCCTGCTCAAGGATGTGAACGCTCCCATCTACTGGGTGAACAATAATATCGAAGGCCGGATTAAGGCTTTCTACGGTTCCCGGGAAGCCTTTGAAAAGATACCGCGCCGCTGGGAGGATTACCAACTAATCCCCTCGGAGGCGGTCAAAGACCTCAAGACAGCGGAGATCCTGGACTTAAGGGGCAAGACGGAGCTTAGCGAGGAAGACCTGGCCTTCATCGCCGACAACGAGTATCGAGGGAAAAACAGGGCCGTTATTTTGAGCCACGGCTACGATGAGAGCAAGCCGGACAGCGAGCTGGAGCTGGCCGATATGCAGGGAGCCGCCAAGTTTAGGGGCGGGCGCTGCCTGTCGGAAACCATGACCAAGGGGGACCTGAGAACAAAGCTGGAATGGGAATGCCACAACGGCCATAGATTCAAGGCCGCCCCCTATACGGTAATCAAGGCCGGCTTCTGGTGCCCGGAATGCTGCGAACCGCTGCCCTGGAATTTCGATGCCCTGGCCAAAAAGGTGCCCTTCTTCGCCCAGGCCTGGTACAACTCCCACAGCCCGGAGGAAGATAACTTCTATCCCGCAGACTGTTACAAGGATATCCTGTAGCTATGGGCGCAATACGCAGGTTTAGCAGCAAAAAAGATCAAATTCTCGACGCCGCTCTGCGGCTCGTAGCCCGGAAGAACAGCTTCGAGGTGACCATCCGGGAGATTGCCGCCGAGGCCGGGGTCAACGTGGCTGCGATCAATTACTACTTCAACAGCAAGGAACAGCTTCTGGCCGAGATGGAGAAGCTCTTTCTGGCTAACTTTGAAGACGCCTTCATGCCCCTGGACGATGCCGGCCTCTCCAGCGAGGAGAAGTTGATCGCCTGGCTGCTGAAGGCCATCAGCTACGGTACTCACTACCCCGGGATGCTGGTTCTCCTGCGGGACAAGTTTGCCGAAGACAGCGGCAGCGAGAGCGACGGGAAAATGAAGGCGGAACTGGTGGCCCGGATGGGCCAGATAAAACAGCTTTTTGTGGAGGCGGCCCGGCCGGCGCCGGAATTGACCGGCCCGCTGTTCATCGCTTTTCTTTCCGCGGTCATCTTTCCCTTTGTGGCCGGCAGCTTTCTTCCGGGCGTATCCCTGGAGATGGAGGAATCGGAACAGTTGGAGTATATCCATTTAATCCTGAACAAATTTAAATCGCGAAAGGAGGAAACGCGGTGAAGTATCCGGTAAAAAATGTGTTTATTGTGGGCGGCACCGGCTTCCTGGGTTATTACTCTGCTCTGGAATTTCTCAAAAAAGGCATCGCCGTGAGCTCGGCCTCCATCCCTGATGTGAAGCTGGGGGACTGGTTCCCCAAGCAAATAAATATCGTCAGCGACAACCTGGACGTCTTTAAGGCTTCCGAAGAAGAGATTGCGGAGGTCCTCAGGGGGCACGAGGCCATGGTTTACGCCGTGGGCCCGGACGACCGGGTGGTCCCGCCGGCTCCCTCCTATGACTTCTTCCACGACAAGCTGGTGGTGCAGTGCAGCAAGGTGGTAAGGGCGGCCCGGAAAGCCGGCGTCAGGCGGGTAGTAATCATGAACTCCTACTTTGCCTACTTTGACCGCCAGCCCGGCTATAACGGCAGGCTGTCCCGCAACCATCCTTATATCCGTGCCCGGGTGGAGCAGGCCGAAGCCTGCATTAAGCTGGGCGAAAAGGGCGTCATGGACGTGATGATCCTGGAGCTGCCGTACATCTTTGGCAGCATGCCCGGCCGGATGCCCCTGTGGAAGGAGGTTTTCCTGGATCGCTTTGACAAGATGCCCGCCGTCTTCTTCCCCAAGGGGGGAACGGTGATGATCCACGTCCGGGGAGTGGGCCAGGCGGTGGTGGCGGCCACGGTAAACGGCGAGCACGGGAAGAGGTATCCCATCGGCGCTTACAACATGAAGTACAAGAAGATGATTCAAATCATGTACGATGCCATCGACAACAAAAAGAAGATCTTCAATGCCCCCACCTGGATTTCTTACTTGGCGGGGCTGATGCTCATTAGGAACGAGAAGAAGCACGGCCGGGAAGGCGGGCTGCACTACGCCAAGCTGATGACAGACATCCAGTCCCGGGATCTTTACTACAGTCCCGAGCTCATTGCCCAGGTGAAAAAGGAGTTGGGCTACGCCGAGCTGGGCTACAACGGCATGGATGTAGTGGAGGGGATCAGGGCGACCATGCAGGCCTGCTACCCCGAAAAGTTCCCCGGTTCCGATCCCGCCCATCAGGTGCAGGAGGACCTGGCCCTCATCGACAGGGTCTGGGCGGAAAAGGCGGACAAGTAGCGGCGAAAATAGCCCGCGGTCTTTTGCCAAGGACCGGGGCGCCGCCGGGGGGCGCCGCCGCAGTGAAGCGGCGGTTCGGAGGCTGCCGGCTTCCCCGGGGATTCGCCTTCCCACGGCGGCGTTATTGAAAAAATTAAGGCTTCCAGGGTTTTAACCCCTAGAAGCCTTAATTTATTTACCAGGGGCGAGACGCGCCCGCCGGTCCTGCTTTAATGGGTCTCTAAAAGCCCGGGTGGCTGCCATGGCCAAAAAAAAAGGGAGTTTTGCCTATCAAGCTTGATCCCGGCAAAATCTGGAGCCGGATTGTCACCATTCTGCTAACATGATATAATTTTAGCGATTTTACAGATTAATTCGAGGAGGGGAATTGCTTAAATGAAGCTGCGCTTTTCCGTGGGCCTTATCCTGGTAGCCTGCCTGCTGGCCGCGGGTCTGCTGGCCGGTTGCGGTGGAGGCGAGAATGTCCTGGTAGTGGGCACCAACGCCGACTTCCTGCCCTTTGAGTTTTATGATGATGAGGGCAATATTGTCGGCTTCGACATCGACCTGGCCCAGGCCATTGCCGAGATTCTGGGGATGGAGCTAAGGGTGGAGCACATGGATTTTAAGGGCCTGGTGGCGGCGGTGCAGAGCGGTCGCGTGGATGTGGCCATCGCGGCCATGACTATTGATGAAGAACGCCTGGAGAAGGTAAATTTCAGCGATCCCTACTACAATGCCAGGCAGGCCATTGTGGTCCGGGAAGACAATGATGATATTCACGACAAAGAAGACCTGCTGGACAAGAAAGTAGCCGTCCAGATCGGCACTACCGGCGACCTCACAGTTACGGACATGGGGCTCCCCGAGGAGCAGATCGTTCGCCTGGAGAAGGTAACCCACGTCTTCCTGGAGCTGGAGAACGGGCAGGTGGACGCCGTAGTGATCGATCTTCCCGTGGCCCAGCGCTATATCAACATCAAGGAAGGCCTGAAGCTAATCAGCGGCGATTTTGAAGATGAAATGTACGGCATTGCCGTGGCCAAGGAAAACGAAGAGCTGCTGGAGAAGATCAACAATGCCCTGGAGCAGATTAAAGCGGACGGGACCTTGGATAAATTGATGGAAAAATGGATTGATTGATCCCAACCCGCCGGCCGGGGGAGAGTAAAGCCGGAACGCCGGGCCTATCTCCCTGCTGGAAACCGAACCTGCCTTCTCCGGGAGGAGCGGTTTTCTCCTGTTCGTTTCCTGTTTGCAGGCGGCTTGCCGGGGAGGGCAGGTTGGTTTCTTTATATCCGCCCGTATGGCGGGCCCAATCCAATCATGGAAAAGCCGGCGAGAAGCCGGCGCGAGAAGAGAAGCTGGACCGAGGAGATATAGGGAATGGAGTTAATTTGGAGCAACCTGGGAGCTTTTTTTGTCGGCGCAGGGGTAACGTTAAGAATTTCTTTAACGTCGGTTTGCTTTGGACTAATCATCGGCTTGGTTTTCGGCTTAATGCGCATCTCCAAAAACAGAATAATCCGTTTTTTGGCCGGCATCTATGTGGAGGTAATCCGGGGAACGCCCCTGCTGGTCCAGCTGCTGTATATCTACTACGCGCTGCCCCAGGTGGGGATTATCGTCCCCAAGTACGTGGCAGCCACCATTGCCATTTCCATTAACAGCGGCGCTTACGTGGCCGAGATTGTCCGGGCCGGCATTCAATCCATCGACAAGGGGCAGATGGAGGCGGCTCGTTCCCTGGGCATGAGCTATCCCGCGGCCATGCGCTATATTATCCTGCCCCAGGCTTTTCGCCGCATCATCCCTCCCCTGGTGAATGAATTCATTACCCTGATCAAGGATTCCTCCCTGATCTCGGTGCTTGGCATTGCGGAGCTGACCAGGGTCGCCGAGCAAATCATGTCGAGAACCTTTAATGTGTTCGTCCCCTTCACCGCCACGGCCGTCATCTATTTCATCATGACCTTTACCCTTTCCCAGCTAATGGCCTACCTGGAACGGAGGTGGCAGATCCGTGATTAGAGTGGAGAACCTGCATAAAAGCTTCGGTCAACTGAAGGTCTTGAAAGGGATTGATCTTACCGTCAAGAGAGGCCAAGTGGTGGTGATCATCGGGGCCAGCGGTTCGGGGAAGAGCACCCTGCTGCGCTGCCTGAACCTCCTGGAAGTGCCCCAGGAAGGACGCATCTTTATCGACGGGGAAGAGATTACCGCTCCCGGCGTGGATATAAACCGGATCCGCCAGCAGGTGGGGATGGTTTTTCAGCAGTTCAACCTCTTCCCCCATATGACCAGCCTGGAAAACATCGCCCTGGCTCCCATCAAGGTGAAAAAAGAAGACCCCGAGGCCAGCAGGGAGCTGGCCCGGCAGCTGCTGAGCAAGGTGGGGCTTTCCGAAAAGGCGGAGGCCTACCCCCGCCAACTCTCCGGCGGGCAGCAGCAGCGGGTGGCCATTGCCCGGGCCCTGGCCATGCAGCCGAAAGTGATGCTCTTTGATGAGCCCACTTCGGCCCTGGACCCGGAGATGATTAAGGAAGTGCTCAACGTTATGCGGCAGCTGGCCTTGGAGGGGATGACCATGGTTGTCGTCAGCCACGAGATGGGCTTTGCCCGGGAGGTGGCCGACCGGGTTATCTTCATCGACGACGGCCTGATTATTGAAGAAGGGACCCCGGAGCAGATTTTCTCCCACGCCCGCCACCCGCGCACCCGGGATTTCCTCAGCAAGATCCTTTAATCCTTTAATCCAAGCCAATCTGCTTCCTCTAACAAATTAAGCCCGGGGGTCGGCACCCCCGGGACGGGAAGGCAAAAAGCGACGCCGCCTGGATTTAGCCCGGCCCTGGCCGGGTACCGGGCACCCCCGGCGACGCGGTCAGTTGGGAAGGCGGGACCAGGACGCCTCAACCCGCCGTGCCGGCCAGGTTGTTGACGGGAGGATAGCCGGCGCCCACGGCAAAGCTGCGCTTCAGGGCGGCGGTAAGGTAGGCCTTGGCTTTCTCCACCGCTTCGGGGACGCTGCAGCCCAGCACCAGGTAGGCCGTCAGGGCCGCGGAGAGGGTGCAGCCGGTTCCGTGAGGATTGTCGATGGGCACCCGCGGAGCGGAGAACTCCAGGAAATCCCGCCCGTCGAAGAGCAGGTCGACGCAGCTTCCTCCGGGAATGTGCCCGCCCTTGAGCAGCACCCAGCGGGGACCCAGGTCGGCAATCCGCCGGGCGGCCTCTTTTAAGCGGGATTTTTCCCCCGTTAGCTGCAGGCCGCTTAGGACCTCCGCCTCCGAAAGGTTGGGGGTGACCACCAGGCTCAAGGGGAGCAGCTTCTCCTTCAGGGCTTTTACCGCGCCCTCGTGGATTAGCGGATCGCCGCTGGCGGCGATCATCACCGGGTCCACCACCAGCTTGGGGATCTGCTTTTGGGAAAGCTGTTCCACCAGGGCTTCGATGATGTCGGCGCTAGCCAGCATCCCCGTCTTGGCGGCGGCGATATGGAGGTCGCTCAGGACCGAGTTGAGCTGGGAGATAACGGTTTTGACGGGGAGAACCAGCACCTCCTGGACCCCCAGGGTATTCTGGGCGGTGATGGCGGTGATTACGGTGGCCCCATACACCCCCAGCTTGGAGAAGGTTTTCAAGTCGGCCTGGATGCCGGCCCCGGCGCCGGAGTCGGACCCGGCTATGGTCAGGGCGGAAGCTTTCATACGGGTTCATCTCCTTTCCAGCGGCGCTTTCCCGCGCTTATCTCTTTGGCCAGGGCGGCGGCGGCCTGTTTCACATCCGGAGCGAAGGCCAGGCTGGAGATTACCGCCACCCCCGCAGCGCCGGCTTCTATAACCTGGCGGGCGTTGCCAGCGCTGATCCCGGCGATGCCCACCACGGGAAGGTTCACCGCCCGGCAGATGGCCCGCAGGCCTTCCAAGCCGATGATCCTGGTGTCATGCTTGGAGCCGGTGGGGAAGACCGCCCCGGCGCCCAGGTAGTCGGCCCCTTCTCTCTGGGCCTCCCGGGCCTGCTCCACCGTCCGGACCGTCCTCCCGATGATTTTTCCCGGCCCCAGGATCTTCCGGGCCAGGGCCGGGGGCAGATCTTCCTCCCCCAGGTGGACGCCGTCGGCCTCCAGGGCCAAGGCCAGGTCCACCCGGTCGTTGATGATCAGGGGGACTCCCCTCCGGCGGGTCAACTCCCGCAAGGCTTGTCCCAGCTCCAGCAGTCGGCGGGTGGTCATCTCCTTCTTGCGCAGCTGGATGACCGTGGCTCCTCCGGCGATGGCCGCCTCCACCACCTCCCGGTCGCTGCGCTCTCCGCTGTTTTTTTCCGGGGTAATATAATAAAGGCTAAAATCCAGGGCTGATTCCTCCTTCCTGGGGCCTCCCGGCCCGGCTCCCGGCTCCTGTTGGGCCCGCATCCTTGTTTATTTCCCCTGGGCCTGGATAAGCTCCCGGACGGCCCGGTAGGGTTCCGGGCTTTGCATAATGTACGACATAACGGCGATCCCCTCCAACTCCTGCCGGCAAAGGGCCGGGACCTTCTCCGGGGTGATTCCCCCGATGGCCAGCAGGGGGAGGGAAGAGACTTCCCGGATGCTCTCCAGCAGTTCCAGGCCGCCAGGGGGCAGCCCAGGCTTGCTGGAGGTGGGGAAGATATGCCCGGCCAGGAGGTAGTCGGCGCCCTTCTCCTCCGCCGTCCGGGCGGCGGAGGGATCATGAACGGAGACCCCCACCCGGCCCCGGTAGCAAAGCTTTCCCCGAATCGCCTCCAGGGGCAGCGCCTCCCGGCCCAGGTGGACGCCGTCGCATTCCACGGCGGAGGCTACCTCCACGCTGTTGCTGATCAGCAGCTTGACGCCGTGGGTGTCGGTAATAGATTTTACTTTCCGGGCCAGTTCGTAAAGGGCGGCGGGGGAGAGATCCTTTTCCCGCAGAATAACCGCCTCCAGGCCGCCGCGGCAGGCTTCCGCCACCGTTTTTAGGAAATCCCCGGGGCAGAGGAGGCGGTTGGTGACCAGCCAGATTTTCATCATGACCGCCCCTGCGCCCCTTTCCATCCGCTGCCCTCTTTTCCCCGGAGCGGGTGCCAGTCCTTGAAGACCGGCTGGTAACCCTTGCGGTACAGCATCTGCCTAATCTCCTCCACGCTGCGATGGTCGGCCAGGGCAAACTGCTCGTCGCTGTCCTGCTGCAGGCGGCCTCCTACCCTGGTGCTGGAACCGGCGGACATTTTGGTGACCCCCAGGCCTACCAGGTTGTCGCGCAGTTCCGCCCTTTCCCGGGTGGAGATGGTTATCCCCAGGCGGGGCTGGTAGAGGCGCAAGGCCAGCAGGGCCTGCACCAGCCGGAGATCGGAGACCGGGTAGCGGCAGACAAAGTTCCCGATGAAAGGCTGCAGGCGCGGCAGGGAGATGCTGATCTCCACGTCGGGGTAGCGCTCCTGGAGGTAGGCGGCATGCAGCCCGGCCCAGAACACTTCTTCCGGCCAGGGTCCCAGACCCAGAAGGGGCCCGATATTCACCGACCACATCCCCGCCTGGCAGGCCCTTTCCGGAGTCTCCAGGCGGAAGCGGTAGTCCCGCTTGGGGCCCTTGGGGTGCAGCTCCCGGTAGATATCGGGATCATAAACTTCCTGGTAGACGGTCATGCTGTCTACCCCGCTCTCGATTAATAGGGAGTACTCCTCCCGGGTGAGGGGGTAGACCTCGATGCCGATGGAAGCAAAGTACTTGCTCAACAAGGCCACGCATTCCCGGAGATAGCTTACCGGTGTGTGGCGGCGGGACTCCCCCGTCAATAGGAGCAGGTGGCGCAGCCCCGTGGCGGCAATCTGGCGGCCTTCCGCCTCGGCTTCCTCCGGTGTCAACTTGCGCCGCCGGATCTTGTTGGCGGCCTGGAAAGAGCAGTAGAGGCACCTGTTTTCGCAGTAATTGGCCAGGTAGAGGGGGGTGTAGAGCAGAATGGCCCGGCCGAAGTGCCGCCAGGTGAGGGCCCGGGCCTTTACGGCCATCTCTTCCAGGTACTCTTCGGCCGCCTCCGAAAGCAGGATCAAAAAGTCCCTCTCGGAGAGCCGGTCCCGGGCCAGCACTTTTTCCACGTCTTGGCGGCGCACCTTCCGGACCCAGTCCGGCGAATACTGCTCTCGGCAGCGGGTCAGCTGTTCGTAAAAGCTCATGACTTCGCCATCCTTTAATCCCTTAAGAAACCTGTTAGGGGAGATGAAGCCCGCGCGTAGCGGGAAACCTCCGGGGAACCGGCCAGGTAGCTCAGCCGGCCGGCCCGGACGGCCAGGCTGAAAGCTTCCGCCATCCCGGGCGGATCTTCCGCCGTGGCGATGGCGGTGTTTACCAGGACCGCCGCGGCGCCCATCTCCATGGCCTCGGCGGCATGGGAGGGACGGCCCAGCCCGGCGTCCACGATCACCGGCAGCTCGATCTCCTCGATGAGGATGCGGATCATTTCTTTCATTTTTAAACCCCGGTTGGAACCGATGGGCGATCCCAGGGGCATGACCGCCGCCGCCCCGGCTTCCACCAGGGCCCGGGCCGCCGCCAGGTCAGGACTCATGTAGGGAAGAACCACGAATCCCTCTCCGGCCAGGATCTCCGTGGCCTTAATGGTCTCGTAGTTGTCCGGCAGCAGGTAGCGGTTGTCGTTGATGACCTCGATCTTCACCCAGTTGCCGCAGCCGGCGGCCCGGGCGATGCGGGCAATCTTTACCGCTTCGGCGGCGTTCCTGGCCCCGGAAGTGTTGGGCATCAGGATACAATTCTTTCGGTCGATATAGTTTAGGATGTTCTCCTCCTGCGCTTCAAAATCCACCCGGCGCAGGGCCACGGTAACTACTTGAGCCCCGGAGCGACGGATGACCTCGGGGATCATGGCGTTGGCCGGGAATTTGCCGGTGCCCAGAAAGAGGCGGCTCTCCAGAGTCCGGCCTCCGATTACCAATGGATCGTTCATTTAACCACCTCCCAGCATAACCAGTATTTGCAACTCATCTCCGTCTCGAATCGGCGTCTCGGCCCAATCTTCCGGCTTAATTACTTCATCGTTCAGGACCACAATGTACTCCCCGGGGTTGATGTTGCGCCGGGACATGTATTCTCCAACGCTCATCCCTTCCGGGAACGGCTCTTTTTTCCCGTTGACGGTAATCATCCTTTCGACTCCCTTCGCCGGAATCCAGGTCAAAGCAAAAGACCTGCCTTCCGGCAAGTCTAATGCTTATCCTTAAACCACAAGCTTCCCTACGATGGAATTACCCATGTCAGGTTCAAAGGGTTAAGATAAGTATCTTTCTCAGCCGAAGAACGGCACCCCTAGCCTGCTATTCAATTTTCCATTACCATTTTACCGCTATCTGGGTGGCTTGTAAAGGGGTTGGCCCCGCCGGCCATTTGCTTGCCGCCGCGGCGCGGCGGGCGTTTTTATCGCCCGGCCCCGAGGATTGGCCCCGTCGGCTTGTTGTTCAGCAGGCCCCGCCNNGCCGGGCCCGGCCCCCGCCAGTAAGACGGATGTAAAGAAGGATTGGGAGGCCGGATTTGCTCTCGGGCCCTGGGAAAGAGAACACTATTTTCTTATATTGAGAAAGTAGTATTTACATTGGAGACTTATTCTGCTAAAATCTTTCATGGTTTGCCAAAAAATAAAATGAGGGGAAGGAGCAATGAACCTGCACAAAATTTTCGGGACTACCCCCGGCAAAGGAATGCAGCCCAAGGAAGTCATCGCTTATAGTGTGGCCGGCTTCGGCCAAAACATGATTTGCGCCCTGGTGGCCTCGTACATAATGCTCTTCTATACCGACGCCGTCGGCCTGCTTCCCGGCGGCGTTGCCATGCTCATGCTGGGCAACCGTCTCTTCGACGCCTGCAATGACCCCATCATGGGCAGCATCGTGGACCGTACCCGGAGTCGTTGGGGAAAGCTGCGGCCGTACCTGCTCTTTACGCCCATTCCCATCGCCATTATTACCGTGATCTGCTTTACCACTTTCCCCGAGGCCAGCTACACCTTCAAGTTTACTTACGCTACCGTTACCTATGTAATTTGGGGCATTCTTTATACCATCCTGGATGTTCCCTACTGGGGCCTCTCCACCGCCATGACCTCGGATACCCACAAGCGCTCCATCGTGCTTAGCGTGGCCAGGATCGTGTGCACCGCCGGCTACGGGGTGGTTACCCTGGCCGTCCCTGTTATCGTGGGGAGCATCCAGAGGGGCGTTACCGGCGGCCTTGCCCTGGAGGAGATACCCCTGGAGATGCAGGAAGAGATGAGGATGGCCATTGCCGCCGCCTTAAGGCCCGGCTTCTTCTGGATCGCCGTGGCGGTGGTCCTGGTGGCGACCCCCATGCTCTTTGTCGGCTTTAAGGGCACAGTGGAGAGGTACTACGAAGATACTCCGCCCCTTCCCCTGGGACAAAACTTGCTGCTGCTCTTTAAGAACAAGCCCCTGATGCTAATTGTCCTGGCGGGGATCCTGGGTTCCCTCAAAACCGTTTTTATGACTGGGGGAGTATACTTCGCCAAGTACTGCCTGGGCAACAGCGACTACTATACCATCATCACCCTTACGGCGGTTCCCGGCGGGCTGGGAGCTTCCCTGCTTATGCCCTGGCTGTCAAAACGGTACGGCAAAAAGAATGTTTTCATTTATTCGCATATTTTCGGGGGCCTGGTTCTCCTGGCCATGTATTTTGTCGGCTGGAGGACCCAATTTGGCATTATCTTTAACCTGGTGGGCCTGATCCTGGTGGGCATCCCTCTGGGCCTTTACAATATTCTGACTTATGCCATGATTGCCGATACGGTGGACTACCTGGAATGGAAAGAGGGAATCCGGGCGGAGGGGATTTGCTTCTCCATGCAGACCTTCATCTCCAAGATCGGCATGGCCGCCTGCTCTTTTGCCGTCATGATCACCTTGAGCATCGTGGGGTACGTGGAGAACGTGGCGCAGCCCCCCCACGTCCAGGACGGGATCTATTTTTGCTCCGTCTTCCTGGCGGCCATCAGCATGCTGGCCTCCATCATACCGCTCTTTTTCTACAAGTTCACGGAGGAAGAGCAGGCCCGGGTGGTGGCGATTACCAATGCCCGCAAGGGCATTGATTACGATGGCCGGCCGGTAGGGACGAAGACGGATTCAGCCTGATATTTCCGGGATCTGGCGATCAAAAAGGGGGCCGGCGGGGATCCCGGGCCGGCAGAACCGGCCCGCAAAGGGGCGGGGAGACTTCCCCCAGGCCGCAATCAGCCCGTCCCCCTTTGCCGCCAAAGCCGACCAACAAAGGGACCGGTGGGCGCAGCTCTTGCGCCCCCCGGTCTATTTTCATTCCCCGGTTAAAAGGTGTTCGCCCGCCCTGGTCGAATAAATAATAGCGGGGCGGCAATAATTACCGGCTCGCTTTCCGTGCCCCGGAGGTCCCGGGGAAGGCCGCAGCGCTTCCGGGCCCGGGAGGGTCCTTGGCCCGTGGCCAAAAGTTAAAGCGTCTTTTTCGGGGGTCGTTTATCAAAAAAGTTTCGGTACGCGTCGCCAAAAGAGCTTATCCCAGAGCGAAGGAGTGATGATATTGCAAAAAGAGATTACCCAGGGGAGCGATCTTTTTGATGAGCGGGGCCGCTTGATTCAAACCGGCTGGGCGCGGAGGCTGGTCATGAATTACAACCGGGAAAAGATGGCCGCCAGCAAGCTGAGGCTGAAGGAATGGGATTGCTACTGCATTCTCAATCCCAATTTCGGCCTTATCTTAATCGTTGCCGACGTGGGCTATTTCGGGATGGGTACCGTGGACTGGCTGGATTTCCGGACGGGAGAGATCGGAGGCAGCAAGGCCATAAGGCTCTTTACCCGAGGGCAGATGAACCTGCCCCGGACGGCCGACCACGGCGACGTATATTTTTCCCAGAAGGACTGCTGGATAAAGTTTCAGCGCAACCAGGAAACGGGCCCCCGCCGGGAACTCTCCTTCGACTTTCCCAGCTTCAAGTTCCGGGGGAAGAAGGGGATCTCCGGCCAGGTAAGCCTCTACCAGGATCCCGAAATGGATACCATGGTCAACGTGATCCCCTTTAAAAACCCCCATTATTTTGTATACGTCCAGAAGATTACCTGTATGCCGGCCACGGGCCGCGTGAACATAGGCAGCGAAACCTTTGAATTTTTAGGGGAGGAGAACAGCAGTTGGGGGGTCCTGGACTGGAGCCGGGGCGTCTTCCCGTACCGCACGGAATGGTGGTGGGCCTATGCCTCGGGGCGGGTTCAAGGAAAGCTGCTGGGCTTCAACATCGACTACGGTTTCGGGACGGAGTCCAACAAGAGCATGATCTTTTATGAAGGGCGGGGACACCACCTGGATAAGGTAACCTATACCTTCGATCCCGACAACTTGATGAAGCCCTGGTATTTTACCAGCAACGACGGCCGGGTAAACCTGACCCTGGAACCGGTGGCCCAGCAGCCGGTCTCTGTAAACGCCCTGCTTCTGTCCACGGAGGGGAAGCACGTTTACGGTTTTTACTCCGGAGACCTGGTCTTGGATGACGGAACGGTGGTGCATATCTCTCCCCGGGACCGCCTCTTCGGCTCGGCGGAATATTTCCGGCACCGCTGGTAGGCGGGCGAGATTTCCCCGGGGAAGCATCTCTGGTATAATAGGGTAGACTAGATTCTTGCCGGCCCCATGGCGTGGCGGATTTGACAAGGGGGAGACAGAAAATGGCCAATGATGCGGACTTAAAATCGAACTTCATATATACCATGATCAACAAGGATCTCCAGGAGGGGCGGAACGACGGCCGGGTACATACCCGCTTTCCGCCGGAGCCCAACGGCTACCTGCATATCGGCCATGCCAAGGCGGTGCTGTTAAATTATCAGATTGCCCGCGCCTACAATGGAAAATTTAACTTGCGCTTTGACGATACCAACCCGGCGGCGGAAGAGCAGGAGTTTGTGGATTCCATCATCGAGGATCTCCGCTGGCTGGGGGTGGACTGGGAAGACCGTCTCTTCTTCAGTTCCGATTACTTCGATCTCAAGTACGAGTTTGCCCTGCGCCTGATTAAAGCGGGACGGGCCTACGTCTGCGACCTGAGCCCCGAGGAGATCCGGGAGTACCGGGGAACCCTGACGGAACCGGGGCGGGAAAGCCCTTACCGCAACCGTTCCGTGGAGGA
>LFRQ01000041.1 GCA_001512835.1 Clostridia bacterium DTU022
CGGGGATCGTCCACACAGAGGACGGCCGTCCCTCCCGGCACCAGGTTGCCCAGGAACTCGAAATAAGCGCGGCGCAGCTTCTCAAAATCGCCGTCGTAGTGCTCCAGATGATCCGGTTCCAGGTTGGTGACAATGGCCAGGGCCGGGCGGTATCTCAAGAAGGAATGATCGCTCTCGCAGGCTTCGGCCACCAGATAGCGGCTCTGTCCCAGCCGGGCGTTGCCGCCAAAGGAGGCTACCTCCCCGCCGATAATGGCCGTGGGATCCATCCCCGCCTGCTCCAGGAGCAGGGAGATCATGGCCGTGGTGGTGGTCTTCCCGTGGGTCCCCGCCACGGCGATCCCGAAATGGTCGTTCAGCAGTCCGGCCAGCAGCTCGGAGCGGTGCCAGAGGGGGAGGCCTAAGGCCAGGACTTCTTGAATCTCCGGATTATCCATGGGAATGGCGGTGGAATAGACGGCCAGCCCGCAGCCGTGGACATGTTCCCGGCGGTGACCGCAATAAATCTTCGCCCCCTGCCGGGACAACCTCTCCGTAATCGGCGAAGCCTTCAGGTCGGATCCCGTCACCCGGTAGCCCATTTTGAGCAAAACCTGGGCCAGGGCGCTCATGCCGTAACCGCCGATGCCGATAAAGTGTACCTGTTCCACTGGAGGCAGCAACGGGATCCCCCTCGCAGAAGATTGCCATTACAGTCTATGCAAAAGCTTGCCAAAGCTTTAAAAACTGCATCGCTATTATAGCAGAAGTTGCGGGTATAAACAAATCCCCGGCCCCCCCGCCGGTTTCGCTCCGGCCTTATTAAGTAAAGAGATTATGTCTACTTCACTTCCAGGCACAATGGGGAGAAAGCTCGCCTAAAAATATGGCTTTCCACTACGTTTCCATTAAAAGTAATCCACACTGCCCACAGAGTTATCCACAGGATAATCCTTGTACCGCTTGTCTCTCCCCACTTTTCCACACATTCCACAAAGGGTTAACATAAATTTATCTACAGTTATTAACAACAACCAACTCTTTCCCCGGGGATATGACAAAATGTGCATGGATTTTTATGCATTAAGGGGAAGCTGGGGAACGGCGTTCAGGTCCAGGGCGGCGAAGCGCCCTTTCCGGTAGTGATGGTAGGCGGCGGCGGCGATCATGGCCGCATTGTCCGTGCACAACTCCGGCGGGGGATAGTACAGTTTAACCCCGGGCAGCTGTGTTTTTATGCGCTCTTCCATGACCCGGCGCAGGGAGCTGTTGGCGGCCACCCCTCCGGACAGGAAGACCGATCCAACCTTGTGCTCCCGGGCGGCGGCGACAGTTTTCTCCACCAGGACCTCCACGACGGCACTCTGAAAGGAAGCGGCCAGGTCGGCCAGGGGAATCTCTTCTCCCTTTTGCCTAAGCTGGTGCAGGTGGTTGATCACCGCCGATTTCAGGCCGCTGAAGCTGAATTCATAGGGGCTCTCCCCGTCCAGGAAAGCCCGGGGGAAATGAAAATAATCCGGGTTGCCCCGGGCGGCAAGACGGTCGATGGCGGGCCCTCCCGGGTAGCCGAGACCCAGGGCCCGGGCCACCTTGTCAAAAGCCTCCCCGGCGGCGTCGTCCCGGGTCCGGCCCAGGGGCATATACTCTCCCGGCCGCTTTAGGAGCACCAGCTCCGTATGGCCGCCGGAGACGATTAGCCCCACCGCCGGCAAGGAGGGGTTGGGACGCCCCTCCACCAGGAAATTGGCGTAGAGGTGGGCCTCCAGGTGGTTGACCGCCACCAGGGGCAGGCGGCAGGCGTAGGCCAGAGCCTTGGCCGTGGCCACCCCCACCAGCAGCGCCCCCACCAGGCCAGGCCCGTAGGAGACCGCCACGGCCTGAAGGTCCGAGGTGCCAACCCCGGCCGTTTCCAGGGCTTCATCGATGAGGGAATTAATCAACTCCAGGTGGCGGCGGGAGGCAATCTCCGGCACCACCCCTCCAAAACGGGCATGGAGCTCCACCTGGGAAGAGATGACGTTGCTTAAAATGCGGCTGCCGTTCTCCACCACCGCCGCCGCCGTCTCGTCACAGGAGGTCTCCAGACCCAGGATTAGCACCCTTTTCCGGTCCAAGGCAGCTTTCTCCTTTGCTGTTCAGTTCTCGAAACATGATCAGCCCGTCTTCGTCGTCGTAGTATTTCTTGCGCACCCCTTCCACCCGGAAGCAGTACTTCCCGTAAAGCTTCCGGGCAGCCAGGTTGCTGGGGCGGACTTCCAGGGAGATGCAGCGGCTGCCGGCCTGAACGGCCTTCTCCATCAGGGCCGTCAAAAGGCGGGAGCCGATTCCCCGCTGCCGGCAGTCCGGCGCCACGGCCAGGGTAGTCAAGTGGGCTTCGTCCAGAATCACCCAGATACCCCCGTAGCCCACAACCCGTCCCTCCCTTTTGGCCACCAGGTAAGTGGCCAGGCTGTTCCGGGTCAGCTCCTCCTGGAAAGATCTGCGGGTCCACGGCCGGACAAAGGAAGCCTCTTCAATGGCCACTACCTCGTCCAGGTCCGCCTCCGTCATCGGCTCGATGGAGACGTCCAAGTTGCCCTTCCTCCTTGATTTCCAGGCGCCGTTCCGCTTCCGGGCGCCGCAAGTATAAGGGGAGAAGCTCCAGGTAGCCGGGCGGCGAGGGCAGCTCCTGCAGAAGGCGCCGGCCCCGGAGAGCCACCAGCCCGGCCCGGTTCAGGCGCAGGGGCGGGGAAAGGATTACCGCCCGGTGAGCCAGGGCTTCGGCCAGGTAAGAGCCGTAGCGGCCCAGCCCGTCTCCCAGGAGATGGACCGGTTCCCTGTGCTCCTCCAGGCGCGCCAGCAGCTGGGAGATCCCCATGGCTGCAGGAGGAATAAGGGCTTCCAGACCCCCCTCCCTCTCCCGCCGGTAAAGGGCGGTGTAAACCTGGTCCCGGCGGGCGTCCAGGAGCGGGCAGATTAAAGCCCCCGGGGTGGGGACCGCTTCTGCCAGGGCCTCCAGGGTGGATACCCCGATGGCCGGTATGCCCAGCCCCTGGGCCAGGCCCCGGGCCGTGGCCACCCCGATGCGGATACCGGTAAAAGAACCGGGGCCCGCCGCTACCGCCACGGCCTGCAGCTCTTCCCGCTCCACTTCGCCGTCCCGCAGCATCCCCTCCACCAGAGGCATCAGCCGCTGGGAATGGGTCTTGCGGATATTCAAGGTATATTCCGCCAGCAGGGTTTCTCCCTGCAGCAGGGCCACGCTGCAGCTCTGCGTGGTGGTATCCAGGCCCAGTATCAGCACTAGCCGCCCAAACCTCCCGGATCGTCGTTGAAAACCAGGGGCACCCGGTTCAGGGTGCCGTCAACCTTCCAGGTAATGGTCTCGATAAGCTTCTCCACCACCGCCGCCGCCGTATCTCCGTACGGCGTGAACCAGAGGCGGCGCCCCTCTCCCCCGTGATCGTAAAAGCGCTCCAGCACCACCAGGAGCCGCTCCCGGGGCATGACGAAAGGAAAGCGCTCCCCCCACTCCACCAGGGCCACGCCCTCCCCGGGCAGGTACTCCTCGAAGCCCAGCTCCTCCAGCTCCGCCGCCTCCTCCAGGCGGTAGAAATCGAAATGGTACACCGGCAGGATCCCCCGGTAAATGTTCAGCAGCACAAAAGAGGGGCTGGAAACATGGTCTCTGACCCCCAGCCCCTTGGCCGCACCGCGGACAAATACCGTTTTGCCGGTGCCTAATTCTCCCTGCAGGCTGATAACCTGGGGGACCCGAAGCGCTTTCCCGACTACCATGCCGATATATTCCGTCTCTTCTTCAGTACGGGTGGTAACGAAAGCTTCTCCTTGGCGCATGGTCTCCCGCTTTTCTTTTTTGATGTTTTTATGCTTTCTGCTGTAATTTACCTGCAGATTATTATAGCCCCGGCCCGGTTAAATTGCAAATCCTTCCCCATCAGGAATCAATTCCGCAAAGCCGCTTGACCAACCGCTTGCGGTAATCGATGTCGTACTGGTTGCGAATGGCAATCTTCTCCATGATGGGGGAGCCCCCGCCGTGGAGGCCGCCCACCAGGGCCACCCCGGCATGGGCGGAGCAGAGCATATCGGAAAGGGCCCGGAAGAGGCGGTGCTGCTTCTCTGCGGAGATCCCGTCTTTGCGCATGATATATTTCTCCAGGAGATCCTTGATCTCCGGGTTGAAGAATTCCTCCTCGTAGGGGAGGGTGGCCGGAAGCCCGCCGGCCACATCGGCCATGATCTCGAATTCATGAAAGAGCTTCACCCCGGCGTGGTAGCGCCCCACGTTGGTGTAGATGATGTTGGGGATGTGGGTTCCGGAAGCGGCCTGGGTGGACTTCACCGAGGCGGCGATACCGGCGGCGTAGACCAGTTCCCCGGTGGCGATGAGCTCGGAGAGCTTATCCTTGATATGGGAGGCCCCTTCCACCCCGTTGTATTCGGCGGCCAGGGCAGTTATCCCCAGGATCAGGTCGGTGATGGCCGGCTTGCAGCCCGTGTAGCTGTGGCGGTGATAGGTGGCAAAGAGCATGGCCAGGAGGCTGGCGTAATAGGTCTCCCCGCAGAGAAAGACCCGCTCCCAGGGAACAAAGACGTCGTCGAAGATGGTCATGGAATCGGCCAGGCCGAAGTGGTAGGGGGTTTTAAGGTATTTCCGCTCCCGGGGGGCGGAGATGCGCACCACCTGCTTGATCCCCGGGGCATCCGCCGGGATGGCGAAAGCCACGGACCAGGGGGCGTCCTGTTCCGTCATCAGGCGGGTGGGCAGCACGATGATCTCGTCGGAGAAGGGGGCGTTGGAGTTGTGGGCCTTGCAGCCGCGCACCACGATCCCGTCTTTCCTCTTTTCGATGACCCTCAGGTAGAGATCCGGGTCCGTCTGTTCAAAGGGGCGCTTGGAGCGGTCCCCCTTTACGTCGCTCTGGGCGCAGTTGCCCACCAGGTCGTTCTTCTGGAAATATTTCATGAACTCCAGGAAGCGCTGGTAGTACTCCGTGCCGTAATTGTCATCCATGTCCTTGGTCACCACGGAGATGGCGTTGAGGGCATCGATGCCCATGCAGCGCTGGATGCATCCCCCCACTTTTTGGCAGAGCAGCCTGGTAAGCTCCTGCTTTTTGAGCAGGTCCTCGGAACTCTGGTGGATATGGTTTAAGCGGTGGATCTCTTCTCCGGTAATATGGGATGTGGCGGTGATCAGGCCCTTTAGATCGGGATCGTCTACCCGCTCAAAGGTATCCACGATCAGGTCCAGCCCCGGCTTGAGGCGGTGATCGTCGCGGCCGATCACCTCGCCCCCCATGTAGATGTTCTTTCTCATCCTAAACATGCGTTCCAGATACTGCTCCGGCGTGGCAATGCCCATGCCTAAAACCTCCTTGTTTATTTTTTGGGTTATCTTTTTTGGATCAATCCTTGCCTTCCGGGGGGGCGGACGGGCCGCCTCCTCCCTTTTGCTAAAAATAAAAGCCGGGCCATCTCGGTAACACCCGGCTCTTCAGATTCTCAGCTATGTAAACCTGGCCGCGTCCTTTCCACCGGCGGGATCCCCTCCCGGAAGATGCTGCCATCCTCAGGGCCCATGGCCCATTTCTATTTATTTATGTGACTATATTGTATATTGGCAATTTTCTTTTGTCAATTATTAATC
>LFRQ01000062.1 GCA_001512835.1 Clostridia bacterium DTU022
AAATGCGGCCGGGAAAATCCAGGATTAACCGGCGGATCTGCTCCATGGGTAAAGGAAAGGCCCCGTTTTGAAAGACGAAGGCGGTGTCCAGGTAGAGGCCCGGGAAGGCCTCCAGCATCTCCCGGTAGGCCTCCAGGTCGTACAGACCCAGGTGGGAGACGACCAGTTGCAAGCCGGGATAGCGGGACAGCAGCCGGAGCACGTAGCGGCTGCCCAGGCGGTCTTCGGCGGGCAGGGGAAAGCTGCCGGCATGGAGGACCAGGGCCCGCTTCTGCTCCAGGAGGGCTTCGTACACGGGGAAGAGCGTTCATCATCGGGGCGATAGGGCATAACCAGGAAATGCAGCTTTAACCCGGCAAACTTAAATTTTACCAGGGCTTCCTTCAAAACCAGTTTTAAATCCCGATCCAATGGATGAACAGCCCCAAAAGGAACCAACCAGGTATTCCGGGCGGAGAAGTCGTACAACCAGCGGTTGAGGGAGCGCGACAGATCCGGCTTATGGATGTACGCCAGGGCAAAGGCCCTGCCTACCCCCTGCTCCTGGAGCAGGACGGCCAGGCGGTCCGGGTCGGCGGGGAAAGGGAGCTCCCAGCCGTAGTGTTGGCGGAAAAATCCGTAGATGGCCCGGAGCAGTTTTTCCGGAAACAGGTGCACATGGCTGTCGCACAAGGGGCCATCCCAGTTTCTTGGCCAGTTCATGGACATGGTTAACCCTACCCCTCATCGCCTGGCGCAATCTTATTATATCAAAATAAAACAAATAGGTGGAAGGAGTGCGGAACCATGCCAAAGGGTCTGACGGAAGTACCCGGTTTGAAAGTGGGCCTGGTTACGGACCGGGAAGCGGCAACGGGCGTGACCGTGATCCTGGCCGAAGGAGGGGCCAGGGCGTCTGTGGAGGTGCGGGGGTCCGCCCCGGGGACCAGGGAGACAGACCTGCTGGCTCCGGGACGGTTGGTGGAATCGGTGCAGGCCATTGTTCTGACCGGCGGAAGCGCTTTCGGTCTCGACGCGGCCGGCGGGGTGGTCCGCTACCTGGAAGAGAGAGGGCTGGGTTTTCCCACGGGGCCGGTGAACGTGCCTATCGTTCCGGCGGCCGTTATCTATGACCTGGGCATCGGTTCCTCCCGGGTGCGGCCCGACGCCGAGATGGGCTACCGGGCCTGCCTCAACGCCTCCAGCGGGCCGGTTCCGGAAGGTTCCGTGGGCGCCGGTACCGGTGCCACCGTGGGCAAGCTTTTTGGCATCCAGCAGGCGGTAAAATCCGGCCAGGGGTGTGCCGCCATTAGAATCGGTTCCCTGGTCGTGGCCGCCCTGGTGGTGGTCAACGCTTTCGGCGACGTCTACGATGCCCAAGGAAATTTTTTGGCCGGCCCCAGGGATCCGGCCACGGGCAAAATGGTGAAGACCACCGAGCTTCTCTTAAGCCAAAAGCTCCCCGGGACCCCCGACAATACTACCCTGGGCGTTGTCGCCACCAATGCCCGTCTATCCAAGGAAGAGCTGCAAAAGGTGGCCCAGATGGCTCATGACGGCCTGGCCCGTACCATCAGGCCGGTGCATACCATGCTGGACGGAGACGCTATTTTTGCCCTCTCCCTGGGGGAGGAGAGGGGAGAGGTCAATCTCGTCGGCATTGCCGCC
>LFRQ01000093.1 GCA_001512835.1 Clostridia bacterium DTU022
GGCGAAATCTTCCATGGTCACCTGGTAGTCCCGCTCTCCCTGTAAAATAAGCAGCGGCATGGAAAGGCTCTGCGCCGTTTCTGTCGGCGAGTAACCCCGGAGATCCAGCCAGTAGGAAGCCGGAATGGACAAGGGCAGCTCCACGGCAGGCACAGCCCTGGAGAGGCCGGGCTCCTTGACCCGGGCTACCTGCTCTTCCAGCTCCGCCAGTTGCTCTTTCTCCCGGTCGGTAAGCTTGCCGTCCAGCCGGGCCAGGTAATTGTACTGCTCCAGGATCAGGTCTTCCAGGGGCCTGGCGGCACCGGCCAGGATAACCAGCCCGGCCAGACCGGGATCTTCGGCGCCGATGCGGGGAGCCAGGGTGCCCCCCAGGCTGTGGCCGAGAACATAGATCCGGCCGGCGTCAATGCGCTCCGTTCTCCGGAGCAGGGCCGCCGCCAGGACGTCTTCCACCGTCTCGTCCCAAACCGTCAGCGTCTCCTGCTGAGCGGCCATCTTGTCGGCGTGTTCCCTGGTGCGCTTCTCATAGCGCAGCACGGCAATGCCCCGGCTGGCCAGCCCTCCGGCCAGGTCCCGGAACGGCTTGTTGGGGCCGATGGTCTC
>LFRQ01000017.1 GCA_001512835.1 Clostridia bacterium DTU022
ATAGCCGTGGCCGATACCCCTTTTTGCTACCTGGGGGTAAGATGGGCCCGAAAGGAGGCTGCTGCTGCCGATGGACAAGTATGACAAGTACAAGGAGAAGCGTTTTGATATCTTGAAACCCCACCAGGTGGACCGGGAAGTGCTGGAGACGGTTCCCTTTGCCTATCCCGGCCGGAAGACCGAGGTGCAGGTAATCTTCCCCGAGTTTACCTCCGTCTGCCCCTGGACGGGGCTGCCCGATTTTGGGGAGCTGGTGATCACCTACGTTCCCAGCGAAAGCTGCGTGGAGTTAAAATCCCTGAAGTATTACCTGAACTCCTTTCGCAACGTGGGCATGATCCAGGAGGATGTGGTCAACCGCATCCTGGAGGACCTGGTGAGCTTGATCCGGCCCCTCTCCATGACGGTGGAAGGCCGTTTTAATCCCCGGGGAGGGATGAAAACGGTGGTGCGGGCCGCTTATCCTTGGGAGTCCTGACGGGGGAGGAGGAGCGTCGGTCCCTGGAAGCTCTTCCCTTGGGGCAGGAAATTGACTGCACCTCCCGGGAGTTTGGCGAGATAGATT
>LFRQ01000035.1:0-7319 GCA_001512835.1 Clostridia bacterium DTU022
CTCCGGCAAACCAGCCGGGCCATCTTTCCAGGAGGGAGAGCATCTCTCCGGCAAAAGCCAGGGCCAGGACTAGGGGCACAGCCACCAGGGTTGTAGCCCGCGGAGGGGTTTCCAGGAGCGACTCCCAGTACCGGGAGGGGCTGTAATCCAGGGAAAAAGCGTAGATTATGAGCATGATCAGGATGAAGACCAGCAGATAAAGGAGCAGAGCACTGAACAGGGTGGTTCTTTTTACCGGCTGGGTCGGCGGGAAAAGGGGTTCCCCCTCTTCTGATATAAAATGGTAATAAAAAGAACCTTCTTCCGGGCTGAAAGCCAGGGGTATGGTCCGAGACCAGATTGCCGGCAGGCCCGGCTGCTGTGCCAGGATCTTTTCCGTGGCTTCCCGAATCTCCTCATCCTCCACGGGCATAAAAATAATGTCGCCCCTTAACTGTTCCAGGTGATCGGAATCGATAATCAAAAAGAGGCCGGCGGGTGCAAAGCCTTCTTCCAGCCCGGCGCCGCCTCCGCGGTAGTGCCCGTTTCCTAGAAGAACTACCCCTTCCTGGCGGTTGTACCGGCTAAAAAGGGGGACGACTATTCCGCCTTGGTCAAAGGAGACCTCCAGTTCGCCAACGGAAAAGTGCCAGGGCTCAAACTGGTAAATTTTGTTGGTGTTATAGCTGGGAGGGGGGAATCCCAGGGCCGCCGGATTGTATGTTATAATCAAAATGATGCCCAGGAGCAGGATCAGCACGATGCCCAGGATCAGCATCAGGGCAACGAAATGGTTGGAGCGGGCCAGTTTCAGAAGCTGCATGGGTTTTCCTCCCGGCCGAGGAAATTTGTCAATTCAGAGAATAGTTCTCCTTAAGATTCGACGATATCTATCTATTTCCTGCCGGAGATTATTTCCCGGGAGCGTTCTAAAAAGGGAGCGATCTTCTTTTCAAGGGCCGGGCGGTCTGCTATATTAATTCTGGGGTGAAGGTTATGCTGCTGGCCATCGATGTGGGCAATACCAATATCATGCTGGGTGTCTTCCAGGGGGACAGCGTGCGGGTTTGCTGGCGGATTGCCACCCGCCGGGACAGCACCGAAGACGAACTGGGCATTTTAATTAAAAACATGCTGCAGGATAACGGCCTGACCACGGACCAGATCAAGGCCGTGGCCATCTCCTCGGTGGTCCCCCCGCTAATGCATTCCCTGGAGAAGATGAGCCTTAAATACTTTTCCCTGCAGCCTTTGATCGTGGGCCCGGGGATTAAAACCGGCTTGAACATCCTCATGGACAATCCCCGGGAGGTGGGGGCGGATCGCATTGTCAATGCCGTGGCCGGTTATACCCTCTACGGCGGCCCCCTGATCATCGTCGACTTTGGTACGGCAACCACCTTCTGTGCCATATCCGAAAACGGCTATTACCTGGGGGGCGCCATCGCTCCCGGTATAGAGATCTCCATGGAAGCTCTTTTTGAAAAAGCGGCCAAGCTGCCCCGGGTGGAACTGATCAAGCCCCGGCGGGTCATCGGCAAGGATACCGTCTCCAGCATGCAGTCGGGGATCTTTTACGGCTTTGTGGGACAGGTAGACGGGCTGGTGCGCTGCATGTCCCGGGAACTATCCCCCAAGCCGCTGGTGGTAGCCACCGGCGGGCTGGCCGGTTTAATTGCCCAGGAATCGGAAACCATAGACCGGGTTAACCCGCTGCTGACCCTGGAGGGGTTGAGGATCATCTACGAGCGCAACCGCTAGCCGCCGCGTTTCGATTTGGCCGGGCGCCGGGGAGGGCTGCTTTGGGGACCGGGCGGTCCCCCGCCCGAGGCCCCTTTGGGGGCCTCGGGGCGGCCGGGTCATTGGGCGGATTTCAAGGCTGGCGGGAAGGGAGCGGGCAAAAAAAGCCGCCTTTCAAGCCTGGCGCTTTACCGGGCGCGGCGGCAGGAGTGCCGGCGCCTTTTGGTTTTTTCCTGCCGCGAAGCCGCCCCTGGCGGCGCCCGTTTTTTTAGGATTAGAGTCGGCAAAGCAAGGGAAGGGGATGATTTTCTTGAGGTGCCGTCCGGAATGTTATTCATGCCTGGAGAAGCTGGCGGAGAGAACAGCCCGAGGAGCCGGCGGCGACCGGCAGGCCTTAAAGGCGGGGCTGGCATTCCTGGAAGCCAATTTTGACTACCGGCGGATTCCGACGATCCTGGCCGGCGAGATACAGCGGGTAATCAGGAAGGAAGCCAAAAACCCGGATCCCTTTGCGGCCATAAAAGAGAAGGAGATGCCTTTGGGAAGGATGCTTGCCGAAAAATACGCCCTTCCCCGGGAGGCCTCCCTGGAAGAGGCCGTGGCCTTTGCCGCCAAGGGCAACAGCCTCGATTTTTTCCTGGAGCTTGACCTGATGGAGAAGGAGATGGCCAAGCCCGTTGAATTTGTGCGCAACGATGTGCCCCAGCTGCTCTCCTTGCTGGAGGGGGAAGGAGAAAGGGAGAAGACAATTATCTTCTGTGCCGACAATGCCGGGGAATGCTACTTTGATCTGCCCTTGTACAGGAAACTCTCCCGCTGGGGAAAGGTCTACTATGCCGCAAAGGATAGCCCCGTTCAGAATGACCTTACCGTGGCCGACCTGGGGCGGAGCGGCATCGCTCATCTTTTTGACCGGGTAGTCTCCACCGGTTCGGATACCCCGGGCCTGGATCCCGCCCTCTGTTCCCCTCGCTTCCTGGAACTTCTGAAGGAGGCCGACCTGGTTGTAGCCAAGGGGATGGGCAATTACGAGACCATCCCGGAGATGTCGCTCCAGGTGCCGGTTTTTCTGATTCTAAAAGCCAAGTGCCAGCCGGTAGCTTCCGACCTGGGCGTACCTCTGAACAGCTACGTGGCCGTCCTGATGAAACCTTAGCCCGGCCGGACCCCCTAGCCCGGCCGGATCCTTCCCGCCCTTCTTTGATAAGAGCACCGGCTGCCGGCCGGTGCTCCCTGACTCTCCCTATCTAGCAAAATTTTCCCGAAATAAAAAATATTGTTGACTATTTTCCCGCTCCCGCCTTATAATTGAATTGTCGGTCGGGTGACCGACCGAAAAACGGCCGGGTGAAGATGGGATGAGGGGCAATGGAGTGCCGGAGACAAAGGAAGAGAGCGTTAAGGCCAGAATTCTCCGGGTGGCCAGGAATCTGATTGCCCAGCAGGGGATTTACAAAACCTCCCTGGCGGAGATCTCCCGGGAGGCGGGGATAAGCCGCGGCACCCTGTTCTACTATTTCCCCAGCAAGCAGGATCTCCTGTACCAGATCATGGAAGAAAGCATCCAGGAGCTCACCGAGAAAGTTGTGGCAGCCATAAAAGAGATCCAATCCAACACCAAAACCAGGGATATCTTCTACTTGCTCCTGCGCTACATCGGCGAGTCCCACGCTTTAAACCAGACCAATTTTCATCTTTTCCAGGAAGCAATGGCCAAAAACCAGCGCTTGAAAAAACGTTTTCAGGAGAGCTACCGGCAATGGCAGAGCCTGATGGGAGAGCATATCTGCCAGCTTTTTCCCAAAACAGCGGCGCGATATGGTCCCCAAAACCTGGCCGCCCTGATGCTGGCCTTAATCGACGGGGTCGGGCTGCAGAGCCTTTTGGAATACGGCTCTCTCGATTACAAGGCCCTGGCCAGGGCCATAGCCGGCATCTTTCAGGAAGACAGCCTTTAGAAAAAGCGGAAACAGGTCATCATAAAGATAGGAGGCGAAAAGCTTATGCGCGTGGTGGTATTAGGTGGAGCCGGGGATATGGGTTCGGGCGCAGTGGAAGACTTGATTCAGTACACCGATGCCGAGGTAACCATTGCCGACCTGAATGTCCCTGCCGCGGAGAAGGTGGCCGCCTCCCTGGGCAGCCGGGTTGCCGTGGAGAAGGTGGATGCCACCTCCCCTGCGGATCTGGTCCGAGTAATCAAGGGACATGCGGTGGCCGCCGGGGCCCTGGGGCCCTTTTACCGTTTTGAGAAGCCCATCGTGGAAGCCTGCCTGGAAGCCGGTGTCAACTACGTCAGCATCTGCGATGACCATGATGCCGCCGAAGCCGTTCTCAAGCTGGACCCGGCGGCCCGGGAAAAAGGACTAAAGATGGTCACGGGATTGGGGTGGACGCCGGGGATTACCAATATGCTGGCCCGGAAAGGCTATGATGAACTGGACCGGGTAGATTCCATCCGGGTGTACTGGGCCGGGAGCGCCGGCGATTCCACCGGTTTTGCCGTCATTCTGCACACTTTGCATATATTTTCCGGACAGGTGGCCTCCTTCCAGGGAGGGCGAATGCAGGAGGTTAAGGCGGGATCGGAGCGAGAAGTGGTGGAATTCCCGTCTCCTCTGGGTAAAGTCCATACTTTTCACGTGGGCCACCCCGAACCGGTAACCATCCCCCTCTACCTGGAAGGGGTAAAAGAGGTCACCCTCAAGGGGGGGCTGGCGGAGAACTACCTCAACAACATCTCCTTAATCCTGCGCTCTTTGAGGATGAATGACAAGCCCTGGAAAAAGACGGCCCTGGGCAAGTTGTTCAAGGCCCTTTTGCCCCTCTTCCCCGTCAACCGGGAGCGCTCTCTTTCGGGAGCCCGGGTCGATCTCATTGGGTACCGGGGAAGGCAGAAGGTAAGGCTAAGCTATGCTGTGGTGGACCATATGCGGCGCCTCACCGGCATTCCCCTGAGCATCGGTGCCTGGATGATGGCCCGGGGAGAAGTGAAGCGCACCGGCGTGTTCGGCCCGGAAGCGCCGGGAGGCATCGATGCAGATATATTCCTGCAGGAAATAGCACGCCGGAAGATCACCGTGGAGCGCCGGGAAGAATACCTGTAGCCGGCCTCCTTAAAGCCTGTTAGAACAACTCTTCGGGAGGCGTGTACCGGCGGCCCAGGGCTCGGGCTACTGCCGGATGGGTAACCTGGCCCCGATAAGTATTCAGGCCCTTCAAAAAGCCGGGATCGGTTTTCAGGGCCCCGGTCACTCCCTGCTCCAGCAGCTTGTACAGGTAGGGCAGGGTAGCATTGGTTAAAGCGATGGTGGAGGTCCGGGGGACGGCTCCCGGCATATTGGGCACCCCGTAATGGAGAACCCCGTCCACCTGGTAAACGGGATCGGAGTGGGTGGTGGGCCTGATGGTTTCCACGCAGCCTCCCTGATCTACAGCCACATCGACAATTACGGTCCCCGGCTGCAGCCGCCCGACCAACTCCCGGTCAATCAGGCAGGGAGTGCGGCCGCCGGGTACCAGCACGGCGCCGATGATGAGATGGGAGCGGGTCGCCTGTTCGGCAATATTGTCGCTGTTGGCAAAAACCGTCTGCACCCGGCCGCCAAACAGGTCGTCCAGCTGCTTCAGGCGGGAGGTGGAGATATCCAGGATGACCACCTCCGCTCCCAGCCCCAGGGCGACCTTGGCGGCACTGGTGCCCACTATCCCCCCGCCCAGGATGGATACCCTGATCTTGGGGATTCCGGGGACGCTGCTGATCAAGATGCCCGCTCCGCCGGAAGACTTTTGCAGGTACTGGGCCCCGATGAGCACCGCCATGCGCCCGCCCACTTCGCTCATGGGCGCCAAAAGGGGCAATCCGCCCTCCGGGCCTTCCACGGTTTCATAGGCCAGGGCGGTAATTTTTTTCTCCAGGAGCTTGCTCGCCAAAAGGGGATCCGCCGCCAGGTGCAAGTAGGTAAACAGGATCTGGTTTTCCTGCATCAGCTCCAGCTCCGAGGGGAGCGGTTCCTTGATCTTGACGATTAAATTGGCATGGGCGTAGACTTCCCTGGCCGAGGCCGCTATTTCCGCGCCGGCGCTCAGAAATTCCTTGTCCGCAAATCCGCTGCCTTCTCCGGCGCCTTTTTCCACCAGCACCCGGTGGCCGCGCCGGGTTAGCTCTTTCACGGCGGCAGGGATCAAACCGATCCTGTACTCGTGATCCTTTATCTCTTTGGGAACTCCGATAATCATGCTGCTTCACCCTTTACCGTAGGATACTGTTAAATAATATATCACATGGACAGGCTTCGATAAAAACTTTTTTTAGTTTTTCAGTTTCAAAGCGGCCTTTTGTAGTATGGCCACTTTTGCACCTTCCTCCCTAGAAAAAAAGAGCTTGTTTGTTTCGGCGCCTTTTTCCTGCTCCGCGGCCTCCGCTTCCGGGCCCTTCTTCATTTTATCCCGGCGGCCAGCCGGCTCTATAATGAAAGGGCATCGTGAAGAGAGGAGGTGAAAAGGATGCCTGTCAACGAAACTCCGGTTCGCACCAGGCTTCAAATCAGGCTCCGGCAAGGTTTTGACGAAGAGGGCAACCCCATCCTGGTGACTCGCACCTATGCCAACATTAAGCCGGAGTCTTCCTCCGAGGATCTTTATCGGATTGCCCAGCAAATGATGTCGCTGCAGGAGCATGCCCTGGAGGCCGTCTTCCGCCTTGACGATGCGGAGCTGGTGGAGAGCTAGACCGGCCTCGGGAAAAGCCATAGAACATGAAGGAAAGGGGGAGTGAGATGGAGCGGACCTTGCAGATGCTGTTTCGCAACCAGGAGGAGCGAAATGTGACTGTGACCGTGCCTGATGCCAGGGAAGATCTGACCGCCGCCGAGGTGGAAGCGGTGATGAACGAGATTGTGGCCAGGAATATCTTTCGTTCCAGCGGCGGGGACCTGGTGGCCCCGGTCAGAGCCCAGGTCTTATCGCGGCAGCTGGACCTCCTGGTGGAATTTTAGGGCTTTCCGCCGGCAAGAAAAAGGGGCGCCTCCGGCGCCCCTTTTTTGCTTTTCCTGCGGCAGAGCCCGAAAGCCGGCGGCAGCCTTCCGGCGGCGCCGGCCGGCTCCCGGCTTTACCTTCATAAAGAAGAACCTATTGCCTCCCGGCAACATAGTGTAGCAGTACCGGAAAGTATACGGGAGGTTGTTGGTTGTGCCGAAGAAAAGCTGCAATATCAATGATAAGCTCCGCCGGGAACTGCATAAAAAGCCCAACGTGGTGGGAGTGGGCCTGGGCTACCGCCAGAAAGAGGGGCATACCACCGATGAAGAGGCAATTGTTGTTTTTGTAACCAGAAAAGTTCCCCGGGATCACCTGATGGGAGAAGAGATCGTCCCCAATAAAATTGGGGAGAGCCGCATCGACGTGATCGAAATTGGGGAAGTGCGCTTTTTGACTGAAGAGGAGGAGAAGGAGGAAGGAGAGCCCTTATCTTTTAAAGCCCGGGAGAGAAGGACCGCCCGGCACCGTCCTGCTCCCGGGGGAGTCAGCATCGGCCATTACCGGATCAGCGCCGGAACCCTGGGAGCGGTGGTCAGGGATAAGCTGAGCGGCCGGTGGGC
>LFRQ01000035.1:7484-7786 GCA_001512835.1 Clostridia bacterium DTU022
AAGGATCTTTCCCCGGAGATCCTCTCCCTGGGCCGGGTTGCCGGCTGCGCGGAAGCGGTCCTGGGCGATCCCGTTGTCTTCAGCGGCCGGACCAGCGGCCTGGTCCGGGGCCGGGTCGTGGCCCGGGAGGTGAGCCTATTTGTGACCATGGATACCGGCGATCAAGTCTATTTCGTTGATCAACTGGTTACCTCCGCCTTGTCCCGCCCGGGAGACAGCGGGGCCCTGCTGCTGGATGGGAAGAACCGGGCTGTGGGCCTGCTTTTTGCCGGTTCAAACCAGGTTAGTATATGCAATCGCAT
>LFRQ01000035.1:7894-30461 GCA_001512835.1 Clostridia bacterium DTU022
TCCTTGGCTTCCTGCTCGGCCTGGGCATAGAGCTTTTCGGCATGGTCCGGGAACAAATTTTTCAGCGCCCGGAAGCGGATTTCGTTGAGCATGAAATCGCGCACGCTGGCGCGAGGCTCCTTGGAATCCAGGATGAAGGGATTTTTCCCTTCGGCAGCCCGCAGCGGGTTGTAGCGGTAGAGCGTCCAGTAGCCGGACTCAACGGCCAGCTTCTCTTCCCGCTGGCTTCTGCTCATATTGATCCCGTGGTTGATGCAGGGCGAGTAGGCGATGAACAGCGCCGGGCCCGGGTAGCTTTCTCCTTCTACCAGGGCTTTCAGCAGCTGGTTCTTGTCGGCGCCCATGGCCACGGAGGCTACGTAGACATAGCCGTAGCTCATGGCCATCAAGCCCAGGTCCTTCTTCCGGGTCTTTTTCCCGGAAGCGGCAAACTTGGCGATGGCCGCCGTGGGGGTAGCCTTGGAAGTCTGCCCGCCGGTATTGGAATATACTTCGGTATCCAGGACCAGGATATTCACATCGGCCTTGGTAGAGAGCACATGATCCAGGCCGCCGTAACCGATATCGTAGGCCCAGCCGTCTCCTCCGATGATCCAGATGGAGCGCTTGGCCAGGAGATGGCGATCTTTCTCGATCTCCTCCAACAGTTCCCGGGCCGCCCCCGAGGCGCTCTCGAGTTCCCGATCCAGCAGTTCCCCGATGCGATCCGCCGCTTCCAGGGAGGGGTTGCCCAGGTCTTTAACGGAAAGCCAGTTTTCAAAAGCCTCCTTCAATTCGGGAGAGATATCCAGGGAGAGGGCCTGGCTTACCCGTTCGGCCAGGCGTCTGCGCTGCTGCTCCACGGACAGGCTAAAGCCGTAGCCGAACTCGGCGTTATCTTCAAAGAGGGAGTTGGCCCAGGCGGGTCCCCTTCCCTTGGAGTCCACCGTGTAGGGGGTGGTGGGGGCATTGCCTCCGTAGATGGAAGAGCAGCCCGTAGCGTTGGCGATCAGCATGCGCGGCCCGAACAGCTGGGTAATCAGCTTCAGGTAAGGGGTTTCTCCGCAGCCGGCGCAAGCCCCGCTGAATTCGAAGAGCGGCTTCCGGAACTGGCTGCCCCGGACCGTATCCGCGGGGATATCCGGGATGATCTCCGGCAGCTGCTCCGCGAAGCGGTACTTGGCGTCTTCCGTCTCGACTACATCGTCCAGGGGTTTCATCTCCAGGGCCTTCTCCTTGGCCGGGCAGACATCGACGCAGTTGCCGCAGCCGGTGCAGTCCAGGGGCGAGGCCTGGATCAGGTAGCGGAGCCCGGCCAGGGCCTTGCCTCTGCCTTCCAGAGTCCGCAGGGTTTCCGGGGCACCGGCCAGGTCCTCTTCCCGGGCCAGGTAGGGCCTGATGGCGGCATGAGGGCAGACGAAGGAGCACTGGTTGCACATGATGCAGTGCTCCGGTATCCAGACCGGAACCTGGATGGCGATCCCCCGTTTTTCATAGCGGGTGGTGCCCGTAGGAACGGTGCCGTCCACGCTGAGAGCGCTTACCGGCAGCTGGTCTCCCTTCAGATCCAGGATGGGATAGACATATTCCTGCACGTACTGGGGAGCCGGCTCCCGGTGGAAGACGGCGCCTTCCGTGGCCTCCGCCCAGGAGGCCGGGTAGTCGATCTTCTCCAGGGCGCCGGCGGCCCTTTTAACGGCCTCAATATTTTTCTGGACCACGCTGGCGCCTTTCCGGCCGTAGGTCTTGTGGATGGATTCTTCTATGGCGGCCAGGGCCTTCTCCTCATCCATTACGCCCGCCACCTTGAAGAAAGCCACTTGCATGATAGTGTTGATCCGGTTGCCCATTCCCACCTCCTGGGCAATTTTAAAGGCGTCGATATTGTAAAAGTTCAGTTTTTTCCGAGCAATAGTCCTCTTCATCTCCGCCGGCAGGCGCTTTTCCATCTCTTCCAGGGACCAGTTGGAGTTGAGGAGGAAAGTGCCCCCCTCTTTGATCCCCTCCAGGAGGTCGTAGCGGCCCACGTAGGAGGGATTATGGCAGGCAATTAGATCGGCTTGCGTGATCAGGTAGGTCGACTGAATCGGCCGGGGCCCGAACCGCAAGTGGGAGATGGTAATGCCTCCGGATTTCTTGGAATCGTAGACAAAGAACCCCTGGGTGTAGAGGTCGGTATGGTCCCCGATAATGGTAATCGAATTCTTGTTGGCTCCCACGGTCCCGTCGGATCCGAAGCCGAAGAACTTGCAGCGGATGGTCCCCGGGGGGGAGGTCACGATCTGCTCCGCCACCGGCAGGGAGGTGCCGCTAACGTCGTCGATAATCCCTACCGTAAAATGGTTTTTGGGCTGATCCAGGCTCAAGTTGTCGAAGATCGCCTTTACCATGGAGGGATTAAATTCCTTTTGGCCCAATCCGTAGCGGCCGCCCACAATAAGGGGCGTCTCCTTCCGTTCCATGAATACCGTGCAGACATCCTGGTACAGGGGTTCTCCCAGGGAGCCCGGCTCCTTGGTCCGGTCCAGGACCGCCAGGCGGCGGCAGGTCTTCGGCAGCACGGAGAGGAAGTGCTCCGCGGAGAAGGGCCGGTACAAGCGCACCTTAATCAGGCCGACTTTTTCGCCCCGCTGGTTGAGGTAGTTGACCGTCTCTTCAACGGTCTCGCAGGCGGAGCCCATGCAAACGATGACCCGCTCGGCATCGGGGGCGCCGCAGTAGTCGAAAAGGCGGTAGCGACGGCCGGTAAGCTGGTAGACCTGCTCCATTACCGCGGAGACTATTCCCGGGACGGCCTCGTAGTAGGGATTGGGGGCTTCCCGGTTCTGGAAGTAGATATCGGGGTTTTGGTTGGTGCCCCACAGCGTGGGCCGCTCCGGGCTTAAGGCCCGGCGGCGAAAATCCTCCACCGCTTTCCAGTCCACCAGTTTTTTAATGTCCTCGTAGTCGATAACGGAAATTTTCTGAATTTCGTGGGAGGTCCTAAACCCGTCAAAGAAATGCAGGAAAGGCACTCGGGATTTGATGGCGCTGAGATGGGCCACCAGGGCCAGGTCCATGACCTCCTGCACCGATGCCGAAGCCAGCATGGCAAAACCGGTCTGGCGAACGGCCATCACGTCCGAATGGTCTCCGAAAATGGAGAGGGCGTGGGTGGAGAGGGCGCGCGCGGAGACATGAAAGACTCCCGGCAGCAACTCCCCGGCGATCTTGTACATGTTCGGGATCATGAGCAGGAGCCCCTGGGAAGCGGTGAAAGTAGTAGTCAAGGCTCCAGTGGCCAGGGAGCCGTGAACGGCGCCGGCAGCCCCTGCTTCCGACTGCATGGCGGTTATATTAAGGGTCTGGCCAAAGATGTTTTTCCGGCCTTGGGCAGCCCATTCGTCGCACAACTCGCCCATGGTGGAAGAGGGGGTAATGGGATAAATTGCGGCCACGTCGCTCAGGGCGTAGGCGATGTAAGCTGCTGCGGTATTTCCATCAATGGTTGCTTGGCGAGATACTGAAGTCATTAAGAATCCCTCCGGTTTGTTTTGTATCCTCGTCTCTTTCTTCATCTTAAATCAGGTATTTGGATTATATTAAATCATAAATCGATCATAACAACAATATCTTACTACACTATTGCCGGTGAACTCAATAGCCATAATAATTTTGGGCAAGGCAAAATGTTAACAAAGCTTTCAAAGTTCGCGAAAAGAAACGGGTTTATGATCACCGGCGGCCAGTTTAAGGGATCTCTCGATAGACCACCGCTGTGGGGGAAATTTTTTGGGTAACCCGGCGCAGCTGAAGCAGATCTTGCAGAGTGATATTCGTTTTTATATTCTTGAAACCGGTCCAGAGCAGGGTGAAGCCAAGCCTGGTATTCTGAATGCTTTCGCCGGCCACCAGGAGATTAATCACCAGCTCCTGCTTGGAAGCCGGAGTCTGCCCGGGATCTTTTAAAAAGTCGATGATGGCGGGGCCGTCGAAGGGTTCCGCGGCCGCCTCCGTCAGGTCGACTCCGCCCAGGAGCCCGACCATCTCCACAAACCCTTCCAGGTTTAGCTCGATGTAAAACTGGGGCTTCAAGCCGCTCAGCGCCTCTATCTCCCGGATCAGGTCGGCGTAGCTGCCCCCTTTCCGCAGCAGGGCCCCCAGGGGATAGCTTTTGCCCTCCAGGGGAGTGTCGGGGGAGATGCTGGTAAGATAAGCCCGCCTCTCCTTGATCAGGGTGACCACCATCATGATTTCAATGTTCGGGTTGCCCTCATCGCGGCCAAGAAGGAGAAAATGAATCTGCTCCTTTCCCGAAAGCTCGGGGATGGGGGAGAGGGCTTCCTTTGACGGCGCCTCCGCTTTTGCGGGGATCGCCTTGGCCGGCGGAGCCTCCGGCTCCCGCTGGTTCACCGGCGGGGAGGAGGCGCTCTGGGAGAGCAGTTCTTCTTCTTGTACCGAAGGCGGCACCGGCCTGGGAATAATCTTCTCCTCCTCGGCCGGCGGAGAATCCGGCTCCTCCCCGGCGGCCTTTTCTCCCGGCTCCGGCTCTCCGGCGGGCGGGCGCGGGTCGGGGAGCGGGGGAGGCGGCGCCGTTGGAGAGCCGCCCACGGGAAGAAGGGAAACGGCCATTAGCGCCAGGGCCAGGGCCAGGGTCAGGCGGATCCTGTTCAACGGTATTCCTCCTGCGCAAGATATACCTATATTATTTGACGGGAAAGGTTAATTTATCCCTGCGTTCAATTTTGCGGCGGAGGCGGGCGATCCGGTGCTGCAAGGCTGCCATGCTAAATTCGCCGCCGGAGGCATGCCTTCCGGAGTGCTGCAGCCGGAGGACGGCTTCCCGGGTTGCCCGAAGAGCCGCCTGGAAGTCCCCGCAGCGGTGCTCGTAGTATTTGGCCAACTCCAGGCAGGGGGCGGGGTCCGTATTCTCCAGCTGGAGGAGTTCGTGCCAGGCGGCCGTAGCTTCTTCCCACCGGGAGGCCCTTTTGCAGGCGGCTGCCAGGTGGAGAAGGGCCTCCCGCCGGAGCTCCCGATCCGGGCTGCCAGCCGCTATGCGCAGCAGGGCCATCCCTGTTTCAGGCTGCCCGGCCTCCAGGTGGAGGCGGCCCAGGGCGTAGCACTCCCAGGGGTGTTCCAGGCCTTCCCCGGAGGCGTTAAGGGAGAGGCGGGTCAACAGGGTGACCATGGAGAGAAGGTCGTACAGGTTGTGGCGAAAGACGGTTTTAAGGCGACCGGTGTGCCCCCGGCGCAGGTAGTCGAAGTAGACCGCCGGGATCTCGTGCCCGGGGAGGTCGTCGGTCCGCTGCAGCCCCAGGAGCGACGATTCCAGCATGCTCAGGCGGCAGGAGGGCAGCCACCCTTTCCAGAGGCGGCGGGAGCAGGAAAGGAGATCGATGTGCAGAGGAGGAGCGCAGGAAGGGACCCCGGCCAGGATCTGGCGGGTCTGGATTAAGGGAAGGTCAAAGGCCTTGCCGTTAAAGGTGACCACGCTGTCAAAATTTTTCATAAAGCCGGTAAAGTGCAGGAGCATGGCCCTCTCTTCCGGGGGACGGCGCAGGAAATACTGGCGGATCCGGAAACGGTTTCCTTCCACCCAGCCCGCACCGATGAGAAAAGCCCAGGTCCCGGTGCCGCCGGCCAGGCCGGTAGTTTCCGTATCCAGGAAGAGGGAGCGGGCCGGCTCAATGCGTTCCAGGGCAGGATCCCGGGATAGAAGGGCGATCCGGTCGCCCCGGCTGTCCAGGACCTGTTCCAGGACGTAGCGGCCGTGAACGGTGGAGAGGGGAAAGCTTACTTCCCGCAGATAGCAGGGGCCGGCCGGAGTTTCCACTTCCCGCTCTTCCCCGGGAAAAAGCATTCCCATGCCCGTCGCCCGACGGGGCCGGGGCGCCGCCAGCTCCCCGCTCCGGCGCAGGTTATCCAGGCGGGAGCGCAGGTTCATCGCAGCACTACCTCCATCAGGGCCAGGGTATGCTCCTTCCCTCCGGGGCCGATCTGTTCGGGAGGTCCGACGCAGGAGGGGCAGCCTTCCCGGCAGTTGCAGCTGAGGACCGCCCGGCGGGCGGAGCGGAAGATATCCTTGTAGATGCGGTAGAGCTCCCGGCTGTAGCCCACACCTCCGGGGTAGCTTTCGTACAGGTAGAGGGTGGGCTGCTCGTTGAAGGGAGACTTAATCTGCCCCACGGCCCGCAGGTCCCGGGGGTCGCTCATCAGGTAGAGGGAGGCGATCTGGGGAATCAAGTTAGTCAGCCCCTGCAAGCCCGATTGCACCGCCGGCTGGGGGAGGCCGCCCAGGCTTTGCGGCGAGAAGGAGATCCAGAAAGCGGTGGTGTGCATCTCCGTCTCCGGGAGTTTGACCGGTCCGGAGCCGATATTTTCGTGGGTGTTGAAGCGTATCTTTTTAAAGAGCGCCACCAGGGCATTGAGGCGCACTTCCCCCCAGGCCCTGGAGACGGCCCCCTCTTCCTCCTCCAGGACTTCCAGCACCTTGATATCCACGGACAGCTGGGCATCGGTAAAATAGTTTACCCGGACCGGCCGGACATAGGCTTTTTTGGCCGGGAAGTCAAGTTTTTCCACCTGGTACTGGATTCCGTTGTGAATGTAGATGGCTTCCTCATGCACCAGCATGGGGGCGCTGAAGCGGTCCACCTCTCCGATTACCTGGGGCTGGCTGCCGCTGGTATCGATGATGACCACGTTTTCCCGGGTGGCGCTGCGCAGGCTGATCTCCTCGGCGGGGAAGGCGTCTTCCATCCAGTAGAAGCGGCCTTCCTGGCGGTAAAGAACCTGCTCTTCCTCCAGAAATTCCAAGATCTCCGTTACCTGGGCCCGGCCGAAAGGCTCTCCTTCCCGGAAGGGGAGCTCAAAGGCGGCACAGCGCAGGTGGTTGGTCAGGATAACCAGGTTGTCGGGATTGATCAGCGCCCGCTCGGGGGAGTTGCCCCAGAAATAAGCCGGATTGGCGGCGATAAACTGGTTAACGGGGTCGCTGGCGGTGACCATAATGGCCAGGGAGGTTCCGCTTCGCCGTCCCGCCCGCCCGGACTGCTGCCAGGTGCCGGCGATGGTGCCCGGGTAGCCGTTCAGGATGCAGGCTTCCAGTTCCCCGATGTCGATGCCCAGTTCCAGGGCGTTGGTGCTGACCACCCCTCTTATGGTTCCCCGCCGCAGTCCTTCTTCGATGGAGCGCCTCTCCCGGGGCAGGTAGCCGCCCCGGTACCCCTTCACCCTTTCCGGCCGGCCGGGAAGGGCCGGAAAGCGCTCCTGCAGGTAGGTTAGCAGCACCTCCACGCCCAGCCGGCTGCGGGTGAAGACGATGGTCTGGATTCCTTTTTTAATAAGGGCCGCCGCCAGCTCCCGGCTGACCAGGAGAGCGCTCCGCCTGATTCCCAGTTCCCGGTTGACCAGGGGCGGGTTGTAGATAATAAAATGCTTTTTCCCCCGGGGGGCTCCGCTTTTGGAGATCACGCTCACCGGCTCTTCAATCAGGGTCTCCGCCAGTTCCCCCGGGTTGGCGATGGTGGCGGAGCAGAGAATGAACTGGGGCCGGGAGCCGTAAAAGCTGCAGATGCGCTTCAGCCTCCGGATTACATTGGCCAGGTGGCTGCCAAATACGCCCCGGTAGTGGTGAACCTCGTCGATGACGACGAACTTCAGGTTCTGAAAGAGCTGGATCCACTTGGTATGGTGAGGCAAAATTCCGGTGTGCAGCATATCCGGGTTGGTGATCACCACCTGGCCGCTGTCCCGGATGGCCCGGCGCAGCTCGGGCTCGGTATCGCCGTCGTAGACATATGAACGCAGGTCAAAAGGACACCGGGCGGCCAGCTCCTTCAACTCCACCAGCTGGTCCTGGGCCAGGGCCTTGGTGGGAAAGAGGTAGAGGGCGCGGTGGTGGTGATCCTGCAGGAGAGCGTTCAGGACGGGGAGGTTGTAGCAGAGGGTCTTCCCCGAGGCGGTGGGGGTGACGACTACGATGTTTTCCTTCTCCTGGAGGCGCTGAAGGGCTTCGGCCTGGTGGAGGTAAAGCTGCTCTATTCCCCGTTCCTTCAGGGCGCGCTTAAGGCGGTCGTCCAGAAAGGCGGGCATGTCGGCATAGGAGGCGGCCTGCTCCGGCAGGACCTCCCAGCAGGCCACGTTGGCCATGAAGGAGGGATCATTCCTCCATTGTTCCAGAATTTCCTCCAGGGGTGTCATGGCAGCCCTCGCTCATATGTTCTCCCGCTGCTATACTATTCGCTGAAATTCTTCCGATTCCTTTTGCGGGCCAGGCGGCCCTGCCAGGAAGAGCGGCGGATCAACTCTGCTTCCACTTTTCGGGCTGTTTCGGCGGAGCTCTCTTCCCAGGCCGGCGCCAGGAGCAGTTCCCGGGAGGTGACCCGGCCGGCCAGGCGGTGGACCGTTATCCCGGGGTCCAGCCTTTCCAGGCAGTCGCAGAGCAGGGACAGATATTCTTCCGGGGAGGCGAAGACATCAAATTGGCCTTCTTCGTACTGCTGCGCCAGGGGAGTCCCTTTGATTACCTGCAGTTGGTGGAATTTGACCCCGTCAATGCCGCAGCCGTTGATCCGGTCTACCGTTTGCAGCATCATCTCCGGCGATTCCCCGGGGAGGCCGAGGATGAGATGGGCGCAGATATAGATATGGCGCCCGCGGGTCATGCGGACAGCTTCCTGAAACTGCTGGAAGGTATGCCCCCGGTTGATCCGCTCCAGGGTGGTATTGTGGGAAGACTGCAGGCCGTACTCCAGCCAGACGTGGTACTTCCGGGCGTAGCCTTCCAGGAGCTCCAGCACCTGGCGGTTGACGCAGTCGGGGCGGGTGGAGATGCTCAGCCCCACCACGTCGGGATCCTGCAAAGCTTCGCTGTAAAGTCGTTCCAGCTGCTCCACGGGGGCGTAGGTGTTGCTGTAGGTCTGAAAATAAGCCAGGTAGCGCCTCCCCGGGGCGCCCTTTTTCTTGCCCCGGCGGAGTTGTTCGGTAATGGAGAGGGGCTTCTCCTTCCCGCTGACGAAGGAGAAGGAGGGGTTGTAGCAGTAGCTGCAGCCGTGGCGGCCGATGGTGCCGTCCCGGTTGGGGCAGCTAAACCCGGCCTCCAGGGGAATCTTGTAGAGGGGATGGCCAAATTTTTCCCGGAAAAACTGGCTAAGCCGGTAGTACCAGCCGGGCTCAAATCTCTCCACAAGTATCCGTCTCCTCTTTTCCGGCGCCCCCGGTCTCCCTTTTGCGCAGCAGCCCGGGCCGCTCCAGGTAAAGGAGCAGCATGGAGATGTCCGCCGGGCTGACCCCGTCGATGCGGCTGGCTTGCTCTACGGTGCGGGGCCGGATCCGGTCCAGCTTCTGGCGGGCCTCCGTGGAGAGATTGGTGGCCAGGCTGTAATCGAAGTCTTCGGGGATAACCTTGCCCAGCAGGCGGCGGTTCCGCTCCACGGCGGCCTCCTGCTTGGCGATGTACCCGGCGTACTTGATCTGGTTTTCCAGCTCCCGGATCACATCCTCGGGCTGGTTGGGCTCCTCCTTCCCCTCCCACTTCAAGAACTGGCGGTAGCTAATCCCGGGACGGCGCAGCAGCTCCGCCGCCGACTGGGGGCGTTGCAGGGCGCCTCCCGCTTTGGCCAGTTCCCGGTCTATGGCATCGCCGGGCCGGAGTTGGAGTTTGTTCAAGCGGTCCAACTCCTTTTCGATAAAGCGCTTCTTCTTTTGAAAGCGCTCCCAGCGCTCTTCGTCCACCAGCCCCAGGCGGTAGCCCTTCTCCGTCAGGCGCAGGTCGGCATTGTCCTGGCGCAGCAGCAGGCGGTATTCGCCCCGGGAGGTGAAGATGCGGTACGGTTCCTGTACTCCCCGGGTAACCAGGTCGTCGATGAGAACGCCCAGGTAGGCTTCGCTGCGCTGGAGAATGAAAGGCTCTTCACCCCGGATCTGCCGGGCAGCGTTGATGCCCGCCATCAGCCCCTGGCCGGCGGCCTCCTCGTAGCCGGTGGTTCCGTTGATCTGGCCGGCGAAGTAGAGGCCGGAAACCAGCTTGGTCTCCAGGGTGGCCTTCAACTGAACCGGCGGCGCGTAATCGTATTCGATGGCGTAGGCGGGGCGCATGATCTCCGCCTTCTCCAGCCCGGGGATGGTACGCAGCATCTGCTCCTGGATCTCCGGGGGCAGCCCCGTGGAGATCCCCTGCAGGTACAGCTCTTCCGTTTCCACCCCCTCGGGCTCGATGAAGACGGGGTGGCGTTCCCGGTCGGCAAAGCGGACCACCTTGTCCTCGATGGAGGGGCAGTAGCGGGGCCCCTTCCCCTTAATGGCGCCGGTATAGATGGGCGCCTTGTCCAGGTTGCCTCGGATCAGCGCATGGGTGCGAGGATTGGTATGGGTCAGGTAGCAGTTTACCTGCTGCTTCGGCGGAGAGGGGGTCAGCAGGGAGAGCCCCTGGGAGAGGGGATCCCCGGGGACGGGGATCAGCTTGCTGAAATCGACGCTGCGCCGGTAGACCCGGGGGGGCGTTCCCGTCTTGAAGCGCTCCAGATGGAAGCCCAGTTCCAGGAGGTTTTCCGCCAGGGAGCGGGGAGGGACCAGCCCTCCGGGGGCGCCGTAGTACTGGCGGTCGCCCAGGAAGATTTCCGCCCGCAGGTAGACGCCCGTGGCCAGAATTACCGCCTTGGCCCGGTAGAGGGCGCCGCTGCGGCCCAGCACCCCTTTCACCCGCCCCTCCTGGACGATTATTTTTTCCACCATATCTTCCCGCAGGGTCAGGTTAGGGCACTGCTCCAGAAGCAGGCGCATATCCCGCTGGTAGCCCGCCTTGTCGATCTGGGCCCGTACGGCCTGGACGGCGGGACCCTTCCCCGTGTTCAGCATCCGGATCTGCAGGAGGTTTCGGTCGCCCACCCGGGCCATCTCCCCGCCCAGGGCGTCGATCTCCCGGACCAGGTGCCCCTTGCCGGGGCCTCCCAGGGAGGGGTTGCAGGCCATCACGGCAACCAGGTCCAGGTTCAGGGTTAGCAGCAGCGTGCGGCAGCCCAGCCGGGAGGCGGCCAGGGCCGCCTCGCAGCCGGCATGGCCGGCGCCTACTACCACCAGGTCATAGATTAGCGGGGAGCGCTCATTCGATACCGGCAAAATTAAAGCACCTTCCTGTGTTTCCATGGGTTAATCTATAATATACTGCAGCGCCCCGGGCCCTTCAATCCTGGTCCCTGCCGCCCCGGGCGATGGGCATCCGGCGGCCGGCCAGGGGGGCGGTTCTGCTGGTAACCCGCAGGCCCGGTGCCGCCTGGCGGCGCTTGTATTCGGCCCGGTCTACCAGGCGGCAGACCTTCTTCACCGTCTCTTCAGGGTAGCCCCGGGCGATAATTTCCCCGGGGGAGAGCCTCTCCTCCAGGTAGAGTTCCAGGATGGGGTCCAGTACCCGATACGGGGGGAGGGAATCCTCGTCTTTCTGATCCGGCCGCAGTTCCGCCGAGGGGGGCTTGACCATGGTGTTCCGGGGTATTACCTCTTTCCCGTGGCGGCGGTTGATATGTTCCGCCAGGCTGTAGACGGCCAGCTTGGGCAGGTCGGCCAGCACCCCGAGGCCGCCGGCCATGTCACCGTACATGGTGCAGTAGCCTACGGCCAGTTCCGACTTGTTTCCCGTGGTCAGAAGCATATATCTTTCCCGGTTGGCTATAAACATGAGAATATTTCCCCTGATCCGGGCCTGCAGGTTCTCTTCGGCCAGGTCTCCCCGGCAGCCTCCTTCGGGATTCAGCAGCTGGAGGAAGGAGTGAAAGAGGCCGTCAATGGGCAGGAGGCGCTGCTCTATCCCCAGGTTGCGGGCCAGCTCCAGGGCGTCTTTTACGGCGTGGTCCGGGGTGTACGGGGAGGGCATGATTACGCCCAGCACGTTTTCCGGCCCCAGGGCGTCGGCGGCCAGGGCGGCGGTAACGGCGGAGTCGATGCCGCCGCTCAACCCCAGCAGCGCTTTTTTAAATCCGGACTTGTGCAGGTAGTCCTTCAGGCCCAGCCGCAAGGCCCGATAGACCGTGGCCCAGTTTTCTTCTAGGGGGGGCGGCATCTCCTGCGCCGGCCGGAAAAGCTCTTCTCCCCTTAGCCAGATCACCTCTTCCCGGAAGGAGGCGCCGCGGCGGAGCAGCTCTCCACGGTTGTTATAGACCAGGCTGGTGCCGTCAAAGATAAGCTCGTCATTGCCGCCAACCTGGTTAAGGAAAATCAAGGCCCGGCTCAGTTTTCGGCTCAAAGCGGCGGCGGCCTTCTCCCTCAAAGCCTGCTTCCCCAGGTAGTATGGAGAAGCAGAGAGGGCGATTAGCAGCTGGATATCCCCCCGGGGGCCGCCGGCTTCGGCGGCAGAGCCTTCGGACACGTCGGAGAAGGGCTTATAATCCTGGATCTCTTCGACTACGGCAATCTCCGCCCTTATTCCCAGGAGCGCTTCACTCTTCCCCTCCATGAGAGAGGCCGGGCGCTCATCTATGGGGGCACGGCCGCCCTCTGCCGCCAGGGGCTTGGCGCATACCACTCTTGCGGAGCCTTTTTCCAGCAGCAGCGCCGCGTTGTACAATCCGCCGCCGCCAAGCCAAGGCGCCCCCAGGAGCAGGGCCGGGTTTTCCCCGGCGGTGAGGGGGGCCAGTTTTTTTGTAACCGCCTCCATGGCCTCCGCGGCAAAGGAGCGGTAGAGAACCAGGTCTTGGAGGGGAAAGCCGGTAACGGCGAGCTCCGGGAAGACGACCAGGCGGGCCCCCTGCTCCTGGCAGGAGCGGTAATAGCGGGAGATGAGGGAACTGTTCCGGCTTATGGCGCCAACGGTGGGATTTGCTTGTACCAGGGCAATTTTCAAAGGGTCCGGACCTCCTTATATGGAAAAACTCCCGCGAGCCAGACTACCCCGAGAGCAAAAATCCCCATGGCAACGACGGCGGCAGAATTGTTTAGTCAATTATATCCCATCGGGGGGGTGCAGATCAAGTAAAGCCACCCCACCAATTTTCAGAATTGTCAATCAAGTTGACAAAGTTGACGTGCCAGGCACCTGGCAATAGGAGCAGAGACCGTAGGCCTCCAGGGTGTGCCCCTGGATGGAGAAGCAGGTGGTTCGTTCCAGGTCCGGAAGAATGGAGGAGAAGGCACAGTGGCCAAACTCCACGATGGTTCCACAGCGGGTGCAGATTAAATGGTGGTGGTTGTCCGCCGGCAGGCGAATTTCGAAACGCCGTCGCTGATCCTTCAGGAGAAGGGTGCGCACCAGACCCAGCTTGACCAGCAGTTCCAGGGTCCGGTAGACGGTAGCCAGCCCCACGGCGGGGTATCTCTCCTTGACGGCGTTGTAAATATCCTGGGCGTCGGGGTGCCCGCCGCTGCCGGCCAGGTATTCCAGGATATGCCGCCGCGGCCCGGTGAGCCTATAGCCTTCTGCCTTAAGCTTGGCCTGGGCTGTGGCCAGGAATTGTTTGCTCATGGTACCTCTTCCTTGGTCGTTTTAATTTTGGGCCGGCCCGGTTTTTTAGCCAGGGCCAGGAGAAAAAGCAGGGTCATGACCAGGACCATGGCCGCCCCTGCGGGGATGTGCGTGTAATAAGACAGCAGCAGGCCGCCCAGGCTGCCCGCCAGGCCGGTAGCCAGGGAAAGGATCAGCATTCCGCGGTAGTTGCTGCTCAACCGGTATCCCGTAGCCCCGGGGATGACCAGGAGGGCGGAAACCAGGACGGCTCCAGCCAGCTTTACGGAGACAATAACGGTAAGGGCGATGGCGGCCAGCAGCCCCAGGTACAGGGAGGAAACAGGGAGGCCGGCGGCCCGGGCCATCTCTTCATCGAAGCTGATGGCCAGCAGCTCTTTAAAGAAAAGAATTAGGAAAAGAAGAACGAGCAGGGCCACGACCAGCATTAGCTGCAAATCCTGGGGGGAGACGGCCAGAATATTGCCGAAGAGCAGGGAGAAGAGATCGGGATGGTAGCCCCGGGCGACGCTGATCAGGGCGATTCCGAAAGCCATCCCGGCGGCATAGAGGATGCCGATGGTGGTGTCTTCGGATATTCGCCCCCGGCGGCTGATTTGCCCGGTAGCCAGGGCCACGGCCAGGGCAAAAATGCTTCCCGTAACGGCGGGGTTGATTCCCGTTACCAGCCCCAGGGCGATTCCCCCCAGGGCGGCATGGGAGATGCCCACGCCCAGGAAAGCCATCCTGCGCAAGACCACGAAGAAGGCCACCGTGGAGCAGAGGGTGCCCACCAGGGCGGAAGCCAGGAAGGCCCGCTGCATGAAGGTATAGGACAGCAGCTCTCCGATCAATCCCTTTCCTCCTCTTCCTTCTCCTGGAAGCCTGCTCCCAGCAGGTCAAACTGGCAGCGAAAGACCGTTTTCAGGGCCGGGTTGTTCAGCACCTGCCCGGAACGGCCGTGCAGGTGCAGGGTCCGGTTAATGCACATAACGTGGGTGGCCAAGGAGGCCACCGCCGTAAGATCGTGGGATACCAGGAGAATGGTAAGGCGGCGCGCCTGGTGCAGCCTGCTTAAAAGCTGGAGGAAAAGCTCCCGGGCAGGAAGATCCAGGCCGCTGCTGGGCTCATCCAGAATTAATAGGGAGGGATTTTTTACCAGGGCCCGGGCCAGGAAGACCCGCTGCTGCTCTCCCCCGGAAAGCTCGTGAAAGGGCCTGTTCTCCAGGTGCAAGGCGTCCACATCGGCCAGGGCGGAACGGGCGGACTCCTGCAACTCCCGGGAAAAGCGGTGCAGGAGAGTAGCGGGAGAAAGGGCTCCGGTTTTTACCACGTCCAGGGCCGAGAGGGGGAAGCGCCTTTCAAAGGCAGGCCTCTGGGGCATATAGCCGATGCGCTCCCTGAAATCGCCCAGCCGGTGCGCCGGCCTTCCCCAGAGGGCAACCCTCCCCGTGGTGGGGCGGATCAAGCCGAGGATGACCCGCAGCAGGGTTGTCTTCCCGGCCCCGTTGGGGCCGATAATGCCCACCAGGTCTCCCGGGGCAATGGTGAAAGAGATCTTCTCCAAGACGGGAGTCTGGTGAAAATGAACGCTAACGTTGTCGACGCAGATCAGTTCGGACAAATGAATCCCCTTTTCCTTGTCCATGGTATTAATTGCGCTCGCTTAGAGCCGCTTCAAACTGGCGCAGATTGAAGCGCATCAGCGGCAGGTAGCCGTCCCGCTCCTCCAGCTCCTTCCCCCCCAGGGGATCCAGGGGGAGAACCCGGGCGCCCACTTCCCTGGCGATGCTCTCCGCCAGGGCCGGCGACAATTGGGGTTCTACAAAAACGGCCTTTATTTGCCGCTCCCTGGCCTGGTTGACCACCTCAATCATCCAGCCGGCGGAGGGCTCTTCTCCCGAGGAGGCCATGACGGCGATTTCATTGAGGCCGTAGCGGCGGGCAAAATACTGCCAGGCGGAGTGGACGGTGATAAAATCTTTGCGGGAGAAGCCGGCCACGGCTTCCTTAATTTCCCGGTCCAGAAGGGTTAGCTCTTCCTGGAACCGGGCCAGGTTATCCTTAATGGCTTCCGCCGCTTCCGGGGCCAGCTTCTGCAGCGCCTGTGCCACGGCCGGGGCGATGCAGTCCCTGACCAGGATGGGATCCAGCCAGATGTGGGGATCTACTCCCGAGCTGCCATGGCCGTGTTCCGGGGCACTTTCGTGGCTGCCCTCCCGGGAAGAGAGGAGCCGGGAGCTTATCTCCGGGAGGGCGGTTAAATTAAGCTTCATAGTGCCGGTGTCGGCGGCTTCGGCCAGCTTAAGCACCCAGTCATCCAGGCCGGCGCCGACATAGACAAAGAGGGAGGCCCGGGCCACCTGCTTTAACTCTCCGGTCCCCGGTTCAAAGGTATGGGGGCTGGAGCCGGCGGGAACCAGGCTGGCCGCCTCTACCGCCTCTCCCCCCACCTGTTCAACTATATCGGCTAAAGGGTAAAGGGTGGTGACTACGGTTATGGTGTCCCCCCCGCCGGGTTCGGCCGGGGGTTCGAACAGGCATCCGCCGCAGATCAGCAGGAGGGCGGCCCCCAAGATCAGCGTCGCTGCCGCTGTAGCCCGCAAAGGCGCCATCTCCTTTCCGGAATTCCCGGCAGGCTGCCGGAACCGGGGTTGAGCATCCTGGTTATTAATCCACGAAAAGGTTCCCTGTATTATTCCGGGAAAGATTTTAGATGACACAATTGATAATTATTCTCAATTAATTATAATTGGCGGCTCCCTTGTTGGCAACTGTCTTTCTTAGTGCACAAAATCCGTTGTTTCTTAACGCTTCACAATTTCCCGAACCCCAGAAGAGGACTATTACCAACAACTGAAGAATTTAAGCACAACAAGACCCCTGCTTCATGGGAGGGAGTTTGGCGGCACCGGAGAGGCCTGGTTCTATTCACCCCCAATCCCATGCCTAAAATGTACACTGCCTGCAATAGCTTATGAAAAGTTCACCTTAAATATTTTAAAAAAGCATTTTATCGCAGCCATGAACCAGGCGGACGGAACACCGATAAAATATATTGATCCGCCGGCGGCATTGACAAATTTTCCAATGGGGAGTATAAAAAAAGCAGAACATGAGTTAGGAACACCTAACAGAGGAGGAGCGCCTTGAAGTATTTCCCGTCCAGTTCCTCTCTCCAGGACTACCTGGAGGCCATCCTGGTGCTTTCTCGTACCGGCGAGCCGGTCCGGGTGACCGACATTGCCGCTTATTTGAACTTGGCCAAACCCAGCGTCACCCAGGCCTTGGGCACCTTGCGGGAGCAGGGCTTGATCGAGCAGGAGCGCTACGGTCCGGTAAAGTTGACCGCCAGGGGCAAAAATTACGCCGTGGTGGTAAAGCGGCGCCACGAGGTCCTGCTCAGTTTCCTGGTCAACTTCCTGGGGGTCTCTCCCCGGGTGGCGGAAAAGGATGCCTGCTTGATGGAGCATGCCGTCAGCTCCGAAACCATCGAAAAGCTGGCTCAATTTTTAAGGGAGCAGGGATTTGATCTCCCCCGGGAAGGGGAGAAGGAATAGAGACAGCGGGGAAAAGGCGGCCTTTCCGGAGCGCCGCCCTTAATGGTAATTGCCAATTTTTGTTCAGCCGCCGGCCCCGGGCAGTCCTCTGCCCGGGGCCGATTTTTTATCTTCCAGCCCAGGAGCGGGACCCGGAAGAAGTATTCTATTTCCACCTCTTTGAGGAGTTGGGGAGATACGGCAAGCCGGACCCGGCTCATACCGGAGCGTTTAAGTATTTTATCCCCAAAAGCCCCTTTTCGGTGTACGGACAACCCCCTTGCATTAAGGAATTGAACTGAGGAATTGATCTTCTCTTCTATGGAAGAATACCGAGCAGATCATCGGCCCGTGGAGCTCTAGCCGGGACCCCGCCGCCGGGATCTTCTCCCGCCGGAAGGCCGCTCCAAAGGCTGGGCTTCTCCTTCGGGCTCGTGGGATTCGGGCGGGGGCGGCTCCCGGTGCAGGGCGCAGTAGGCCGTGGGCCGGCTTTCCGCCAGGAAGTAGTCCGTGGTGGCGGTGCCGTGCTCCCGGCAGTACTCATTGGCCAGGGCCCCTGATTCCCGGCATATGGTTAGAGAGACCAGGCCCGGGGGGCGCTCAAAATTTTGGGGAGAGAGCCCCTTAAATGCCGGCGCCAGGACCTGCCTGAGGATCCGGGTGGTATACAGCCAGCCTCTGGAGATCCCCCCCAGCACGGGTTCATCGTAGCCCATCCAGAGGGAGGCCACCAGGTTGGGGGTGTAAGCCACCAGGCAGGCATCCCGGCCCTGTTCGGAAGTGCCGGTTTTGGCGGCCAGGGGGCGGTCCGGGTACAGGCCGGCGGCGGTAGTGTACCGGGCCACATCCTGAAGGATATGGTTTACCAGAAAAGCGGCTTGGGGGCTCAGGATTCTCTCGGCGGCGGATTTATGCCGGTAGATAACCCGCCCGTTGCGGTCTTCAATGCTCCTGACGGCGTAAAGCGGCTTCTTGATCCCGCCGTTGGCAAGAACGGCATAGGCCTGGGTCATCTCCAGAAGGCTAACCCCGTGGGTAATTCCTCCCAAGGCTGTGCTTAGGATTCTTTTGTCGACAGCCGTTAAGCTGGTAATCCCCATCCGTTCCGCGTAGGCGGCTCCTCGGCGGGGAGTCAGCCGCTGCAGCACCCGTACCGCCGGCAGGTTCAAGGAAAGGGAGAGGGCCTGGCGGACGGTTACCCTTCCCCGGAAGCGCCCGTCGTAGTTGCGGGGAGACCAGCCGTCCACGGTCAGGGGGGTGTCCTGGAGGAGGGAGCCGGCGCCCGCCAGGAGGCCTTCCTGGAAAGCGGGGGCATAAACCACCAGGGGCTTGAGCGCCGAGCCGGGCTGGCGCAGGCTGAGAAAGCGCAGCAACTCGTTCTCCCGGGGACGGTATTCCCTTCCCCCCACCAGGCAGAGAAGGGCACCGGTGGCGGGATCGGCCATGACCAGGGCTGCCTGGGGCTGGGGAATCCCCTTCACCGGATCGATAAAAGGCTCCAGATGCCCGGCATTAAAACTGCGGCGGCGGAGGGCCGCTTTTAATTTCTCCATATCCAGGTAGAGCGTCTCGGGGTACAGAGAAGGATTGTTCAGGGTCTCTTCGGCATGTTTTTGCAGGGCGGGATCCAGGGTGGTATAGATGCGCAGGCCTCCCGTGTATATGGCCCGGTAAACCTTTTCCGGGCTGTCGTATTCCGGCATGGCGCCCAAGATGCGCCTCAGTTCCCAGTGAATGAGATAATCCAGAAAGTATCCCCAGGGGCGGCGGTCCTGCTTTTCGGCGTACTCCAGGGGGCAGTTAAGCCAGCGGCGGTATTCGGCTTCCTCCAGGTAGCCGCACTCCTTCATCACCGAGAGGACGGTGGCCGTCCTCTGTTCGGCGGCCTGCAGGTCTTGAAAGGGGTTTAGGCGGTTGGGGGCACAGACCAGGCCGGCCAGCATGGCTCCCTCCCTGGTATTTAGCGCCGCCGCCGGCTTTCCAAAATAGGTTTGGGCGGCGGCCTCCAGCCCGTAGGCCCCGCGGCCAAAGTAGATTTGATTCAGGTAAAGTTCCAAAATGGTGTTCTTGCTCCAGGCTCTTTCCAGTTGCAGGGCCAGCCATATTTCCTGGACCTTGCGTTTCCAGGTCCGTTCCTGGGGCAGGTAGAGGGAGCGGACCAACTGCTGGGTTATAGTGCTGGCCCCCTGGCGGATCTCCCGCTTTTTAATATTGGCCAGCAGGGCCCTGATATTGCCGGGGATATCGACTCCCCAGTGTTCATAGAAGTGCCGATCCTCCGTGGCGATAAAAGCCTGGATAACATGGCGCGGAATCTCCTCCAACTTGATGCAGGTCCGGTTTTCTTCCCCGTGCAAGGATGCCACCAGGCGATCTTCGCTGTCCAGGACGAAGGAGGTCTCCGCCAGGACCGGGTAATCCGGGTCCAGGGGCGGCGCCGTGATGATAAAGCTTGCCAGCACGATGGCCCCGGCGGCGCCCATCCCCAGAAACAGGATCAGGAGAACCTTGACGGCAGCCTGAAGCCTGTGGGCGGGGCGCTTGATCTTATAGGAAGGATCCAGCTCCAGCAAGGCCTGGAGCAGGTTGATTTCCGTTTTCAACTTTTCACATCCCCGGTTTATATTTACGCCCGCCGGGATAGAAGATTGACCGAAAAAAATAGGGGGAGGTGCGGCGGAGTTTTTTTGGAGGCGCAGCGCTGTCTGGCAGGAACTGTTTTGCCGGCAAAGAAAATTAAGAATAGGGGAAAGCAATTGAAATTTTCCCCGGTTTAGCGGGAAGGCATGCTTGGAAGCCCTTTCCCGGCCTCGGCGGCCGCCGAAACCGGCCGGTTAGAAGGGGAGCAGAAGAACAGAAGAACCGGAGTGGAGAAAAAAAGCCGAGGAGGATTGCCCTGATGAAGAGCATCTATTTCGAAGCCAACCTGCCCAAGATAGCCGCCCTAAAAGTGCTGGGCGCCCTGTCAAAGAAGTTTTACTACACCCGCCTCTCGCCCGTGGTTTACCGAGACCTGCCGGACCAGCCCCTTCCCGGGGAGAACTGGGTCAAGGTAAGAAATGTGTTGACGGGAATATGCGGCACCGACCTCTCCTTCTTTCTGCTGAAACCCGACTTCAGGGCTGCCCTGGCGGCGATGCCGGGCTCGGAGCGAACTTACCTGGGACATGAACAGGTAGGGGTTGTGGAAGAAGTAGGTTCCGGGGTTCAAAACCTGAAGCCGGGGGACCGGGTAACCATGCAGAAATATATGGCCTGCTGTGATTTAAAGGAGATCGATCCCCCCTGCACCTTCTGCCGCCAGGGGCTGTACTGCCTCTGCGAGAATTACGGCGAGGAGGGCCCCCGGCCGTTGAAGAACCTGGGCGCCGGCTTTGGCGATTATTTCCTGGCCCCGGAGAAGCAGTTGGTGAAAATACCCCCGGATCTGGGGGATGACCAGGCGGTGATGCTGGAACCGGCGGCGGTATCGCTGCATGCCGTCCTGCGGCGCCCACCCCGGGACGGCGAAAAGATCTTGGTTTTCGGCGGCGGGGCAATCGGTTTAAACGTGATCCAGTGCCTGAAAATGCTCAATCCCTCCTGCCGGGTCTACCTCTTGGAGCGGGTCAAATCCAAGCAGGAGTTCGGGCTGCGCCTGGGCGCGGACGAAGTCCTGACCGGCGACCCCTACGAAGCCGTGGCTGCAGCGGTGGGAGGCAAACTTTACCGCGGCCCCTTGGGCAACAAGATGATCATGGGCGGGTTCGATGTCATCTTTGACTGCGTGGGCACCGCCCAGACCTTTCACGACTCCCTGCGCTGGCTAAAAGCCCGGGGGACCTATGTCAAAATCGGCCATCACATCCGCCCGGCAGCTTTTGACGAGACCCCCATCTGGTGGCAGGAGTTGGAGATCATCGGCATCAACGCCCACGGCATGGAGGAGTTTGACGGCCGCCGGATCAGCACCTTCGACCTGGTCATCGAACTGGCGCGGCAGGGCCGCTATAAGCTGGAGGGCTTTATTACCCACCGCTTCAAGCTGGATCAGTACAAGGAAGCCTTCCGGACCATGATCGAGCGTTCCGAGGAGGTAATCAAGGTTGTTCTGGAGATCCAGCCGCCGGAGTAGAGCTCCTGCAGGCCGGGTTTTATGGGCCGGACCGCTGCCGGAGGGCGCCGCAAACTCGCGGCGCCCTCCGGCGGCTTTCCTTTTGCATTTAAGAGCCTCCGCCCCTTTGGCGGTCGCCCCGGAGCTGCCGCCGGCTTCCCCTTTTTACTTTAATCACAAATAAGCCGCCGCCTGCCGCCCTCCGGGTTTTTGACGGGGGCCTATTGCCATGGGGTTGATGAACTGGCAATATGAGTATATCCGCATTAGAAGCCTGCGCCTTCCGATTTAAGGGAGCGCCCGCTGAAAGGGATTGGCCGGGAGGGAAGAAGATGATCGCCATAATGGGGGCCCTGGATCAGGAGATCCTGGATATCCGGCGGCGGATGATGGTAAAAGAGAGAGTCGCAGAGCGCCATGGCAAGCTGTACCGGGGCCGGTTCTTGGACAAGGAAGTACTGCTGGTAAAAACGGGGATGGGCAAAAATAGGGCGGAAAAGGCGGCCCGGCTTATCCTGGAGCGCTATCCCGTCGGTTCAATAATCTCCCTGGGCTTTGCCGGGGCGGTGGCTCCCGAACTCAACATCGGGGACGTGGTAATCTGTTCCCGGCTGTACTGCCTCTGCCGGATCGGGGGAGGGTGGCGGGAAGAGGGGAGATGCCATTCGAACCGCCGCTTGCTGGAGCTTGCGGCCGGGAGGGACGCTTTGCCGGAAGGCTGGCACCTGGGCAGCAGCGCTTCCATCCTGGAGCTGGAATCCAGTACCAGCAGATTGGCCGGTCTGGGGGAAGCCTTTCCGGTACAAATTGTCGACATGGAAAGCTACTGGATCGCTTCCCTGGCGGCTGCCGCCAATATTCCTTTTATTGCCATCCGCTCCGTTTCCGATACGCCCCGGAGCACCCTCAAGCCCTTCGATGAGATCTTTACTCCGGAGGGCACCCTGCTCTTCAAGAAAGCGGCCCTGGCCTTCCTCATCCATCCCCGCTACCTGTGGAACACCTATCTTCTTTACCAGAACGTTCTCTTGGCCAGGAAAAATCTTCTAGACTGTGTCAGCCGCCTGGTCCGGCAGATGTAAGGTCCTGGGGAGACGGCCCCGCCTTGTATTGGATTGGGCGCGTTCCCGCTGCCGGGCTTCGGCCGGGTTATACTTAGGAAGGCTTTCCCGATTTAATTTAGCTCTTATCTATCTACTGGTCCTCCTTGAACAGGCTGACAAAATCGAACTTGGCCACATCCACCAGGCCGCGGTTGGTCAGGCGCAGGCTGGGGATGACGGGCAGGGAGAGAAGGGCCATGGTCATAAAGGGCGATACCAGTTTGCAGCCCAACTCCTGCCAGGCTTTGGCCAGGTCGGCTACGGCCGCTGCCACTTCTTCCACCGGGCGGTCCGACATCAGCCCGGCCAGGGGCAGCTCCACCAGGGCCAGAACGGTCCCGTCGCAGACGGCTACCATGCCGCCGCCGCGTTCGGCCAGGACGTTGCCGGCGAAAGCCATGTCGGCATCGTTTGTCCCGACAATCAACAGGTTGTGGCTGTC
>LFRQ01000105.1 GCA_001512835.1 Clostridia bacterium DTU022
GCCTTCCCGTTTGCGGGCAATCAAATCAACGGCGCGCATGTCTCTCACCCCAAATCGGCGTAGTCTAGAAAGGAACTCCCCTGGGGCGGCGGGTCCAGTCCCAGCCACCGGGCCGCCCCCGCCCCTACGTCGGCCAGGGAGGAGCCTGTCCCCAGGTCCACCCTGTTCCTAAACCTCCTCCCCGTAGCCATCAGGGGCACATATTCCCGGGTATGATCCGTCCCCGGGTGCTGCGGGTCACAGCCGTGGTCGGCGGTGATGATAAGCAGGTCCTCCTCCCTCAGTCGCTCCAGAAGGCACGACAGGTGCTCGTCAAATCTCTCTAGGGCGGCGGCAAATCCCCGGCGGTCGTTGCGATGGCCGTAAAGGGTATCGAAATCGCCGAAGGTAGCCCAGATCAGACCGCTCTCCAGCTCTTCCACCAGGCGGAAGAGGGAGGCCGCCGTCTCCTCGTTCCCCGAGCCGGGTTCTTGCCTGGAGATCCCCCGGTGGTTGAAGATATCGGCCACCTTGCCCGTTACCGCCACGGGAAAGCCCGCCTCCCGGGCCCGGTCCAAGATAGTGGGGGCGGGGGGAGAAAGGGAGAAATCCCGCCGCCCCCCGGTGCGGCGAAACTGGCCCGGGCTGCCTACGAAAGGTCGGGCAATCACCCGGCCCACGGCATGAGGCCCCTGGAGGATCTCCCTGGCGATCCGGCACCATTGGTAGAGCTGTTCCCGGGGTACCACCTCTTCATGGGCGGCAATCTGGAACACGCTGTCTGCGGAGGTATAGACAATGGGCCGGCCGCTCTCCAGGTGGGCGGCGCCCAACTCCTGTATGATCTCCGTCCCCGAAGCGGGCTTGTTGCCCAGAGCCTTCTTCCCCACGGCCCGTTCAAAGGGTTCCATTACTTCGGGAGGAAATCCGCGGGGATAAACGGGAAAGGGCCGGTCCAGCACCACCCCGGCCAGCTCCCAGTGGCCGCTGGTGGTATCCTTCCCCGGGGAGCGGGGCGCCAAGCGCCCGTGGCAGCCGGGCAAAAGAGGCTGCTGCGTCTCCAGGCCCAGGATCTCTCCAAGGCCCAGGCTAAAGAGGTGGGGCAGTTCCAGAGAGGGCTCCCCCCGGAGAAGATGTCCCAGGGTATCGGCCCCTTGGTCGCCGTAGCGGGAGGCGTCGGGCAGGGCCCCTACTCCGGCCCCGTCCAGGACCACGATGAGGACCCGGGGCGCCCCGGGAGAGGCCGGTTTAGGCTCGGGGATGGGTCTTGTCATAGACTTCACGAATTTTCCGCCGGGTAATCTGGGTATAGATCTGGGTGGTGGATATATCGGAATGCCCCAGCATCTCCTGGACGGAGCGCAAGTCGGCCCCGTTTTCCAGCAGGTGGGTGGCAAAGGAATGCCGCAGGGTATGAGGGGTAATCTCGCCGCTTATTTTGGACTTCCGGGCATATTTCTTCAGGATCTTCCAGCAGCCCTGCCTGGTTAGGCGCCGCCCGTGGTGGTTTACAAAGAGAGCCTTCTCGTCAACCTTCTTGGCCTGCTTGGCGCGCCCGTTATGCAAGTATTTCTGCACGTAATTGATGGCCACGGTGCCGATGGGGACGATGCGCTCCTTCATCCCCTTGCCGCTGCAGCGCAGAAAGCCCACCTCGGGGTTGAAATCGCTTATGTTCAAGGAAACCAGCTCCGAGACCCTAATCCCCGAGGCATAAAGCAGCTCCAGCATCGCCTTGTCCCGCATCCCGGAAAAGGTGTCCGTTTGGGGCTGGTTCAGCAGCCGGTCCACCTCCTTGGCGGTAAGGACCCGGGGCAGCTTCTTCTCGATCTTGGGCGTTTCCAGTTGGAGGGCGGGGTTTTCCTCTATTTTCCCCTCCTGGACCATAAAGTTGTAAAAGGAGCGGATGGAGGCAATATTGCGGGAAATGGTGGAAGGAGCATACCCCTTTTGCTGGCAGTCTTTCAAGTATTCGGCAATCAGCTGGCTGGAACTCTTGAGAGGGCAATCCTGATTCTTGCTTTTAAGGAACTGAAAATATTTTTTCAGATCACGGCGGTAGGATTCCAGGGTGTTTTGGGACAATCCTTTTTCAACAGCTATGTAGTGGACAAATTCTTCCAAGTACTGTTCCATTGAAAAAGATTACCCTCTCTCACCATAGAAAATTATGTTATCTATTCCACAGACCTAAAGAAAAATCCTTTTTTATGAATCCCGATTTGCTGCTGCCCGTAGAAATTTAATCGTTCAGCACCGGGATCAGGAGGCGCACAAAAACCGGCGAAATGTACGCTTCCACCAGGCAGCCCAGGAAGAGAACCAGGCCCATGAAAAAGATCATCAAGGTGTACGGTCCCAGGTGCTCCCGGATAGGAGAGGGCCGCCGCTCCAGGAAGCGCCGGAACCGGAGCCAGGAAAAGGAAAAGCCGGTGGCGGCGATGACCACCTGGGCCGGGATCAGGATCAGGTTGTGGGGCAGAACGGAGCCCATGGCAAAGAGCATCCCCCGGAAAGCGGCCCGGTTGACCAGGAAGGCCACGGTAAAGCCCACGGAAAAGCCTCTTATCCCCACCAGGAGCAAGACCAGGGGAAAGCCGAAGCTAAAGATCCCCGCTCCCCAGGTTAAAAAAAGAAACTGGAAATTGGTTTTCAGGGACTGCCCCAGAACAGTGCTCTGCTCCTCCAGCCCGGCCCCGTTCCCCTTTTCCACCAGCAGGTTAAAGTACTGGTTTAAGAGCAAACGGTTGTCCTCATCCAGCCCCCGGGCAATTAGCGACCCGGCGATGACGCCGGCGACAAAAAGGGCGACTATAACTATATATATGCCCATATTTTCCCGCAGGTATTCCCTGATCTCCAGCTGCAGCTCTTCCACGGAGCGACCTCCCGGCATAATCCGCATACTTAGACATGCTTATTAAGATTATGCTCCCGGGAGGCCATTTATGCCGGAAGGATGGGATGGGCCGGCCTCAAGCCAGGTGCAGGGCGACGATGGTCTTGGCGTCGACGATCTCCCCGCGGCGGATCATCTCCCGGGCCTGCTCCAGGGGCACCCGGCATACCACCACCGCCTCATCCTCTTCGGTGCTGCAGCTGCGGTCCTCGGAGAGGCCCGTGACCCGGTAAAGGTAGATTTTTTCGTCGCAGAAGCCCGGCGTAGTGTAGATGGCCGTGAGCAGTTCCCAGTTCTCCCCCGCCAGGCAGGCTTCCTCCGCCAGTTCCCTTTGCCCGCAGCGGAGAGGGTCCTCACCGGGCTCCAGCTTCCCCGCCGGGATCTCCCAAATTACCCGGCCGATGGGATGCCGGTATTGCTGCAGTAAGACCACCTTCCCCTCCCCGTCCAGGGCCAGGATGGCCACGGCGCCCGGGTGTTCCACTACTTCGCGGAAAGCGTCCTTCCCCGCCGGGGTGCGGACCCGGTCCTGCCGGACATTGATGATCCGTCCCCGGTACTGGACGGCGGATTCCAGCAGCGTTTCCTTTAATCTTTCCTCCATGCCACTCTCCCTCCCTGCGATATAGATGGGTAAGCTTTAAGGCAGCCAGCCCGGCGGCTCCCGCCGCCAGGAAAAAATCCGGATCTTCCCGGAAACTGCGTCCCATGGTGGTGGGCTGCTCCAGCCCGAAGCTCTCCAGGATCCGCTCCAGGGGCGGCACCGGACAAAGCTGCCAGCGATGGCGTCTTAACAGCCCTTCCCGGGAAAGGCGGGCCAGCAGGAGCTTGAGCCGCCCCGGCGGCAGGGCCGCCGGCAGGGGGAGGCAGGCGGGAGCCAGGGCGGCGATTTTCAAGGCGGTAAGGGTATGATGGCTGATCCCCCGGTGCCGCCGGCGCCGCTCCGCCCAACTGAGGCGGGGGATCACCACCGGGATCCCCCCCAGGGCATAAACCCGGTTGACGTGCTCCCCTACCTCCATCCCGCTGAATCCCAGCCGGGTCCCCGTGCCCACATTCCCGGGCCCCATGGTGATAATCACCAGATCCGCCCCGGCGATCTGGCGGGCGGCCGCCAATCCCGAGTAGACATTCACCGCCTCCAAATCCCCCCCGAAGGCATGGCCGCAGGTGATGGTGGTTTGAATAAGCCCCTTCTCCTTCAGTTCCGCCACGGTACGGCTGAAAGCCAGGGGGAGGGCGGCGCCGTCGGTCATCAGGTAGACCAGACGGCAGCGGGGCTGATAGTATTTAATCACCGCCGCCGCCGGGGCCAGCATGCTGTGCAGCTCTCCAATGAGGACGGGCATGCCTTGCAGCCCGCCAAAGGCCTCCAGTTGTTCCCGGTATCCCGCCGCCTCCTCCTCGCAGGACAAGACCTTAAGCTGGCCCGGGGCATAGCGCATCTTCATAATATGGCCGCCCTCCTGGAAGGGCGGCAGGGGCCGGCTGAAATTGTGATAGACAAAGTGCACGCCGCCGGTGCCCAGGCCCAGGTGAAGGGCGGTAGTATTGAGCAGCACCAGGTCGCCTTGGGAAACGGGCCCGGTAAGATCATTGTAGTTGACGGCCAACTCCCGCCTGCCCTCCACAATCACCGCCACTTTGCTTATCCCCGGGCCGGCGGCCAGCACTTGAACCACCAGGCCTACCCGTTTCCGGATCAACCCCTTCCCTCCTCTCTTTTCGACCTGCAGCGGGGGATTTCCCTGCTTTTCAAGATATCTTTTCCCGGGAGCGCCCCAGGAGATCCAGAAAGCGAAGAAGCGGCACCTCCTCGATAAGGCGGCTGAAGGAGACCACTTCCGAGGAGAGGTTCACCGCCAGCCAAAAAAAGAGAAGCCCCAGCTGGGCGGGCAGCGGCAAGGCAAGCACGGCTCCCACCCCCAGGACCGCTCCCAAAAGATTGGCCCCGCAATCCCCCAGCATCCCTTCGGCATCCAGGTCCCAGGGGGCCACCACCAGGGCCGCCGCCAGCCAGGGGAGAAGCAGGCGGAGCATCTCCGGCTGGGGCGCGCTGAAGAGAAGCAGCAGGGAGCCGCCAAAAAAAAGTTTCAGGGCCCGCCCCGGGCGCCGATCCAGAAGATTCAAGCCGTTGGCCGAAGCCAGGACCAGGAGCAGGGCGGCAATTTTATGGGGCCAGGAGCTCTCCAGCAAGCCGCAAAAGGGAGCCGCCGCCAGGGCCATGGCGGCGATCTTCAACAGCCCGGAAGTAATCCGCCCCTGAAGGCCGGAGCGCAGGTGCCCCTGAAAGCCGGAGACCTCGTCTTCCAGGAGGTCATCCCAGAGGCCCGAAAAGGCTACGCCCAGAAAGGCCAGGTCGGCGGTGAGGGCCAAAGGGATTGACCGCCCGCTCCAAGCCGGCAGCACCACCGCGGGCAAGTGGCCGATAATCAGCACCGGCCCCAGGGCGGGAGCCACCGGCCGGCCCCGGTAGTTTTTTTTCACCAGGCCGCGCCCCCGGTAAAGCTTCACCACTCCGGAAGCCAGGAAGCCGGTCCAGAGAGAGACGGCAGCCAATACTAGCGGCTCCACAGGAAAGCCCCCTTGAAGAAGAGGTCCCGGCGCCGCCACAACTCCCGCAACACCGCCCGCAGCTGGCGGCCGCGATGCAGGAAGGAGGCCAGGTCCCTCCCCCTTTCCCGGTGGTTCATGGCCGTCTCCACCTCCACCAGGGCGGAGCCGCTGCGCAGGGCGTCGATGGTCAAGGCTACTTCCAGGCCGAAGCCGCAGGGAATATGCCGCAACTGCTCCAGGAGTTCCCGTCTCAGCACCCGCTGCCCGGAAAGAGGCTCCTCCAGCCGGGCCCCGGTACAGATCCTGATGGCCCAGGAGGCCAGCCTCTTGACCATCCCAAAGCCCCCCCGCCGCCTCCCGGCGGGAAACCGGGCCACCGCCATGGCCGCACCGCCCTGCAAGACGGGAGGAAAGAGTTTTTTCAACTCTCCCGCAGTCGCCCCCAGATCGGCGTCCACCAGGGCGACAACGGGGGCCTCCACCTGCCGCAGGCCGTGCAGCACCGCCGCGCTCTTGCCCCTGTTTTGCTCCATTCTGATTACCCGGGCCCCGCTGCGGGCGGCGGCGCCGGCGGTTCCGTCCGTGGAGCCGTCGTCCACCACCAGCACCTCCCCTACCTCCTCCAGCTTGAGCAGAGCCTCCACGGTGGCGCCGATCCGCGGGGCTTCGTTAAAGGCGGGAATAATCACGGAGATTCCGGCCACAAGATCCTCCCTCCCCCTATCCGGCCCTAGGGGGCGACGGGCGGCAGCAGCCCTGTGCGCCGGGGACCAAAGCCGTAGTAGCCGCTGTTGCCGGTGAGCAGGATCTCCAGCAGAGCCAGCTGCCCCCAAAAAGTATTGATGTTGTCCACGATCCGGGCCTTTCCCGGGTCCGGGGGAAGAAGGGGGAGGTTCTTTTCGTCCCACGGGTAGGCGGCCACTATCTCCTCTTTCCAGGCCCGGATCCGGTTCCAGGTGCGGTAATCTTCCTGGGCGGACTGGTATTGCATCATCAAGATCAGCCACTCCGGCTCGATAACCGCCTCCGCCTCCAGGCCCGTTACCACGAAGCCGGCCTCCGCCAGCCGGGCTCCTGTGGGCCCCTCTTTCAAAATGGTTTCCAGCTCCCCGGGCCACCCCCCCGTTGCTTCGGGCCACACCGCCAGCACCATCTCCGCCCCGCTGGAAGCCAGCAGGTTAAAGAGCGGCATCGCCGCTTCCTCCGACCGGGCCAAGAGCAGCAGCTTCTTCCCCTCCAGGGCCCCCCGGTAGCTGCGCCAGAGCACCGGCCTCACTTCTTCCCAGCGCTCCAGGTTTTCACCCTGCTGGCGCAACTCCTCTTTGAGGCGATTCATCTCCTTTTCCAGGCGTTCAATGACTTCCCGCTGGTTGGAGACCAGGAAATCATCCCCAAAAGAGACCCCGATGAGAATGCCCAGGGCCAGAGCCAAAAAGATGCCCGCCACGGCCACAAGATATTCCCGGTAATCAAACAAGGGCGCCACCGACCTTCATGGCAAGTACTTGCCGTTATTCCTCTTCCCTCAGGGAGAGAGCATAAAGCGGTAGAGCACCAGCCGGATCAGGTGCTGCACCTGGGGCGAAAAAGTAATCAGGGCCAGCAGGGGGACCAGGCCGGCGGCCACCACCATGGGAATGAAGGACCTGGGAGGCCGCGCGCGGTAAAGGCGGCTTACTCCCTTGGCGTCCAGGAGGCGATCCCCCACCTTCAGCCGGACCAGGAAGGTGCTGGACATCCCCCGCCGCCCCTTCTCCAGGAATTCCACCACCGAAGTATGGGTCCCAATAGCCACAATGAGCTCCGCTCCCAGTTCATAGAGCAGCAGCAGGGCGATATCTTCGCTGGTGCCGGGGGCGGAGAAAAGCTTGTACGGCAAGCCCAGCCGCTCCAGGCGCTCTCTTCCCGGCGCCCCTCTCCCGTCGGCGTATTCGTGCACCACCCGCTCCCGGGCCTCCCGGAGCGCCCGGTCGCCGACGCTGTCCATGTCGCCGATGACCAGGTCCGGGCGGAACCCGAACTCCCGCAAGGCATCCGCTCCCCCGTCAACTCCCACCAGAACCGGCTTCTTATCGCGGATATAGTTGCGCAGGGCCTTTAAATCCTCCCGGTAGCCCTTTCCCCTGATCACCACTACGGCATCCCGACCCGCCACGGGGATCTGCAACTTCGGAAGAGGAAGGTCCCCGGTAACCAGCCGGCGCTCCCGGTAAGCATAATGCAGCGTATTCATAATAAAGCTGTCCACCAGCGCGCCCTGGGCCAGCAGCGCCTCCCTCCGGCGCTGGTGGTACATTTCCGGGGTAACCACCTCCCCGCGGGCCACCACCTGCTTGTTGATCAGTACCTTCCCGCCGCAGACCGTAACTCGCTCCCCTTCCCGGACCCGTTTAAAAAAATCGTCCCCCAGGTTCTCCACCAGGTGGACGCCATGCTGAAGCAGTTCCTGCAGAGCTTCCGGGGGGATCAGCCCGCTGCTGAAGGAGCGGGTATTCAGGACCACCCTGGTCCCGCAGCGCAAAAGGGAGTCCGCAGAAAGCCGATCCATATCCTGGTGCTCCACCAGGGCGATCTCCCCCGGGCGCAGCCGCTGGACCAGCAGCTTGGTTTTGCGATCCTTGCGCAGCTTTCCATGATAAACAAAAGGCTGCCTGGCGGCCATAATCTTCCTTCACCCCTAAGATTTATAATACCCAATTCCCAGGGAATCATTTTTGACAAATATGACCACGAAACAGCTTTATTACGGTTTTCCTGCCAAATATATCTCTTCTCATTATGTAAACTTGCCGGCATAAATATTCCCCGGTCAGGACATTTTAGCTAGTGCCCTTTGGATTCGCGGCTGCTGTCATAAAAACACGGTAAAGGTTGATTATAACATGCATAAATTAAAACGTTATCTTCTTTGGAGCATTGTTTTAACCCTGGCCTCTTTGCTCTTTTTTTCCACCTGGCAACTGCGCTACAACCTGGTGGAAAACATCCGCCTCCTGGAAGGCGAAACACATTATGTAAACTTTCGTCTTCCTTTTGTCTACATCCAGGGAGACCGCAGCGATATTTTAAAGCTGAACGGGGACGATCTGCCCCTGGCAGCCCGGCGCATATCCTCCCCCCTTAACCTGGAAGCCCGGGGTCTGGGGAAAGTTAAGCTGGAATTCTCCTTGCTGGGCGTTATCCCGCTGCGCCAAATCACCGTAGATATCCTCCCCGAGGTCTACCTGATTCCCGGAGGTCACTCCATCGGGATTAAAATTCATTCCCGGGGTGTCGCTGTAGTGGGCTACTACTACTTCAACATCCAGGGAAGAAACCGCTCCCCCGCCCGGGAGGCGGGGATCCGGGTGGGAGATACCCTGCTGGCCATCAACGGGGAGAAGGTGGTGGATGTCAACCAGGCGGCGGAAGCCCTGGAGAAGGCGGGGGCCGGGGAGATTCTTCTTCTGGTAAATCGGGACGGGAAAGAGATGCAGATCAAGGTGCGCCCCTCCTATTCTACAGCCGACGGAGGGTACCGCATCGGCCTCTACATCAGGGATTCCACCGCCGGAGTGGGAACCCTTAGCTTCTACAATCCTTCAACCGGCCGCTACGGTGCCCTGGGCCACATTATTGTCGACTCCGACACCAATAAACCGGTAAATCTCAGCGAAGGGACCATCGTCAAGGCAAAAATTATCGATATAAAAGCGGCCCAAAAGGGCCAGCCGGGAGAGAAAACAGGAATTTTTATGGACCATGAAGAGTTCAGGGGGAAAATCGATAAAAACACCCCTTTCGGGATCTTTGGGCGGCTGGATAATTTCCAGAGCGACAATTCGCCGTACCCGGATCCCGTGCCCATGGCCCTGGCCAGCCAGGTGGAGCCCGGCCCCGCAGAGATGCTTACCGTAGTAGATGGGGAAAGGATCGACAGCTACAGCGTAATTTTGGAGAAGGTCACCCCCCAGTCCCGGCCCGGAGACAAGGGCATCGTGCTCCGGGTAGTGGATGAAGAGCTGCTCAGCCGGACGGGGGGAATTGTCCAGGGGATGAGCGGGAGTCCCATAATTCAAAACGGGCGTCTGGTGGGGGCGGTAACCCATGTCTTTATCAACGACCCCACCAGGGGATACGGCATATTTCTGGAATGGATGTACCAAGAAGCGGAATATTTAACAAATAATTAATATTTCTTTACATTACTAGAAGGTATTGGCCCTCCCTTGTCGAATTTTATTTATCGACAAAAATGAGGAGGGATTTGGAAAATGTTAAAAGTGCTGGTTGCCGATGATAACCGCGAATTTAACGAGCTTTTAACAAGCTACCTGGAGATGGAGCCCGATTTTGAAATAGTCGGTTCAGCATACAACGGAAAAGAAACCCTGGAAATGGTCAAAGAACATAATCCTGACGTGCTGCTTCTGGATATTATTATGCCGTACCTTGACGGCATAGGGGTTTTGGAGGAACTCCCCCGCCTGGGGCTGGAAAAGATGCCCCACGTTATCATGCTTACCGCCTTCGGCCATGAAAATATGACCAGAAGAGCCGTTGAACTTGGCGCATCGTATTATATTTTGAAGCCTTTTAGCATGGAGATCCTGGCGGACCGGATCCGGCAGCTGGACGGGGCCGCCGCCAGTTATACTCCCGCCCCCGCCTCCACCAGGCCGGCGGTAGTCAAGGAAAGCAGCCGGAAGATAAGCCTGGAGGAAGAGGTGACGGAGATCCTGCACCAGATCGGGATCCCCGCCCATATCAAGGGCTACCTCTACCTGAGGGAGGCCATCATCATGGTGGTGGAAGAGATCGAACTGCTGGGTTCCGTGACCAAGGTTCTATACCCCACCATCGCCCAGCGCTTCAATACCACCGCCAGCCGGGTGGAGCGCGCCATCCGCCACGCCATCGAAGTGGCCTGGTCCCGCAACAATATCGATGTTATCAAGAAATTTTTTGGCTATACCATTAAGACGGAAAAAGGAAAACCTACCAACTCCGAGTTTATCGCCATGATGGCCGACCGCCTGCGGCTGAACAACAAGCTCTATTCCGTCAACTGAGGGCTTGAACAGCAAGCTCTAATCTGCCAACTGACAGGCTGACCGACACTTATTTTCTACCGGCGGGCTGCCCAACAAAGTTCTATCCCAGCAACGGGCGGGACCGAAGGAGGTATAAATCAAAAAAACAAGGCCTTCTTTAAATAAAAGAAGGCCTTTGTTATGCGGAGCGGCTCCGCCCGGCAAATTGCTCCATTGCCTAGTCCCGCCCAGCTTCCTTTTAGGCTTCAACCGATCGGGCAGCTTGCCCCGCCCGTGGTACCTTTATATAGTCCCGCCCGGCATCCATGTCCGGAATTTGCCGCCGCCCGGGTCCCGCCTGCCTCCCGCGGCAGGATATGCTGACGGGGGCCTGGATGAGGCTCACGGCAGCCCCATCTTATTCATCTTGACGTACAGCCACGAGCGGCTCATGCCCAGCAGCCGGGCCGCCTTGCTCCGGTTGCCGCCGGCCTGGCGCAGCGCCTCCAGGATCGCCTTCCGCTCCAGGTCGTCTTTTTTGCGGCGGTAAGCCAGGGGGTCGAGCTCCGCCTTCTGCCCGCCTCCGCCCTCCCGGGAGAGGGCGGTACGGCCCTGAAGCAGCTGCGGCGGCAGGTGCTCCACCTGGATGGTATTCCCCGTGGTAAAGTTCATGGCCCGTTCGATGATATTCTCCAGTTCCCGGACGTTCCCCGGCCAGGAATAGTCCTGGAGCAGGGAGAGCACCTCCGGGGAGATCTCCGTTACGGAGATGCCGAAGATGCTGTTATACTTGCGCAAGAAGAAGTGCACCAGGGGGAGGATGTCCTCGGGCCGCTCCCGGAGAGGAGGAATGGGCAGGGTGATAACATTCAGGCGGAAGAATAGATCTTTGCGGAAGCTGCCTTCCCGGACCTTGCGCTCCAGGTCCTGGTTGGTGGCGGCGATGACGCGGATATCCACCCGGATGGTTTTCGTGCCGCCGATGGCTTCGAAGGAGTGATCCTGGAGCACGCGCAGCAGCTTCCCCTGTAGGGAGAGGGGCATATCGCCAATCTCGTCCAGAAAGAGGGTCCCCCCGTGGGCCAGCTGGAAGCGGCCCGGCTTCCCCTCCTTCTGCGCCCCGGTGAAGGCGCCGGGGGCGTAGCCGAAAAATTCCGATTCCAGCAGGCTTTCCGGAACGGCGGCGCAGTTAATTTTCACAAAAGGCCCCGCCCGCCGGGGGCTGGCCTGGTGAATGGCTTGGGCAAAGAGCTCTTTCCCCACCCCGCTCTCGCCCAGGATCAGCACCGTGGACTGCCCCCGGGCCGCCTGGAGGGCCTCCCTTTTCAGGCGCTGCATGGCCGGGTTGATGGTAATAATATCCTCAAACTGGTAGGGCTTCTCCTCCACGCGGGCCTTTTTCAACTCTTCCTGGAAATGCTCCAGGCGGCTGCTCATGGCCTCCAGCCGGCGCGCCAGGCGGCGAAGCTCGTCTACCCGGCGGAAGCTGATCTTGCCCACGGCGCCGATAATCTGTCCCTCCCGGACCACGGGGAGGCGGGAAACCACGTAAGGATTGCCGTCGATAAACTGGATATCGTTCAGTTCGGGAATCCCCGTCTTGCTCACGATATGCAGGCGGCTGTTCTCCAGGACCGAGTCCACTGGGCGGCCCAGAATCTCCTCCTCCTTGACCCGCATAAAATCCAGGAAGATGCGGTTGGCCAGGAGGATCTTCCCCTGGTGATCCACCACCACCAGGGCATCGTAGGCGATATCGAGAACCGTTCTCAAGGTCTGGTTGATCCCCTTAACGCTGTTCAACTCCATGGCCACCTGCTCCAGCTCCGTGATATCCTGGAAGATGGCGATTCCGCCCACCACCCGGCCCCCGTCGATCACCGGCGTCTTGTTGACCACCGTCACCGCCCGGTTAAAGTTGTACTTCACCCCCACCTCCACGGCGCCCTTTTGCAGGAGCGCCTCCATGCCCAAGCCCGGAAAGACCCGGTCCGCGGGGCGCCCGCACAACTCTCCGGACTCGATGCCCAAAAGCTTTTCGGCGGCCGGGTTTATGAATTGAATCCGACCGCCCTCATCCACGGAAACCAGCCCGTTGTGCATGGCATTGTACATGGCCCTTAAGTGGGCATTAAGGCGCTGCTCCTCTTTAAACAGAGAGGTGATCAACTCCACTTTGGTAAAAAGGCCCACCACGTTGTCATCGCCGTCCACCACCACCCCGGTGCCCACGGGAACCCGGCGCACCAGTTCGATCACTTCGCTGTAAGAGAGATCCTTGGATACTTTGACAACGTTGGGATTGAAGAAGTGTTCCACTTGTTCATCCAGGCTATGGCCGTTCAAGAGAGCATCGTAGAGGTTTGTCTTGGTGAAGATGCCGGAGAGATTCCCTTTCCCGGTCAGTACCGGCAGCCCGTCTTTCTGGCTGCTGCGCAAAAGCTGCAGGGCTTTGCGGAGCGTATCCTCGGGGTGCAGCACGGCGAACCGGCGGGTCATCATATCTTCCAACCGCACCGTTCTCCCCCCGCTTTTGTTAAGGGATTTATAAATTTTTCTTAAAGCGTTCCGCTCTCTCCAGAAGGCTCTCCCCGTGCCGGAGGCTGATGGGATCGGCGCTGCCGCCGTCCAGCATCCGGGCCAGTTCCTGCTTCCGCTCCTGGTCTTCCAGGGCCTTGATGCGGGTTACGGTCCGTCCCTCCCGCTCTTCCTTGTAGATCATAAAATGCCCTTCGGCCATGGCGGCAATCTGGGGGTTGTGAGTTACGCAGATCACCTGGTGGTGGCGGGAAAGATGGGCCAGGCGCTCGGCCACGGATTGGATCACTACTCCTCCGATGCCGGCGTCGATCTCGTCGAAGATGAGGGTGGGAACCCGGTCCTGCTGGGCCAGGATGACCTTTATGGCCAGCATCACCCGGGACATCTCCCCCCCGGAGATAACCTTGGCCAGGGGCTGGACGGGCTCCCCCAGGTTGGCGGAGAACATAAATTCCACCCGGTCCACCCCTTGGGGGGCAACCTGCTCCCGCTCCTTGAGGCGGATTTCAAACTGGGCCTGGGGCAGGGAAAGCTGGTCCAGGGATTCCCGCACCGCCGCCGAGAGCCTTGCGGCGGCTTCCAGCCTGAGTTGTTGCAGGCGGCGGGCGGCGCCGGATAGCTCTTCCTCCAGCCCGGCCAACTCCTTCTCCAGCTTTTCCGCCTCGGCGGCGCTGTTCCGGAGGCGTTCCAGATCTTCGCCCACCTGCCTGGCAAAGGCGATGACCTCCTCTACGGTAGAGCCATACTTGCGCTTGAGGGAGCGGATCTGGCTCAAGCGCTCCTGGACCGCCGCCAGTTCGCCGGAATCGAAGGAGACCCGGTCGCGGTAGTCCCGGAGATCGTAGGCGGCCTCCTGGAGTTGGGTCACGGCGCTCTCCACCAGGCCCACGGCCTGCTGGAGGCCGGGATCAATGGCGGCGGCCTCTTGGAGAGCGCTCAAGGCGCCGCTCAAGCGATCCAGCAGGGCCGGCCCCAGACCGCTGCCGGCAAAGATCTCGCTGTAGGCCCCCTCCACCAGGGACTGCAGCTTCTCGGCGTGGCTGAGCAGCTTCTCCTGCTGCAGCAACTCCTCCTCCTCGCCGGGGGTCAGCTTTGCCTTCTGGATCTCCTCCAGCTGGTAGACCAGCAGATCCATCCGCCGCTCCCGCTCGGCGCTGTCCCGGCCCAGGGCTTCCAGGGCGCTGCGGCAGGCCTGGCGCTGCCGGTAAAGGCGGGCCACCTCCTCCCGCTGCCGGAGGAGCGGCTCCCCGCCGTAGGCGTCCAGGAGCTGCAGCTGTTCCTCCTCCCGCAGCAGGGACTGGTGCTGGTGCTGACCGTGCAGGTCAATGAGGTAGCGCCCCAGTTCCTTCAGGAAGGAAACGGGCACGGCGCGGCCGTTGACCCGCCCCACGCTTCTCCCGCTTCGGGAAAGCTCCCGGCCCAGGATGAGCAGATCATCGGGAGCGATGCCGGCGGATTCCAGGAGGGCGTCCATCTCGGGGCGCAAGGCGGGAGAGACCTGGAAGAGACCTTCGATCACCGCCGTCTCCGCCCCCAGGCGGACCTGCTCCGCGGCGGCCCGCTCGCCCAGGAGCAGGCTGATGGCCCCGATAACAATGGATTTCCCCGCTCCCGTTTCGCCGGTAAGGACATTCAGCCCGGGCACGGCTTGCCAGGTCAAATTTTCAATTAAGGCAAAATTGGCAACCTTTAATTCCAACAGCATAATTCTTCTCTCAAGGGCCCCCTCCCCGGCTAGCTTTTTAGCTTCTGGTGCAGCAAGGTATAGAAGGAACTGTCGGCGAAGCGGACCAGCTTGACCCTCTTCTCGGCCCGGCGGACTACCACTTCGTCCCGGTCCTCCAGCACAAATCCCACCTGGCCGTCTACGGTCAGCACCGCCTGGGCCTTTCCGGACCGATTGCGCAGCATGATCTCATCCCCGCCGGTGGTAATTACCGCGCGGCTGTACAGGCTGTGGGGGCAGATGGGATTGATCAGCAGCAGGTCCAGGGAGGGGTTGACAATAGGTCCTCCCGCGGAGAGGGAATAGCCGGTGGAACCGGTAGGGGAGGCGACGATCATGCCGTCGCCGCGGTAGCTTTCCAGAAAATTATCGTTGATATAGGTTTCCAGCCGGATAATTCGCGACAGGGGGCCGCGGGAGATGACAATATCGTTCAAAGCCGTATAGCTGCCCAGAACTTCGCCCTTTCGCCGCAGGGCGGCCTGGAGCAAAATCCTTTCGCTGCAATGATAGTCCCCTTCCACCAGGAGGCGCAGGTAGCGATCCATGGAATCCACTTCGATCTCCGCCAGAAAGCCCTTGGTCCCCACGTTGATGCCGAGAATGGGCACCTCCCAGCGGAAAAGCTCCCGGGCCACCCGCAAGATGGTCCCGTCCCCGCCCACAACGATGATCAAGTCCACCCGGCCGGCCCAATGGGCCAGGGTCTCGTGCAGGGGAGCCTGTCCATAGATGCTGGTTTCCTTGGACCCGGCCACAAGCAGGGGTATCCGGCGGGAGCCAAAAAAATCCTCAATCTGCCGGGTCACGGCAGCGGTATTCTCTTTTTGCCAGTTGGGTACGACCCCGATTCCTTTCATCAGTTCCCTCCTGCAAACAACAAGCGGTAGAGAAAGGCCACCCCCACCGCAATCAACAGCAGCAGACCCAGCTGCAGCAAGCGGTTCTCCTTTACGGAGACCTCCCCCGGGGAGAAATGGATCAACTGAAAGCGCTCCCTCTCTTCATCAAAAAGCAATATGCCCGCCGGCTGGAAGAGAAGATAATCCAGGAGCAGTTCCCGACGCATCGCCGCCGAAGAGGGGGGAGCGGCACTCCGGCGCTTGATCTTAACCAGATAGTTTTTGCCCCGGTACGAAGCCATGAAGCCGCCTTCGTGCACAAAACGGCGCTCTTTATCCTCTACGCTGTAGACCACGGGCACCACCCGGTGATGTTCGTCGACGGTGTAGCCCTGGGCCTGCAGGAGCCGGGAGGCCACCTGCTCCTTACGGCTCAGGGGCCGAAAGGCTCCGGGACGGGAACGGCGCTGAGATTTTCTTTTTTGCCTTATATAATAAGCCAGGTAGCCTCCGATCAGCAAACCCAGCACCAGGTAATCGGACCAGTGCAAGCGCTCACCACCAGATTATTTCGCCGGAAAGGCGCCGAATCCTCTACCCTTCTCCGGGCTTCACCGCCCGGGAGACGACCTCCTCCAGGGAGGGGAGTTCCGCTTCGGGGCGGACGGTCAGGTAGAGGAAGAATTCCCGGTTGCCCCGAGGGCCCGGCCAGCGGGAGGGGACCAGTCCGGCGCAGTAGTAGCCCTGCCCCCTGGCAAATTCCACCAACTCCAGCAAAACCGCCCGGTGCACGGCGGGATCCCTGATTACTCCCCGGCCTCGGCTGGCTTCCGCGCGCCCCGCTTCAAACTGGGGCTTGACCAGGGCCAGGACCCGGTCCACCCCGGCGGCCTTCAATACCGGGAGCACCAGGCGCAGGGAGATAAAGGAGACATCCACGGTGGCCAGGTCCGGGGTCCGGGGCAGCTGCTGGGGCTGGAGGTGGCGGACGTTAAACCGCTCCATCACCGTCACCCGGGGATCCCGGCGCAAGCGCCAGTCCAGCTGGCCGAAGCCCACATCCAGGGCGATAACGTGGAGTGCTCCCTTCTCCAGCAGGCAATGGGTAAAACCGCCCGTGGAGGCCCCTACATCGAGAACTATCAACCCTTCCACGGAGAGCCCCAACTCCTCCAGGGCTCCCTCCAGCTTCAGACCGCCCCGGCTCACGTACGGGTTGGCGGGCTCCCGGAGCTGGATGAAGGCTTCCCGGGAAACCAGGGCCCCGGGCTTGTCGCAGACCTGCCCCTCCACCAGGACCCGCCCGGCCATGATCTCCGCCCGGGCGCGGCTGCGGCTGGGAGCCAGGGACCTTTCCACCAGCAGTTCGTCCAGCCTGGCCCGCCGATTCTTTTCTCTCAAAGGGATCGCTCCACCTTTTGCTCCTGCAGAAAGCGGGAGGCCGCCCGGTAGATGCCCTCGCTGTCCAGGCCGTATCGGGTCAGGAGCTCCTGCCGGGACCCCTGTTCCACGAACCGGTCCTGGATGCCCAGGCACTTGACGGGCCGGCTTAGCCCCTCCTGCTGCAGCAACTCCATAATGGCGCTGCCGAAGCCGCCGGCCAGGATGTTTTCCTCCACGGTTATTACCCGCGGGCAGCGGCGGGCCCAGTTGAGAATCAACTCCTCGTCCAGGGGCTTTACAAAGCGGGCGTTGATTACCGCCGCCTTGATTCCCCGCCAGAACAGCTTCTCCGCCGCCCGGAGGGCGGCATTGGCCACGGTGCCGGCGGCCACAATGAGGAGGTCATCCCCCTCTCGCAGCAGCTCTCCCTTGCCCCAGGGCAGCGGCTCCGGCTCCGCCAGGGCCACCCCCTCCCCGCTCCCCCGGGGATAGCGGATTGCCGCCGGCCCCTCCTTCCTTGTCAAGGCGGTGTAAAGCATCTGCTGCAGTTCATTTTCGTTCCTGGGAGCCATGATGCTCATATGGGGGGCCAGGCGCAGGTAGCTCAGGTCAAAGATCCCCTGGTGGGTCTCCCCGTCTTCACCGGTGATCCCGGCCCGGTCCACAGCGAAAAGCACCGGCAGCTTCTGCAGGCAGACATCATGAAGGATCTGGTCAAAAGCCCTCTGCAAAAAAGTGCTGTAGATGGCCACCACCGGCTGCAAACCTTTGCAGGCCAGGGCCGCCGCCAAGGTTACTGCATGCTGCTCGGCAATGCCCACGTCAAAGAAGCGGTCGGGGAAGGCGTCCCGGAAGCGATCCAGGCCCGTTCCCGAAGCCATGGCCGCCGTGATGGCCACGATATTCTTATTTTCTTCCGCCAGGCGCACCAGGGTCCGGGAGAAGACCTCAGTGTAGCAAGGCCCTCCTCCCTTATCCTTTAAGGGGCAGCCGTTCTCCAGGTCGAAGGGGCCGACCCCATGGAAATACTCCGGCGACTTCTCGGCATAGGGGTAGCCCTTCCCTTTTTCGGTCACCACGTGAACCAGGATGGGCCCCTTCATCTGGGCGGCGCGGCTGAATACCTGCTTCATGGACGCGATATTGTGCCCGTCCACGGGACCCAGGTAAGTAAGTCCCAACTCCTCGAAAATCATGCCCGGGAAAACCAGGTACTTTAGCCCGCCCCGGAGCCGCTCCGCCGTGCGCACCATTTTCTTCCCCAGCACGGGAATGTACTTGTCCAGGGCATTCTCCACATTGCTTTTTAGTTTAAAGTACTTGGGGTGGGAACGGATTCGGCCCAGGTAGGCGGACATCCCGCCCACGTTGGAGCCGATGGACATCTTGTTGTCGTTCAGCACCACCAGGAGATCCGCCTTTATATGGCCGGCGTGGTTCAGGGCTTCGTAAGCCATGCCCCCGGTCAGGGCGCCGTCCCCAATCACGGCCACAATCCGGTAGTTTTCCCCCCGCAGGTCCCGGGCCTTGGCCAGGCCCAGGGCCGCGGAGATGGAGGTGCTGCTGTGGCCGGTGCCGAATGGATCGTGCTCGCTCTCCGAGCGCTTGGGAAATCCGCTTAGCCCGTTAAGGCGCCGCAAGCTGGAAAATTGATGAAGCCGGCCGGTTACTATTTTGTGGGTATAGCTCTGGTGCCCTACATCCCAGATTATATGGTCCCGGGGACTGTCAAAAGTGCTGTGCAGCGCCAGGGTCAGCTCCACTACCCCCAGGTTCGGCGCCAGGTGCCCCCCGTTTTCGGATACCACCCGGATCAACAGCTCGCGAATTTCTCCAGCCAGCTGTTCCAGCTGCGGCACGGTCAATTTTTTCAAGTCTCCCGGGAGGTCCAGCCGGTCCAGCAGGGTTCCCATAGCCGCTTCACCTCGAATCCCTTCTGCGGAGAGCCATCGAATCAAAGGGGCTTTCCAGTTTGGTTATAATTTTTCCTACCAGTAGTATTATATCAGTACAGTAGTTAATGGCTATGGCTTTCCCCCAGGCCTTTCCGCCCACGGTAAGGGCGGCCACCAGGGCCGTGAGTATAATGCCCAGGGCCAGTTCGGAAAGCCCGGGAAACGCCGCCACCAGCTTGACGACAATTAAAGCGGTAATGGTTCCGCTGACGATGCCGCTGATATCCCCCACCACATCATTGCAGAAATTGGCCACCTGGTCGGCATGCTTCACAAGGTAGACCGCCCGGCGAGCTCCCGGAACCTTGCGGGAAGCCTTGGCGTTCAGCGGGACTTCGCTGGCCGCTGCGGCGGCGGTGCCCACCAGGTCAAAAGCTATTCCCATAAAGATGACTAGAAACAGGATTAGCAGGGCTGGCAGCAGGGAAGTGTAGCGGGTAAAAAAAATGTAGCTGACGAATCCGAGGATTACAGCCAGCACGAAAGTCCACAGGGTGATGGAGATTATCCAGCGGAGGCGCTGGCCATTTTTACTGGACTTGGCCATTAAACCAAAACCCCATTTTACTGGAACCGCCTAAAAATGCGGCTAAACATTAAGTGGCAGCATCCCAGGTAAACTTTGCGGCTTAGGTCCAGTAGGATTTCCCGAATAATCGCCTGCCGTCACCGAGCAGGTAGTTCCCTTTTAAGATTATTCCTGCCGTGTTGCCATCGGCAGAGCTGGATTGCCACTTAGCTCGCACTTTAATCCCTGGGATACCTCTCTTCCGAGAACAGTCTAGGAGTTTTCCTCACTGGCCCGTCCCTCTCCTAGCCTCTTTTGCAAAGGGGGTTTCAGAAAAGCTTTCCTCCACCCACTTCACTCAAGGCAGGCTACACTGTACACAGCTATTAACCGCATACAGGTTCTACCCAAGCAGTAGTCTTTTGTATTTAAACAATCCACCACCAACTTGGGTCTCCGCGGAGGCAGGGTCAACGCCTACATGCCTTTGTAGATCGCCCCGTCCTCCTTAACTCCCAGCACCAGCTCCCGACTGGGCTTCGGCAGCCAGCACCAGGAACTTCATCGATGTGCCCTTAACGGATTTTTAGGCCCGTTTTCGGAAAGGCGGTACCAACTAGAATACTGCACCACTTATGTTTAGCCTTTCGTAGCAATTATTATAGCATAACCAAATCTTTTTAACAACATCTGGTGCCTGGCACGTCAACTTTGTCAACTTTATGGAATTTTCAGACAGTATTGTCTGTAATCAACTTATAAACCGCTTGCCTGCTGAGGGAAATGTTGGCCCCTACTTCTTCAAAAGTATATCCTTTTCGGCGGGCCTGCAGGATGTAGTCCCTTTTGATGGCATTCAAATGCCTGGATCGGACGCCTCTTTTAATCATTTTATACTCGTCAAGGCTGGAGCAGCAGCGCAACAGGATCCGGTCCAGTTCCTTCGCCCGGGGATCCTCCTTTTCCGGCGGGGTATCTGCTGTCGTTTCTTCCGGATATGCGCTACAAGCCGCCGTTTCTTTCTGCAGTTGCTCCAGGGAGAAGTCGCTGGAGTAGACCCGCTTCCTGATTTTGTCATCCAGCAACTCCCCCATTAGCTGGCGGTATTTGAGCACCCCTTCCTGTCGGTTGTGGGAGAGCAGGCCCAGGATCAAGCCGGTATCTACAAAACCGGTCTCGCCATAGCGGTAAAAACGATCGCTGGACCAGGGATACTCGCTTGCCTCGGCTACCAGGTTGGCTCTTACGGGATTTTGATGAATATAGCGCAGGACGGTAATCAGGTAAAGCTCGTCCAGGACCAGATAGGCTTTGTATCTTCCCTGGAAAACATGTCCTTTTCTGTTGTTTGCGTTGTTGTAGTGCAGGGCAAAGCGGGTATTGATCTGGTGCATAATGGTCCGGAGGGGGGATTTTTTTATTTGCAGGAGAAGGTGGTAGTGGTTGTTCATCACCACATAGCCGAAGGTATTAAAATCATACTTGTCAGCCGCTATCTTCAAGGTGTCGATGAAGTATTTCTTCTCTTTATCCCGCTGGAATATTTTCTCCTGGTTGTTTCCTCTTTGAACAACGTGATAGCAGGCCCCGAAAAATTCAATTCGCGGCCCCCTACCCAAAACTTTCACCTCCTAAAAGGTAAAGAAGCCCCGGCGGCAGCGCCCAGGCAGGGCGCTGCCGCCGAGTCGCCAATCTTTACGGGTTTTGCATTTCGCAGGCCATCACGGTATGTTTACATAAAACAATGGTGGTAACGGAGCCCACTCCGCCCGGCACGGGAGTGATTTTATCCACGATGGGCTCGACCTCCGCTGTGTTGACATCCCCGCAGTACTTGCCCGGGTTGTCGGGATCGGGGTTGATCCCCACATCGATGACAATCTGGCCGGGCCTAACATAACTGCGGTCAATCATTTTGGCCCTGCCCACGGCAGCCAGCAAAATATCCGCGCCGGAGCAGATCTGGGGTAGATTTTGGGTCCGGGAATGGCAAATGGTAACGGTGGCGTGCTCCCGCAGCAGCAGCATGGCCAGCGGCTTGCCGACCACCAGAGAGCGCCCGACCACCACAACGTTTTTCCCCTTTAAGGGAATGTCGTAATATTTGAGGATGTCCATGCAAGCGGTAGGCGTGCACGGGGGAAAACCGGTTAAGTCGTCGGCAAATACCTTTCCCGCGCTCCCCAGGGTCATGCAATCGACATCTTTCTCTACCGGGATCAAGGAGCGAATCTTTTTTTCATCCAGGTGCTTGGGCAGGGGAGCAAACATCAAGATGCCGTGTATATCCTTGCGCGCCCCTACCTCCACGACTGCTTTTTCAAAAGCTTCCTGGCTAACATCCTCAGGGTATTCAAAAACCTCGTAAGCCAAGCCCACGGAATCGCAGGTTTTTTTGGCGCCGCCTTCATAAAAAAGATCGTCGGGGCGGGCTCCTACCCGCATAATGCCCAGCTTGGGAGTAATGCCCCGCTCTTTTAAGGCATTAACCCGATTAATTAAATCTTCTTTCATGGCATCGGCCACCGGTTTTCCCTTTAAAAGCTCTCCCATGTTAAACCTCCTAATTTATTAATGGGATTATTTTTTATTGGAATCTCTCTTTTGAAGATTAGGCCTGTACATTCTTGGCCCAGCCTAGATGGCTTAACTTTCCAGCCCCGTAAACTGCGGGACTACTTCAATTGATCGATCACCTGCTGCAAGGTGGCATCGGCTATTTTGCTGCCCTCTTCCAGGAGAGTTTCCATCTCCTTCTTTGTCTTCTCCAGGAACTCCTGGTCTTTTTTGATGGCGCCCAGGTTGATCAGCACATTTAAATAACCGCTAATCAAAGCGGCTTTCATAAAAACAACCCCACAGCCCACGTCGGAGATGGCCAGCCTGCTTCCGATCTGCCCCATTCTTTCATGGATTTTGATCCCGGCATAAGCCTTGCGCATGATCTCCAAGGGAACTGAACAGGCAACAATGGAGCACTCCTCCAGGGTTTTGGCCTTCAACTCCGCCTGCTCAGGGGTATCCTTGGGCATCCCGTATGCCTTGGACAAGGGTTCAAATACCTCGGCATCCTTGTCAACCAGGGCCTTAAGCTCATCGATGATCTTGTAGCCCTGATCCAGCAGTTCCTTTACTTCGTCTTCCACGTCGGCATATTTCTTCTTCCCAACGGTCAAATTGCCCACCATGTTGGACAAGGCCATCCCAATTGCTCCTCCCAGGGCCGCCGCACCGCCCCCCCCGGGAACGGGAGCCTTTGAAGCCAGAACATCCAGGAAATAATCACAGCTTTTCTCTGTCATGCCCATGGAGTATAACCTCCTTACTATATATATTTCTTAATTCTATATTCCCCTCCCAATGTTCAGATTCCTTCAAATTATTGCAATTTAAAGCCGTCTGTGTAATATTAATATTTATCCAATATTATTTAAGTGTTCGCTACATTTATTCCGAGACGCCGTCACGTCCAATTTGTGAATAAAGTTGACAAAGTTGACGTGCCAGGCACTCTAAGAAGTGCGGGTGGCCAGATATTGGGCGATTTGGCGGAGGGTGTCGGTGGGGCGGGGAAGGCGGTCCAGATGGGAGAGGGCCTGGCGGTACAGGTCGGCAACCTTAGCCCGGGCGGCGTCAACGCCCATCAGAGCTGGGTAGGTGGCTTTGGCCCGGGCCTGGTCTGCGCCGGTGGGCTTCCCCAGCTCCGCCGCCGTCCCCTCCAGGTCCAGGAGGTCGTCGACGATCTGAAAGGCCCAGCCCAGGGCGGAGCCATAATCGGAGAGGGCTTCCAGCTCAAGGGGGGAGGCTCCCGCAGCATAGGCGCCGCAGCGGACCGCCGCCCGCAGGAGGGCCCCGGTTTTCTTCCTGTTCATCAGCTCCAACTCCTCCAGGCTTAGGGAGGCTCCTTCCCCTTCCAGGTCCAGGACCTGCCCGCCGATCATCCCTTCCATGCCGGCGGCCCGGGCCAGCTCCCGGGTAATCTGGAGCGCCGCCCGCTCCCGCCCCTGTTCCAGCCCAAAGGAGGAGAGCAGCTCGAAGGCAAAGGTCAGCAGGGCGTCCCCGGCCAGGATGGCCATGGCCTCCCCAAAAGCCCGGTGGCAGGTGGGCAGCCCCCGGCGCAGGTCGCTGTTGTCCATGGCGGGAAGGTCGTCGTGAATAAGGGAATAAGTATGAATGCACTCCACGGCGCAGGCCACCTTAAGGACTCCTTCCCCCCGCTCTCCCATAGTCTCCGCCGCAGCCAGGGTCAGGATGGGCCTTAAACGCTTACCGCCCGCCCGCAGGCTGTAGTTCATGGCGGCATACAATGCTTCGGGATGCCCCCGGCCGGGAAGAAGCTTTTCCAGGGCCCGGTTTACCCTTTCCCGCTGCCGCTCCAGGTATTGTTCAATACTCGCTTCCGTGGTCATCGTCTTCTTCGTCTGCCTCCAGTCCCGGCACCTGCTCCTCCTTGAGCAGGTACTCCACCCGGTACTCAATTTCGGCCAGTTTCGCCCGGCAGTAGCGGGAAAGTTCGATCCCCTCCTGGAAGCAGGAGAGGGCTTCCTCCAGGGGTATATTTTCGTCCTCCAGGCGCTGCACCACCTCTTCCAGGCGCCGAAAGGCCTCTTCGTAAGAAAGATCTTTTTTAGCTTTTGCCGACATCACCAGTCCCCTCCTCAACGGCCTCGGTTCGGCAGCGGGCCTCTCCATCCTTGAAGGTGAGCCGGAGCAAGTCCCCCACCTTCAGGCCCTTCACCGAGCGAATAATGCGGCCCCTTTCATCGCGGCAGTAGCTGTAACCGCGGTTCATCACCTTCAACGGGCTGTAGCTCTCCAGCTTGTCGTCCAGGGCGGCCAGCTTCATCCCCTTTAACTGCAGCAGGCGCACCGTTTCCTGGCGCAGGCGGCCCTCCAGGACCCGCAGCCGCTCCCGGCTGTTCTGCAGCAGCCGCAGGGGCTTCCGGTAAAAGCGGCTGCCCACGGTATAATCCAGCAACTGCTTCTCCTGCTGCAGCCGGCGCTGCAGGGCCAAGCCGGCCCGTATCCGGCACTGCTCCAGCTGCCGGATCAGATCCTCCATATCCGGCAGCGCCGCAGCCACGGCGGCCGTGGGCGTAGCCGCCCGGTAATCGGCCACGAAATCGGCAATGGTAAAGTCGGTTTCATGGCCCACGGCAGAGATAACGGGGATCCTGGAGCGGTGAATGGCCCTGGCCACCACTTCGGTGTTAAAAGGCCAAAGGTCCTCGATGGAACCGCCGCCCCGGGCAACAATGATCAGCTCGATCCCGGGATAGCGGTTAAGCAGTTCCAGGGAGCGCACGATGTCTTCCGGGGCGTCGTCCCCCTGCATCAAGCTCTCCGCCACCACCAGGTGGACGTGGGGAAAGCGCTTCTGCACCGTGGCCAGGATATCCTGCAAGGCCGCCCCCGTAGGCGAGGTAACCAGCCCGATTTTCCGCGGCAAAAAGGGGAGCTTCCGCTTGTGCTCGGCGCTGAAAAGCCCCTCCTGCTCCAGCTTCTTTTTTAGCTGCTCAAAGGCCAAAAATAACGAACCCATCCCGGCGGGCTCCATCTCCGCCACGTAGAGTTGGTACACCCCGTCGGGCTCATAGACGGAGATGTAGCCGTGCACAATAACTTCCATGCCGTTGGCGGGTTGAAAGCGGCAGCGCAGGTTTTCCCGGCGGAAAAAAACGCAGCGCAGGGTGGCGTAGCTATCTTTCAAAGTAAAATACATATGGCCGGAGCGGTGGTGCTTAAAATTGGAGATCTCTCCCGTCACCCAGAGATTGCCCAGGAAGAAATCTCCCTGGAGCAGCTCTTTTACATAGCGGGTAATTTCCGATACGGTCAATACCGGGCCGGTGTTCTTCATGCTAGCTCAACTTCTACAAAAAAAATGCATTTCCTGCTCCTGACGGAGGCGGCTTTCCCTTGGAGAGGGAGGGGGGCTGCCGGCGCAGGTCCATCTACTTCCCCACCGCCACTGGGCGCTTCTCGCCCGGGTCCGGGATGGTAGGAGGCAGCCCCCGCCAATAGACGGGTCTTGCCGCCCATGCCTTACTTTTTCAGGCCCTCCCCAGCCTCCCGGCCAGGGGCTTGATGATGCCCACAAATACCAGCCCCCCCACCAGGGCGGTGAAGAACTGGGCCGCCCAGGCGGCGTACACCCCGGGAAGGGGGAGCCCGGCGGCAAAATAAAAGCCGGCGGCGATAATCAGCGGTTTGAGCACTATCCCCAGGAGAAGAGCCAGCAGCATACGCTTAGAGAATAAAATAAACATCAGGCAATAGACAAAATTTCCGGCGGCAATGAAGGGATACATGACCGCCAGGGGCATCAGCCCCTGCACAATGGCCAGGGCCGGCGAGATGAAACTGAGCAGGGCGGCGCCGGGAAGGCCGGTTACCGCGGCGGAAAGGGCCAGGGCCAGATTGACGATGGAGCCGGTGACGTACTGAAAGCGCAGCTGCTGGGCGGCAATAATCACCGCCGCCAGCAGGGCGATCCGGGCGACCGTTTTAAGGTTGAGCACATGGCCTCCCTCCCTTCCTTAATTTTGCTTCCTTGACCGTCGGCGCCGGGAAGAAGAGGGAACAGGTCCCGGCAAGCACGGCGGCTTCCAGCTTTGTTCTATTATAGTCACCGGCCCGAGGAATAATGCATGTAAAAAGGCGCTTCTCCTTCCGGAAAAGCGCCTTGGCTTGCTTTAAAAGGGCCCGCTCCGCCTTCAGCCTTCCTGGGCCGGCAGGAGACAGCCCAAGCCGGGCAGGTCGCAGCCCAAGGCCTCCCGCATCTCCGCCCGGATCTCCTGGGGGGATTCCGCCTTAAGGGGTTTCCCCAGGGCCGCAGCCAGGTCTTTAATGATGGCGTAGTTTTCCTTGCCTGCCGGGGGAGCGAAGGCGGGATTAAGCTCCAGCAGCCTTCCCTCGCAGTTGATTACCGTCCCCGCGGTTTCGGCAAAGGTGGCCGCAGGCAGGACCACATCGGCCTTCTCCAGCTCCGGGCGCCAGAAGGAAGCCAGGACCACGGTAAAGGCTTCTTCGCCGCCGTCAGGCAGTTCCAACTCCTCCCCGTCGCCCAGCAGCAGCAGCCCCCTGATCTCTCCCCGGGCGAGGCCCTCCAGGATTTCATCCCGGGAACGTCCCCGGGCCACATGGGCCCTGCCTCCGGGAAGCAGGAGAGCGTCGACGCCCATCTCCAACAGTCCCCGGCTGTTTCCGCCCCGGTAAAGGGGAAGGATCCCTCCCTGCTCCCCTTTATCGGCCAGGCGGACCGCTTCTTCCAGCAGGGCCAGCTCCGCCGCCCCCAGGACATGGCCGTTCACAATAATCACCGGCCTCTCCGCCGCCAGGAAGAGCTCCGCCATCTCCGCCAGTCCGGCGGGATTGTCGCGCAGCATCTCCGGCAGCTGCACCAGGATCCGGTTCAACTCCTCCTCTCCCAGGGAAGTCTCCTGGCCCGGTCTCCGCAGGTAAGCCAAAAGGCCCTTCAGCGCCTCCCCGGTTTTTCCGGGATTAATGGAAACGACCACGTGGGCATCCCGATCCAGGCGCGTGGCTTCCCGGCCCAGCACGGCCACCCGGGCCCCGCGGTCCAGAGCCTGGCGAACTTTATGGGCGGCAACCGGGTAATCCCGGGGCAGGTTGGCGTCCACAATCATGACGAAATCGGCGGTGCCAACCTCTTCGTAGGAGACGAACCTCCCCGCCGGTCTCACCCCCCCGCCAAAGGGCGGTTCGGTGCTGTCGATATTTAAAGTACCCAGAACCTGGCGAGCCAGCTTTTGGGCCAGGTAGCCCTCCTCGTTGCTCAGCTGCGGGGAAACAAGAACCGCCAGACTCTCCGCCCCGTGAGCCTCCCGGACTTTCTTCAGCCCTTCCGCCGCCGCGCCCACGGCCTCCTCCCAGCCGGCTTCCTGCAAGGCGCCGCCGCGCTTGACCAGGGGCCGGTGCAGCCGCCCTGGTTCCTGTCCGAAGCGGCATTCAAAGGCGCCTTTTACGCAGAGGTTGCCGTCGTTAATCCCCTGGCGCAGAGGTGAAGTGACCCGGTTCACCCGGTCGGCCACCAGGTGCAGGTCCAGAATGCAGCCGATGCCGCACTGGACGCAGGTGGTCCGCACCACCCGGTCGTCCCTCCAGGGGCCCGGCTTCTCGAAGGGGCTCTTGGCGGTAAGGGCGCCCGTGGGACAGGCGGAGACGCACTGCCCGCAGGACTCGCAGCCGGACTCCGCCAGAGGCAGCTCCAGGACCGGCTTCACCACGGTGTTGTAGCCCCGGTTCACCAGGCAAAGGGCGTTGACCCCCTGGACTTCCTGGCAGATGCGCACGCAATTGGCACAGAGAATGCACTTGTTGGGATCATGCTGGATATAGGGATGATCCTTGCTGATGGGATAGCGCTTCCGCTCCACCCCCAGGCGCTCTGTGGAGATCTCCAGTTCTTCGGCATAGCGGCGCAGGGTGCAGTGGAAAACCTCCTGGCAGCCGCAGGAGAGGCAGCGCTTGCTCTCTTTCCGGGCCTCCTCTTCCGTCAGGCCCAGGTTGTATTCCCGGAAATCCTTTTTCCGTATCTCCGGCTCGATGTGCCGCACCGGGATGCGCTCCATCTTCTCCCGGTCGGCAAAATCCTTGGGATCCAGCTCCTCCAGGGAGCCCATGGAGCAGTTGAAGGGTTCCCTCTCGGGAACAACCTCCTGCCCCCGCAGGTAGAGATCCATGGCCCGGGCCACCTTGCGCGCCGCGCCCACGGCTTCCACCACCGTGGCGGGACCGGTAACGGCGTCCCCGGCGGCGAAAACGCCCTCCATGGGGGTGCAGCCCGTTTCGCGGCAGGCGGCCAGGTTTTTCCGCTCCAGCTGCAGGGAGCAGCACTGGGCATTCTCCAGGTCCAGGCCCTGGCCGATAGCCATGATCACATTGTCCAGTTCCAGCCGGAACTCGGAACCCTTGATGACTATGGGACGGCGGCGGCCGCTGGCATCGGGCTCGCCCAACTCCATCCGCACGCACTCGATGCCGGTAACGCATTCTTCGCCAAGAATGGATACGGGATTGGTCAGGAACTTAAACTGGACGCCTTCTTCTTCCGCTTCCTGAATCTCGATGGGGTTCGCCGGCATCTCGTTGCGGCTGCGGCGGTAGATTACGTAAACCTCCTCCGCCCCCAGGCGCAGGGCGGTCCGGGCGGCATCCATGGCCGTGTTGCCGCCCCCCACAACGGCCACCCTGGAGCCCAGCTTCGGGGGATTTCCCTCGATCACGCTGCGCAGGAATTCAATGCCGCGGAAGACGCCCGGCATATCCTCCCTTTCCAGCCCCATCCCCTGGGCCGACTGGCAGCCCAAGCCCAGGAAAACGGCGTCGTAGCTTTTACGCAGGTCCTCCAGGGTAAAATCCCGGCCCAGGATCTGTCCCAGGCGCACCTCCTTGCAGAGGCCGGCAATCAGATCCACCTCCCGGTCCAGCAGGGCCTTGGGCAGCCGGTACTCGGGAATGCCGTAGCGCAGCATCCCCCCCAGCTTGGGACCGCGGTCAAAGAGGGTAACCCGATGCCCTTCCAGGGCCAGGTAATAAGCAGCTGTCAGGCCGGCGGGCCCTCCCCCCACCACGGCTACTTCCTTGCCGGTATCGGGTTTCTTCTGGGGCACATACGAGCTTATGGCCTCCAGGTGGAAGTCGCCGGCAAAGCGCTTCAGGTCGCAGATATTGACTGGGTCATCCACCATGTTGCGGCGGCATTCCTGTTCGCAGAAACGTGGGCAAACCCGGCCACAAATGGAGGGCAAGGGCATCTTCTCCTTGATCAACTCCGCCGCCTTCTCGTACTCGCCCCGGTCGATGAAAGCGATGAAACCCTGGATGTCGATATGGGCGGGGCAGGCCAGCTGGCAGGGAGCGATACAGTCCCCGCAGTGCTCCGACATGAGCAGCTCCAGGGCCACTTTGCGCAGGGCTGTCAGTGCCTCGTTGTCGGTTACCACCTGCATGCCTTCCGTTACCGTGGTGGCACAGGCCGGCACCGGGCCCCGGGGACCACCGATATCCACAAAGCACATGCGGCACGAGCCGAAAGGCTTGATACGGGGGTCATAGCAGAGGTGGGGCACTTCAATGCCGTTGGCCAGGGCTACCTCCAGGAGGTTGCTTCCCTCCTCGGCAAGCACTTCTTTTCCATTTATGGTGATACCTACTTTTGGCATGTTTCCTCCCCCAGTTCACTTTCCTTGCTCGGGAAAAGAGCAAAATTTCCCGCTTAAGCCGTCACCCGCGGCTCAGAGATAACGGTAATGGCCTGGTACTTGCAGCTGTTTATGCAGAGGCCGCAGCGGATGCAGGTGGACTGGTCAATTTCATGGGCCTCTTTCTTCTCTCCGGAAATGGCTCCCGCCGGGCACTGCCTGGCACAGAGGGTGCAGCCCGTGCAGACCTCGGGGTCGATCCGGTATTCGATCAAGGCCTTGCACTTCTTGGCGGGACAGTACTTCTCCTTGACATGGGCGTCGTACTCCTTCCGGAAGTACTTGATGGTAGTCAGGACCGGGTTGGGAGCGGTCTGTCCCAGGCCGCAGAGGGAACCGGCCTTGATCTTCTCCGCCAGCTCCTCCAGGGTGTCGATATCCTCTTCGCGCCCCTTCCCCTCGGTAATCCGCTCCAGGATCTTGTGCATCTGGTAGGTCCCGGCGCGGCAGAAGGTGCACTTGCCGCAGGACTCCTCCTTGGTAAAGGTGAGGAAGTACTTGGCCACGTCCACCATGCAGGTTTCTTCATCCATGACCAGGAGGCCGCCCGAACCCATAATCGCTCCAATTTTCTTCAAGGACTCGTAATCCACGGGCGTATCTCCCAGTTCGGCGGGGATGCAGCCTCCGGAGGGCCCGCCCGTCTGCACCGCCTTGAAGGGCTTGCCGGTAGAGATCCCGCCGCCAATATTGAAGACAATCTCGTTGATGGTGGTGCCCATGGGAATCTCCACCAGGCCGCCCCGCCTTACCTTGCCCGCCAGGGCGAAGACCTTGGTCCCCTTGCTCTCTTCGGTGCCCAGGGTATTGTAAGCGGCGGCACCCTGGTGCAGGATCCGGGGGACGTTGGCAAAAGTCTCCACGTTGTTGATGGAAGTGGGGTGGCCAAAGAGCCCTTTCTGGGCGGGAAACGGCGGCCGGAAGCGCGGCATGCCCCGCTTCCCTTCAATGGACATCAGCAAGGCCGTCTCCTCGCCGCAAACAAAGGCGCCGGCCCCCTCCCGGATAATGATCTGCATGCTGTAATCCGTCCCCAGGATGCGTTCGCCCAGAAAACCGCGCTCCTGGGCCTGCTGTATAGCCACCTTCAGGCGGCGGATGGCCAGGGGGTACTCCGCCCGGATATAAATATAGCCGGTGTTGGCACCGATGGCGTAGCCGGCGATGAGCATGCCTTCCAGAACGCTGTGGGGGTCGCCTTCCAGAATGCTCCGATCCATGAAGGCTCCTGGGTCTCCTTCGTCGGCGTTGCAAACAATATATTTCTGCTTCCCGGGAGCCTGCCGGGTAAAACTCCACTTGGCATGGGTAGGAAAGCCGGCGCCCCCCCGCCCCCGGAGGCCCGAGCGTTTGATCTCTTCGATTACTTCCTCCGGGGTCATGGAAGTCAAAGCTTTCTTAAGACCTTCATAACCTCCCACGGCCATGTAGCTCTCTATATCTTCCGGGTCGATATGCCCGCAATTTTTAAGCAGGATGCGATGCTGCCCCTGCAGAAAGCTGTAATCGTCGGTTTCCGCGCCCTCGCCCATAATCAGGAGCTCCCGCACCGGCTTCCCCTGCTTGAGATGTTCCTCCACCAGGCGCGGCACGTCTTCGGGGGTCACTTTTCCGTACATGTAGCTCTCGCCGCCGGGCGCGATCACCTCCACCAGCGGCTCGCAGTAGCACATGCCGATGCAGCCCGTTCTTTCCAGTCTAACATCCGTGCCTTGCAGCGCCTGCTCCAGGGCGCTGTAAACCTTGGCGGCCCCGCTGGCAATCCCGCAGGTTGCCAGTCCCACTTTTACTCTGTACGGCGCACTATGCATCTTGACTTGCCCCCTTGCCTGCCGACTTTTCCTCCTCCGCCTGCCGGCGCTTCTCCTTGATTATCTTCTTGACCTTGTCCGGCGTCAGGCGGCCATGGGTCTCTTCGTTCAGGGTCATCACGGGAGCCAGGCTGCAGCATCCCAGGCAGGCCACCTTTTCCACGGTGAAAAGGCCGTCGGGGCTGGTCCCCCCGGCCTGGGCCTTGGTCTCAAACTGCAGCGACTCCGTAATCTTTTCCGCTCCGGCCAGGTGACAGGCGGTGCCGTGGCATACCTGGATCAGGTTCTTGCCGATGGGCTCCAGCCGGAACTGGGCATAAAAGGTTACAATGCTGTAGAGTTCACCCACCGGTATCCCGGAAAATTCCGCCGCTCGCTGCATCATCTCTTTGGATACATAACCAAAGGTGTTTTGAATATCCTGCAGAATGGGAATAGCGGCCCCCCTCTGCATGCTGTGACGCCGCACAATTTCCTTGATGGCAAAGACAGGGTTTTCTGCGGCCAGATTTTTCAGGTCGGTCTTTATATTGGTTTCCATAGCGCTTAACTCCTTTTTCTTCCTGGTTAATCGGGGTTAAGTTAATTAATCGAGCCCTGCATACCCCCTTTCCCTTCCGTTGAAATTCCTTGGGCCGGCCGCCTTCTCTTCTCCCGGTGCTCCCGGCGGCCGTCAGCATGTTCTAGAGGTCAAGAAACTTAAGCAAGCGGATCAAAAGGCGAGTTAAAACCTCTCAAATTTTTCTATTTCGCCATGCTTCAGAATATTTCCTCTTTGCTCCGGGGAATTAATTTATCCCCCGGCGCTCGGGTTTAATCGACGGCAAGCCTGAACGGCCAGGCCGACGGCATTGTCTCCGGCAAAGCGGGGATCCGCCCCCTTCACGGTCCACCCCTCCAAACGGGCGGCCAACCGCTCCCGGATAAAGGAGTTGGCGGCCACACCGCCCACCAGGAGGAGGGCATCATAGCGCTCCGGACTTGGAAGGGAGTTCACGGCGCTGAATAGAGAATCGGCAATGCAGGTCTCCACCGCCCGGGCCAGGTCTTCCGGGGGACAGCCCTTCTCCAGCAAACGCTGGGCGGCGCTGGCCGGGCCGGAAAAACTGATCTGCGTCCCCTTGACGGCCACGGGGAGCTTCACGGCACCTGGAGCGCCGCCCCGGGCGATCTTCTCCAGCTCCCTCCCCGCGGGAAAAGGCAGCCCCATCTTGACGCCCAGGCGATCGATAAACTGGCCGGCGTTGAGATCCTCTGTTCCCCCGATCAACTTCAGGGACAGGGTGCCGGGCGGACCTTCCAGCACCTCCAGCAGCTCCGTGGTTCCCCCGGAGAGGTGCCAGACCAGGTAGCGCCCTTCGGGAAGCCCCGCCGACCAGAGGCCGCCCATGACATGGCCCTCCTGGTGCGTGGAGGGAAGAAAAGCCAGGTCCAGGGTGCGGGCGATAATCTTCCCGAAGGCTTCGCCGACTTTGAAAACGGGCATATAGGAGCCGGCCTGGGGCCGGGGGCGGGTAGAAGCCGAGACCCCCGCCAGGGAGGCTTCCTTTAAAAAAAATGCTCCCTCAGCCCAAATTCCGGGAAGGCTTTTCAGGTGAGCAAAGACCGCCTCCGACTGGCGCAGCCCCAGCCCCCCCTTCTGGACGGGAAGCGAAAACCGCTTTTCCCAGATCAATCCCTGGCGGCCGTCCACCAGGGCCATGGAAGTAGTATAAGCGGAAGTATCAATGCCTAGAAAACACTTATTCAAACCGTTTCACCGTGGCACCGTCCAGGACTCCGTTGATAAAAGCGGCCGCATCTTCGCTGGTGCCGTATTTCTTGGCCAGTTCCAGGGCTTCGTTGATGGAAACGGCTACCGGAATCTCCGGTCGGTACAGCATCTCGTAGAGGGCCAGCCGGAGCAGGTTGCGTTCCACGGCGGAGACCCGGCTTAGGTCCCAGTTGATTAATCTCTTCCGGATTAGAGCATCGATTTCGGCCAGCTTTTCTCTTGCTCCCAAAACCAGTTCCCGGACAAATTGTTCTTCTTCAGCAGAAAGGGACACTCCCTCCAGAGCATGGCGCAAAGCCAGTTCCGGATCGCATTTTCCCAGGTCAATCTGGAACAGAGCCCTAAATGCTGTATCGCGGGCCAAACGGCGACTCAAAAACGATTACCTCCCATGAGTTGCAAATTCTTCGGTGACAGGAAAGGAACGCCGGCGGCAGGGAAGCGGCGGAGGCTAATAGTCGTCTCGGGGAGAAAAAAGGCGATCCAGCAATCCGCGCACGCCGTCGTTTAAATCCAGGCGCCATCCCAGGAAAATGCCGACTCCTACGGCAATAAGGATAAACAATGTTTTCCAGAAGCCGTACTTGAGCATCAGGACCGCGATCAACAGCCCCAGCAGTCCGCCAATAATTTTTCCCGAGTGCTTTATAAAGAGATTCCATAAATTTAGCTCAGTCATCCTGCTCCCCCTTTTATCCCTCTGTTCCGCTAGCGCTTAAGAGCCACCTGGTCGACGATTATATTCTCGATCTTTACCTTGACTTCAAAAACCACAATGCCGGTAATTTTTTCGATGTAGTTTTTGATCTTCTCCTGGAGTTCGCTGACCAGGGCAGGAAGCTCCAGGTCAGGCATGACTCTAACCGTTAGGTAGACAATCAGTCCCTGGGGGGAGACGTTCACCTTGCGGCTGTTATCCTTGACCCCCTTTTGCTGCTGGGCCACTCGGTGGACCATGTTCTCAATAGCCGTCAAAGAGATGCGGACCTCTCCGAAATCATTTTCCACCAGCACGGTGTCGGGGGGCCGGCGTTTTGCATCGGTGCGCAGCGCCAAAGATACCAGGAGCAGGGCCACAACCAGGATGACCCCGCCGGCCAGGGCATATTGCCACCCCGTCAGCCAGGCAAAACCTGTCCCCATGTCGGGCAGCAGTTGCAAGCTTACCCCCAGCACAAACAAGGCCAGCCCGATCAGCAGCAACCCAACTACAACTAGGACAAATCTGGTCGCCAATTTCATCTCCCTTATTCCCGCCCCCTCGCTCTGGTTTGGCAAAGATTATTTAACGATTATCTCTTCCGTATCCTGCTCGGAACCCTCTTTCTGTTGGGGGAAGCTTACCCCCTGAACGTGGACGTTCACTTGGACCACCCGGAGACCGGTCATGCTCTCCACGGCTTTCTTGACGTTCTCCTGTATCTCCCAAGCTATATCGGGAATACGAAAACCGTATTTGACGATGATATATAAGTTGATGATCGCCTCTTCGCTGCCTACCTCCACTTTAACTCCCTTGGAGAAGTTTCGCCGTCCCAGGGCTTCAGCAATCCCGCCGGCGATGCCGCCGCTCATAGAGGCGACCCCCTCCACCTGGGTGGCGGCCAGGCCGGCGATAACGGCGACCACTTCGTCGGCAATGCGTATAGTACCCAATTCGGAGTTTGCTTGAACCTCTTCAGACATCATATAATTCCTTAGCCTCCCGCGCTATTAATAGCCTTATTAATAGCCTTTATTATCCAAAAGCCTGTACTCAGTTTATTATACAACACCCCAACCGTCAATTCAATTAACTAAAAACGGCCGCCCCTTCCCGGCCCCTTAGGGCCTGGCAATAACCTTTACCTCTTCCCGCTCAATATCCAGCGCCCCGGCCACCACCTCGGTCACCTGGAGAAATTCCCGCTCGCTCAGTTCCTTCTTTTTAACCATGACCGTAGCCAGGCGGTTGCGGTAAAAGAAAAGGGCGTCCTCGTAACCCTGGGCCTTGAGCATGTTCTCGATCATCAGTTCCTTCTCCATGAGCTGGATAATCTCCAGCATCATGGCCTCCGCTTCCTCCTTGGATTCTGCGGAGGCGTTGGGATGGTCAATTATCTCCTGGAGCATCTCCACTTCCTGGGAGCGAACCCGGTCCCGCTGCAGCCGGTACTCCACGTAGAAAGCCCCCTCGGGATCCGCTTCCCAGTTTTCCTTCTGCTGGAGAGGGATCGCCTCCTCGGTCAACAGTTCCGGGTCGGTAATCACTTCATAGCTGTCGGCCATTTTCGTTTCCAGCCCGGAGATGACCCAGCAGACAGCCCCTCCCAAAAGCAGGAGGGCCGGCAGCAGCCACCACCAGAGCCTCCTCCTTTTCGCCATTGGCATTCCTCCTCCCTAAGATGATTTATCTGGGCAAAACGGAAATGCGGTGCGCCGAGAGATTTAAAACGGCTCGGAGCGCCTCGATGACCCGCATCTTCACCGCCGGGTCTTCGACCCCGTCGGCCACCACCAGCACCCCCCGGTAGCGGGGCTCCTCCGTCTGCACCACTATCGGGCTCTCCTCTCCCTGGCCGTCCCGGACCACCACATGGGTGTAGCGCTGGGTCTCCTCCTCCGTGCGCCTGGTTCCCCCGGCGCCGTCTTCTTCGGTGTTTGTTCTTCTGGTTGCCTCCCGGTCCTGGACCAACTCCTGCCGGGAAGAGGACTCCAGGGTCAAGAAAACCCGGGCCCGGCTGACCCCCCGGATCTCATTTAGCATCGCCTCCAACTCCCGGCACAACTCTGCGCCGCCCCCCTCAACCGGGGGCTCCTCCCGGGTGGAAGGGGCCGGCGGGGTATCTCTTTTAAAGCTTAGCAAGGAACTGAACAGCATAATCCCTATCCCCAGGGCCAGCACTAGAAGCAGTTTAAAACCGGTCCCCCGGGAGCCGATCTCCAACCCCCACCTTTGCCAGGCCGATTTTAAACTTTCCGGCAATTTCAAGCGGCAAACCTCCTCTATGGAACCGGGGGCGCTTCCCTAGCCGGCCCCCACACCCGAACCGCTTCGGAATTTAGCTGCAAGTGGCGGATCAATTTTTGTTCCAGCCCCGGCAGCCGCATCTCCTTCGTCTCCTCCCCTTCTCCGGCACCCTTCTCTTCCTTCCCGATGCGTATGGGCTCCACGATGACGGGATCTATGGTTGAGGGGCGCTTTTCCGACGGACCCTCCCGCACCCAAACCTCCAGCCGGCGGATCTCGCCAAATTGGGGGCTTTCTTCGTTTTCCTCTATCTCCAGCTGAATCCGCTCCGCGTTCCACTCTCCGCCCTCCGCCAGCACGGCCGCCACCTCTTGCTGCAGCTTTTCCCGGTATAGCCCGATCACTTTCCGGTGGTTGAGCCTCCAGAGTTCCTCCCCTTTGGCTTTCAGGGCGGGGTCGGCCAATTCCGGCATTGAGAAGGCCGGCTCCCCTTCGGGGGCGCCGCGCACCAGGCCGTATAGGGCGCCGGTAACCATCAGGATGATTAGCAGGCCCGTTACCAGCCTGGTATAGCGCTGGAACTGCCCCCCCGGGAGCAGCATCTCCAGAAGGGCGTTGACAAAGATGATTACCACCAGGTTGCGAACCAGATCCGCCAGGACCTTCATACGGCACCCTCCTTGGGAGAAGGCTCATCGATACATCAGGGCGGCATTTCCGGCCCCCACCACCACGGTTACCGCCAGGATAAAGATCAGGGTTACCGAGGCCATGGTGGCCAGGACCATGGTCAGGCAGCCGGCCATGGTATTGATGCCCTCCGCCAGCCCCGTATCGCCCAGAGGCTGCACCAGCGCCGCGCTCACCTTGTAAACCAGGATCACCGCGGCCAGCTTCAAGAGGGGAAAGAGGGCCAGCAGGAAAAGGACCACTATCCCGCCCAGGTAAATCCCGTTTTTTAGCAGCAGGGAGGCGCCCATCACCGTTTCCACGGCATCGGAGAGCATCTTCCCCACCACGGGGACAAAAGCTCCCGTCATGTACTTGGCCGTGCGCAGGCTGACGGCGTCCGCCACGGTGCCGGCCGCCCCCTGGACCGTTAAAATGCCTACAAACAGCGTCATGGTCAAGCCCAGCCCCCAGCCGCACAGATCCCGAAACAGGTCCGCCAACTTCCCCACCTGGAAAGAGGGAGAAAAGTGATTGGCCAGGCCCAGGACCGTGCTCAAGTAGATTAAGGGCAAAATAACCGCTCGGATCAGGGATCCGAAAAAGTTTATCCCAAAGACCACCAGGGGGTGGAGCATGGCCGACGAGACAAAGCTGCCCAGTGAAGCCAGGAGGACAATAATAGTGGGCAGCAGGGCCAGGGCAAAATCCACCATGTCGTTAATCACCCTGGCGGCCGAGGTAATGGCGGCATGAAAAACCTGCACGCTAATGCCGATCAAGACTATAAGGACGATGCTCCGGGTCAGGGTGGCCACCTGCTCCCTTTGAAAGGCGGATTCAATATTTTTCAGGAAGGCGGCGGCCACCGCCAGGACCAGCAACTGCCCCATGATCTTTAGCTGCAGCAGGAGCTCTCCGAAAAAATAGCGCCCGGCGCCGCTGAAGAGGCGTCCCGGGTTGATCAGCGTCTCCCCGGAACGAAGGCTTTCCCAAAAATTCCGCCAGTTCACCGGGGGCAGGATCTCCCCCGCTTCCTTCTCGATTTCCTGCCAGTAGCGCTCAAAAAAACTCAGGTCCAGTTCGGCATCCTCGGGCTCCACGGCCAGGACGGGCAAGGGGGCGGCCGTTAACGCCAGGGCGGCCAGGATCGCATAGAAGCAGGTTTTTTTCAGGGTCGGAATGATCAGGCCCACTCTCCTCAAGGGATCAGGGAGAGGATGCTCTCCATCACCGCCACAATAATCGGCACCGCCAGAACCAGGATGATTACTTTGGCGGCGAACTCGATCCGCGCCGCGATATTTCCCTCTCCCGCATCCCGGCACACCTGGGCGCCGAACTCCGCCAGGTAAGCCAGGCCCACAATGCGCAGCAGCGTCTGCAAGTAAGTTAGGTTTATCCCCGCCCCCACCGCCATCTCTGTGATCACCTGAACGGCGGCAACCAGCCGGTCGACAACCAGCAGCAGGATTATCGCCCCGGCCACCAGGGAGACCATCATGGCCATCTCCGGCCGTTGTTCTCTCAAGACCAGCACCAGCAGGGTGGCCACCAGTCCCAGGCCGACAATCTGGATAATATCCATATAGATTTAGCCCGCTTTAAAAGAGGTTGAAGATGGTTTTAATGCTGGTAAAGAGCTCGCTGATCAGCTGCAGGACCATTAAAAGAACCAGCACCACCCCCACCAAGGTCAGCATCTGGGCTTGCTCCTGCTTTTCCGCCTGCTTAAGCACAATGTTCAAAACCGAGATAAAGATGCCGATGCCGGCTATTTTAAAGAGGAGATCCACGTTTACCCCATCCGCCATCCCTCCGCTAGAGGAAGAAAATTACCAGGGCCGCGCCGGTGAGATAGCCCAGGTAGCGCCACATCTTGGCCTGGCGCCGGTTGCTCTCCCGGGCCTCCTCCAGGGCAAATTCCAGGTACTGAAGGGTCAGTTGAATTTGCTTTAGCTGCCCTTCTTTTTCTTCAACCCCCAGGGCCGACCCCAGGGCCTCGATAATCTCCCCGTCGGCCCGGCTGAAATGGGCCCGGGGCCATATTTCCGCCAGAGCCTCCCGCCAGGCCTCCCGAGGAGTCCTCTCCTGGAGAAGCAGTTCCGCCGCCCGCAGGTACAGCTCCCCCACGGGAGAATCCAGCTGCCCCCCCACGGATTTAAAGGCATAAGGGAGCATGGAGCGGGCGTACCTGATCTCCGTGGCCAGCAGCTTAAGGGAGCGCTGAAACTGCTGCAGATCCCTCACCCGCCGGTGGAAGGAACGCGCCTTGTATTCTCCAAAGGCCGAACTCCCGATGAGAATGCAGAGGGCGCCGATGGATTTCAGCACTAGCTCCCCCACGTCAGCACCCTGCCCTCCGCCGGGACCGGCTGCCGGAGCACCCGGCCGCTCCGGGGGTCGATGATTCTTTCCACGGTTCCCACTCCCCGGCTCCTTCCCAGGAACACAACCCGCTCGAAGACCTGCTGCTGGAAAAGGCGCCGCAGTCCGGGGCGGCGGAGCAACTCCTCCTGGCTGCCGCCGTGGGCGGTGGCGATAACCGTCACCCCGGCGTGGATAATCTCCTCAATGGCGCTGATATCCTTCTCATGGCCGATCTCGTCGGTAACGATAACCTGGGGGGCCATAGAGCGAAGCAGCATCATCATCCCCTCGGCCTTGGGGCAGGCATCGAGAACATCGGTGTTATAGCCCACGTTAAGCTGGGGCCGGCCCAGGAAGGAGCCGCCGATCTCCGAGCGCTCATCCACCACGGCCACCTTGAAGCCCTTAAAGCCCAGGCCGGGAACCCCGTCGCTCAGCCAGCGCGTCAAGTCCCTTAAAAAGGTGGTCTTCCCTCCCCGGGGCGGGGAGACAATCAGCCCGTGGCGGACCCGCCCCTGGCGGTAGTCCAGGAAGAGGGGAAGGTAGGGGCGGGCGCAGCCGACTACCTCCCGGGCCAGGCGGTAATTGAGGCCGGTAATATGCTTTAAGCGGACCACGCGCCCCTCTTCCAGGACCGCTTGACCGCAAAGCCCCACCCGATGGCCGCCGGGAATGGTAATATAGCCGCAGCGCAGCTCCTGTTCAAAAGCATAGAGGGAGGAGCAGCTAATCAGCTGCAGGGAGCGCTCCAGGTCTTCCCCGCTGGGGCAATAGGCCTCGCCGGGAGGGACCGCCGCGCCCTTTTCGTTCAAAAAGAAGTCTCCCCAGCGGCCGTGAACCGCCAGGGGGCGCTCCGCCCGCAGCCGGATCTCCTCCAGGCCCGCCCACAAAGGGGGCGAGGCGGCGTTGATAATGGATCGGATCCGGGGCGCCAGGTAAGCCCCCACCTGCTCGCTGATAAGCTCCGTTTTTTCGGGCACAGGACTCCCCCTAAAGCTTGACCTTTTTTTATGTATATGTTTGGGGGAGGAATGATATTTATAAAATTTGCGCCGGCCTGTTGCAGTTGCTGGAGAGGGAGGAATCTATGGAAATGCAAACCAAGCTGCACACGGTGCGCGTAGTCCACCCCGGCCTGCTGGACCGCCGGAAAATCCTGGGGCTGGCTCGGAGCAGCTTAAAGCTGCTATGGCGCCGGGGCGTAAGGACTGGGAAAGCAGAAAGGAGGCTGGAGGAGCGGCTCCACCTGGAAGAAGGCTGGCTGGGAGAAGGGGACGGCTTCGACACCGCCCCGCAGAAGAGCCATGCGCCGCTTCCGGAAGGAGGCCAATATAAAGCTGGAAGGCTGCTACACGGGAAAAGCGGCCGCCGCTTCCCTTGACTACTGCGCCGCCCAAGCCCAACGGGAGCGCCCCGTAATTTTTATTCATACCGCCAGCACCACCCACCGGGAGAGCGACCCCGCAGCGGTGGAAAAGCTTCCTCACTCTTTCCGCTGGTGCTTTACCGGGAAACCCTTTCGCCGCCCCTGCCACTTGAAAAAGTTGAACCGGCCTTTCCGCGAAATTGCCTCCCGGAATAAGTGGCGCTATTAAACCCTTCAGCCCTCGCAGGAAGCAGCAAAAAAGCCCCTCCGCACGGGTGGGGCTTTAGGGCTTCCATCTGCTTTCCTTCGGGGCTCCTGGCTCCGGCTACTGTTCCCCGTTGTCGTCCTCCTCGTCCTCGTCTTCCTCTTCATCCTCCAACTTATCCCATTCATCGTCATCCACCAGGACTAGCTCGCCGCAACCGGGGCAAACCACCTCGATGGAACCTTCTTTATCCAGCAGATCGTCGCTGACAACGACCACTTCGCGGCAATTGGGGCACTCGATGGAGAAGCCTCCTTCAAAATCTTCCTCCAGGCTGTCTTCATCCTCTTCTTCGTAACCTTCGTCGAAAAGATCTTCTTCCAGCTCCGTTAAATCATCGTCGATGGCTTCCACGTACTCGAACAGCTCTTCATAGTTGGTCTGCAACTGTTCCATTTCGCCGGCCATTTCTTCGAGGATATCGATTATCTTTAGCAGAATTTTTCCTTCTTTGCTGCTTTCATCCAGCTCCAGTCCGTCCGTCAAACCCCTGAGATAAGCTACCCGTGCTTTTAAGTCGTCCAATGTCCTTTGCCTCCTTTTTAGCTTACATCCATATTGTTCCACTAGGCTCTTTCAATATATGCACCGCTCCGGGTGTCGATGCGTACTTTATCCCCCGTGTTGATAAAGAAGGGAACCTGGACCACCAGGCCGGTCTCCAGGGTCGCCGGCTTGGAGCCGCCCGCGGCGGTGTCGCCTTTAAAGCCGGGCTCCGTGTCGACGACGGTAAGCTCCACCGTGTTGGGGAGCTCCAGCCCCATGATCTTCTCCCCGTAGAGCAGCACATGCAGCCTCTCGTTCTCTTTCAGGTATTTCACGGCATCGCCAATCTGCTCCCCGGAGACGGTAATCTGTTCGTAGTTTTCCAGGTCCATCAAGTAAAAGTCATCGCCGCTCCGGTAAAGGTATTCCATCTCCTTGCGCTCCAGGTGGGCCCGGTTTACTTTTTCTCCGGCCCGGAAAGTTTTCTCCGTTATGGAACCGGTGCGCAGGTTTTTCAACTTGGAGCGCACAAAGGCCGCCCCTTTGCCGGGCTTGACATGTTGAAAGTCCACCACGGTGTAAACTTCGCCCTCCAGCTCGATGGTCAAGCCGGTATGAAAGTCATTGGTCGATATCATCGGAACCTCCCCATGGCCTAGTTTAAATGATGATCAGTTCGCGGGGACTGCTGTTTAAGGTCTCTCCCCTGTCCCGACCAATTAAAACCATGTCTTCGATGCGAACCCCTCCCCAGCCGGGAATATAAACCCCCGGTTCAATGGTAACCACCATGCCGGGCTCCAGAATCTCCTTCCCCAGGGGGGAGAGCACCGGCCGCTCGTGGGTTTCCAAGCCCACACCGTGCCCCAGCCCGTGCCCGAAATAGCCGCCCAGGCCGGCGCCGTCGATAATTTCCCGGGCCAAGCGGTCGGCTTCGGCGGCGCTCATCCCTGCCTTAATTCCTTCCCTGGCCGCCTGCTGAGCCCGGTAAACTAGCTGGTATACCTGGCGCTGGCGGCGATCGGCGCTCCCCAGGGCTAGTGTACGGGTCATGTCGCTGGCGTACCCCTGGTAAATTACCCCAAAGTCAATGGTTACCAGTTCGCCCTGCTGCAGGCGCTTGCCGCTGGCCACCCCGTGGGGCATGGAGCCGCGCTGCCCCGAAGCGACGATAAAGCGAAAAGCAGCTTCCTGGGCACCCTGCCGGCGCAAAAAGTACTCCAACTCCAGGGCCACCTCCTGCTCCGTCAAGCCGGGCTTCAGGTATTCCAGCAGGTAGTTGAAGCCGCGGTCCAGCAGGGCGGCCCCCTGGCGCAAAAGTTTAATCTCCCGGTCCGATTTAACCCGGCGCAGCTCCTCTAGGGCCGACTCCAGGGGAACCAGCTCCCCGGGAAAGAAGCGGGTCATTTCCCGGTAAAAGCTGTAGGAAACATCCTTGGCTTCAAAGGCAACCCTTTTCCAGGACTGCTTCCGGATAATCCTGGCCAAGGTGGCCGCCAGGTTCCTCCGCCAGAGGAGAACCTCAAATTGAGGCGCCTGGGCCTCCGCCTGTTCCCGGTAGCGGGAATCGGTAACCAGGAAGGCCTCCTCCCGGCCAACCAGCAGACAGCCGGCGGTCCCGTCAAAGCCGCTGATATAACGGCGGTTGGCCGCATTGGTAACCAGAAAGGCCTCCACGCCGTGCCGGGGCAGGAGAGCCCGCAATCTTTCCAGGGCCGGATTCAACTCTCTTCTCCGTCTCTTTCCAGGATTCGAGCCAGGGCTTCCAGGCCCAGGAGATAGCTGTCCAGCCCCAGCCCGCAAATCACCCCGCTGACCACGGGAGAGATCACCGACTGCCGCCGGAAGGGTTCCCGGGCAAATATATTGCTAAGGTGGACCTCCACCGCCGGTATCTTTACGGCGGCCAAGGCCTCCCGCAGGGCATAGCTGTAATGGGTGAAGGCGGCGGGGTTGATTAACAGGCCTTGGACGCTGCCCTCCGCCTGTTGAATCCAGTCCACCAACTCCCCCTCGTGGTTGCTTTGCCGGCACTCCAGCCGGAGATCCAGCTCCGCGGCTCGCTGCTGCAGAGCTGCATCGATCTCGGCCAGGGTCCAGGTGCCGTAAACTTGGGGCTCCCTACGACCCAGCATATTCAGGTTGGGACCGTGCAAAACCAGGATCTTCTTCATGCCCAAGGATTAAGGCCTCCTATTTACAATTCCTCCGTAATTATGGTTATTCCTGCCTATCTTAGCCGATTTTTTCGATCCGCTCCATAATTTCCCGGGCCACCTCAGCCGGGCTCTTGCCCGTAGTGTCCACCTCCAGGTCGTTCAGGCGGTAATATTGTTCCCGCTCCCCCCAGAGAGCGCGAATTTTAGCTTCCGAGCAATCTCCCTGCAGGAGGGGGCGCCCCCCCTCCGCCCTGAGTCGGAGCAGTACCGTCTCGGGGGAGGCCTTCAGCAGGACGATGATGCCCCCCTGCCGGAGCGCCTCCCGGTTCTCTTCCCGAAGCATGACCCCTCCCCCGGTGGCTACCACCAGGGAGCCGGGAGGAAACCGCTTCAAGCTCTCCACCGCCTCCCGCTCCCGTTCCCGGAAATAATCCTCGCCGTATTCAGCAAATATTTGGGGTATGTTCATCCCTGCAGCCTCTTCCACCATGGCGTCGGTATCCAGGAAGCGGCGCTTCAGCCGGCGGGCCAGTTCCCGGCCCACGACCGTTTTCCCCACCCCCATGAACCCGATCAAGACCAGGTTTAAATAAGGCCAGCGTTCTTTCAACAAGATCCTCTCCGGGACAGTAATGAAAAGGACTGCCAGTGTTCCGGGGGCGAAGGGGAGACCCTGACCCGGCCGGTGCCCACGGCCACAATCACGTATCGCTTCTCCCCCCGGCGGTTCTTGAGCACCACGGTCCCCCCGCTGCTGGGGGCTCCCGTCCGGGTAAAGCCCAGGCTGTAGCCTCCCTGGCTCTCCGCACCGGGAAAAGACAGATAGGCCAGTTCTATTCCCACGGGCAGGGGGACAATCTCCTTCTGCTCCGGCAAAAACATGCTGTAGTAGTCGCGGGCCAGGTACAGCTCCACGCGGGTGGTCTTCCCCCCCGTCACCGCCACCTGCTGCGCCAGGCGCATATGAGCGGCCAGCCTCCCCGCCGCCGTCTCCAGCAGGAGTTTATCCTCAAAATTGGAGAGCGCGGGAGCGGCCAATACCGTGATGAAGGCGATAATGGTCATTACCAGGAGCAGCTCCAGGAAGCTAAAACCGGATTCCCGGCCGCAGCTGCCGGCCACTTCAGACAGCCTCCCCGGTAGGAAATTGCCGGTTTCTGCTCCTCTTTATGCTCCTCCTGCTCCGTCAGGACCGGCAAACAAGCTTCCGGATATCCTGGCTTCCTACCTTGCATCTTTTTGCCATGGTTTTATATTAACATCATCCCCGGGGGCCCGCAAGATGTCAGATTTGCCGGCCGGTTTGGGGCGAGACGGAAGCGGATTTTAAGAAGCAGTTCGGGGCGCAGGGAGGGTATCGCTGTTGACCGACGGAGAAGGGGTGCCCCGCCGGTTCAAGGGCCGGCGGTCTGCGGAGGGGAGCCTTCCCCGGCGGCGGCCCTGGCCAGACGGTACATAATCTCGAAGGGAGGCTCACAGCCGGTGAAAAGAGCAAAAGAGAGGGCCGCCTGGCCCGCCAGCATCCCCAGGCCGTTTACCGCCCTGCTCCCCCCCCGGCGGGCCTTGGCCAGCAAGGCGTTTAGCGGCGGGTGATAGCGCAGGTCGCAGACAACGGTAGACGGGGAAATTGCCGGTCCCCTCTCCCAGTCCCAGGGATCCACAGGCAGGGTGTTGACCAGCAGGCCCGGCTGCAGCCGCCCCAGCAGCTCCCCGTCCAGGGGAAGAACTGTCACTGTAAGCTCCTTATAGGCGGCGGCAAGCAAAGAGGCCAGCCGGCGGCCCTTCTCCGGGGTGCGGTTCATGATGATCAGCTCCGCCAGACCCTCTCCCGCCAGGGCCATGGCCACGCCCCGGGCGGCGCCCCCGGCCCCCAGGATTAAGGCGGAACCCCCGGGCCTCCAGGGAGTCTCCCGGTAAAGGGACCAGACCAGGCCCCGGCCGTCGGTATTGTAGCCGATAAGCCGCCCCCCGCGGAGGCAGATGGTGTTCACCGACCCGGCCCGGGCTGCTTCCTCCTCCAGTTGATCCAGGTACGGCAGGACCGCCTCTTTGTGGGGCATGGTTACGTTGACCCCGCCAAATCCCAGCGCCTTCAATCCCTGCAGGGCCGCGGCAAGATGCTCCGGTTCTACGTGAAAGGGGAGATAGCAGCAGTTTAAGCCCAGCTCGGCGTAGGTGCGGTTGTGCAGGTAAGGCGAGAGGGAATGAGCTACCGGGGCGCCAATTAACCCAAAGCAGCGGGTTTCGCCGTCAATCTCCATCTTTCCCCTCCCCGGAGCCGGTCAGGTGATGTTCTTCAGCTCCGCCTCCTCCGGCTCCCGAAAGTATAGTTTTATCTCTACAAAACCCTCCCCGGGGCTGAAGCCTATATCCTCCAGCTCCAGGGTATAGGAGCGGTACTTCTCCCGGGCCTCTTCGATGACCTGGCGCGCCGCCTCCAGGAACTGGGAAACGTGGCGGTCCAGGCTCTCCGGGGGGATCAAAATCCGTCTCTGCACGATCAGGGTCTTCATCGGCCATCCCTCCTGAAACCTTATTATGGTTCAGGAAGGAAGGGAGGATACCCTCCGGCCCGCGCCAGACCCCTTCTACTCCAGGAGATCGTGCTTCTCCATGCGCTCCAGGACAAGGCGCTCCAGCTTGCGCATGAACCTGGTCCAGATGAACTCCTTGTCGGAAATGGGCGTAACCAGGATGGTGTACAGCCCCAGGCGATTGCCCCCCAGGACATCGGTAAAGATCTGATCCCCGATAACGGCCACCTCCTGGGGAGACAGTTCCAAGATCTCCAGGGCCCGGCGAAAAGAGCGGCGCCGGGGCTTGACCGCATGCCAGATGGCGGGAATGCCCAGCTCCTCCGCCAGCCGGCTGCCCCGATCCGGGGTGCTGTTGGAGACAATGCAAAGGCGGAAGCCCTGCTCCCTCAGGGACGCCAGCCACTCCTTCAGCCGCGGGTACACCGTCCGGTCATCCCAGGGAACCAGGGTGTTGTCCATATCGGTAATAATGCCCTTTATCCCCTTTGCTTTGAGCGCCTCCGGGTCCAACTCAAAGATATTGTTCAGGTGCTGCCGCGGAAACAACAGCCGGCGTTGCAATAAGCTTACCCCCTTGCTGCCGGTCCACCATATTTTGAGCGCAAAGCCATTATATCATACCATTTCCAGCTTGTACTTTTGATCCGGAATAAAATGAATTATAATAAGGTGCAGCAGCTAGTGGGGAGGAATTTTTTATGTACAAAATTGCCGTAATACCCGGAGACGGTACCGGGCCGGAACAAGTCCGGGAGGGGCTGAAAGTCCTGGAGGCAGCCCGGGACCGGTACGGGCTAAAGCTGGAAACGGTCAGCTACGATCTGGGCGGGGAGCGCTACCTGCGCACCGGGGAGATCCTTCCCGACAGCGTCCTGGAGGAGCTAAAGAGTTTTGACGCCATCCTCCTGGGAGCCATCGGCCATCCCGACGTCAAGCCCGGCATCCTGGAGAAGGGGCTGCTTTTGCGGCTGCGCTTCGAGCTGGACCTCTACATCAACCTGCGCCCCGTCAAGCTTTACCCGGGCGTGGAGACGCCCCTGAAAAACAAGGGCCCCCAGGACATCGATTTCGTGGTAGTCAGGGAAAATACCGAAGGCCTCTATGCCGGCACCGGCGGGATCTTTAAAAAAGGAACGCCTCAGGAGGTGGCAATCCAGGAATCCATCAACACCCGCTTCGGGGTAGAGCGATGCGTGCGCTACGCCTTCGACTACTGCCGGAACAAGCGGAAGGGCCGCAAGGTAACCCTCTGCGGCAAGACCAACGTCCTTACCTATGCCTTCGACCTCTGGGAGAGAACTTTCCAGGCCGTGGGCGCCGAGTATCCCGAGATTGAAAAAGACTACGCCCACGTGGATGCCATTTGCATGTGGATGGTTAAAAACCCCGAATGGTTCGATGTTATCGTCACCGACAACATGTTCGGAGATATTATCACCGACCTGGGCGCCATAATTCAGGGCGGCATGGGCATTGCCGCCGGGGGGAACATTCATCCGGGGCGGGTTTCCATGTTTGAACCCATCGGCGGCTCCGCCCCGAAATATACCGGCCGCAACGTAATCAACCCCCTGGCCGCCATCGAGGCGACGGCCATGCTGCTGGACTACCTGGGCGAAGAAGAAGCGGCCGCCGCCATCCAGAGAGCGGTGGCCACCGTCTGCGCGAAGCACCTGCGCAGCCTCAATGCCGGGGAGATGGGATACGGCACCGATGCCGTGGGCGACCTGGTGGTGCGCTACCTATAAAGCTGCCTCCAGCGGGGCAGCCAGGCTGCCGCCGGCCCGGCAAATCCGGGGCACCGCCCATAAAAGTGCGCCAAGGAGGGGCCGGGCGCTCCGCAACCGGCGCCTCCACGGCTTGCGCCGCCTTTGAGGAAAAAATCCGGTAATATAAGAAGCCCCTCCCCGGTCCCCCGGGAAGGGGCTTCTTGAAAAGGCTGCCTTTGGCTAGCGCGCCGAGAATTCTCTTTCCAGCTTTTGAATGACCCGCTTCTCGATCCGGGAAACATAGGAGCGGGAGATGCCCAACTGGGCGGCAATCTGCTTCTGGGTGTGCCTTTTGCCTTCATCCAGCCCGAAGCGCATGGTAAGGACCTTCTTCTCCCTGGCTTTCAGCTTCCCCACCATCTCCATCAACTTCTCCTTCAGCAGGTTGGATTCCACCTGCTCCGTAATTACCTCGTTGCTGGAGATAACCTCCATCAGGGTTACTTCGTTTCCCTCCTTGTCTACGCCGATGGGGTCGTGCAGGGAGACCTCCAGCTTGTTTTTGCGGTTGGCCCTTAAAAACATCAGGATCTCGTTTTCAATGCAGCGCGCAGCGTATGTAGCCAGGCGCGTGCCCTTCTCATGGTTAAAAGTGTTAATCGCCTTGATCAGGCCGATGGTCCCTATGGAGATGAGATCCTCCTTCTCCTCGCCGGTATGCTCAAACTTTTTAATGATATGGGCCACGAGCCGGAGGTTCCGCTCGATAAGCTGGTGGCGGGCGGAGACGTCTCCGGCAGCCATCCGCTCCAGGTATTCCCGCTCCTGGGCGCCGGTCAGCGGTTTCGGAAAGGAACTGTTCTGAATATGGCCCACCAGAAGCCATATTTCGCGAAGCACCCCAATTACCGAGGCCAACAGTAACATCGATCGGCCACCTCGTTTTAACAGCGTACATAAATTTTATGCGCCTGCTCCGCTTATGGTGCCTGTCTTTTTTAAACGGAGAAAACGGACATCAATTAACAATATGCGCCGCAAACGCAGATTATTTTTTCCAGGCCTGTTTTGTCGAAAATCCGTTGTAAGGTCTCTCTTAATCTGCTAAAGTTATATTTAAGAGAAAGACAGGTCCTGGGAACAAGCATTCCCCTCCCACGGCCCGTTCCAGAAAGAAGCCTGCAAAGAAGGTTTATTCGTGACTTAAAAAGTTTACTTTCCAAGGGAAGAACAGCGGCCGTCAGCCCGCCCGGGCGTCCTGGATTTTGCTTCCAGGGGGCGATCCCGGCCGGCACTTCCAAAGCGCCCAATGGATTGCAAAACCGGTGAGCTATCTCTTCTTTACCCGTAGCTCTCCCAGCTTTGATGACGCTTCTAGACGGCAAAAACTGCCGCCCTAGGGATTCCAGCACTAGACCAAGCAAATTACCGGGGGGCAATCTAAGTTGGTATTTTCCAGCCTTTTTTTCCTTTGCGTGTTTCTGCCGCTAAGCCTGGCCCTTTATTATGTCCTGAAAAATAGAACTTACCGCAACTGGGTTTTGATTATCGCTTCCCTGTTTTTTTATGCCTGGGGGGAGCCGGTGTGGGTCACGCTCCTGGTTGTCTCCACCCTCTTTGACTACTATAACGCCCTGGTGGCGGAAAGAAACCGCGGCAACTGGAAGGGGAAGGCCGCCGTCGCCGTATCCATAGCCGGGAATCTGCTGATTCTGGGCTTTTTCAAGTATTCCGGCTTTGTCGCGGAGAACCTGAACAGCCTGCTGGGCACCGGCCTGCCCGTACCCGCCTTCGGCCTGCCCATCGGGATATCCTTTTATACCTTTCAAACCATCTCCTACGTAATCGACGTATACCGGGGAGAGACCGAGGCCCAGAGATCCTTTCCCAAGCTCCTGCTTTTCGTCTCCCTCTTCCACCAGCTGGTGGCGGGGCCCATCGTGAGATACCGGGAGATCGCCGGGGAGATCGAACACCGGGTGGAGAGCTGGGAGCAGTTCAATTACGGGGCAAGCCGCTTTATCATGGGCCTGGGGAAGAAAGTATTAATCGCCAACACGGCGGGAGAGCTTTGCGAGCACTTCCTGGGCACGGATTACGCGCGGCTGCCCGTGGCCGGGGCCTGGCTGGGGATCTTTCTCTTTGCTCTGCAAATTTATTATGACTTCTCCGGCTACTCCGACATGGCCATCGGCCTGGGAAAGATGTTTGGCTTCACCTACAAGGAAAATTTCAACTACCCCTATATCTCCAGGTCCGCGACGGAGTTCTGGAGGCGCTGGCACATCTCCCTGGGAAGCTTTTTCCGGGACTACCTCTATATACCCCTGGGGGGCAACCGGAGGCACCAGTTCCGAAACCTGCTGGTCGTATGGTTCCTCACCGGCTTGTGGCACGGGGCCAGTTGGAATTTTGTCATCTGGGGCCTGTACTATTTTCTGCTCATCGCCGTGGAGAAGCTTTTCCTTTTGCGGGTCTTGGAAAAGCTGCCCGCCCTCTTCTCCCGCCTCTACCTGTGGGCGGCGGTGCTGGTGGGCTGGGTATTCTTCTACCACCTGGACCTGGGAGAGGCCCTGGAGTTCCTGGGGATCATGTTTGGATTAAAGGGCGCCCCCCTTTCCGGGCCGGAGGTGGCCATCCATTTCTGGAACAGCGCCTTGTTTCTATTAATCGCCGCCGTGGGCTGCATCCCTTTCTTAAAATCCTGGGAGAAGCGGGCCAAGGGATCCCTTCCCGGGAAGGGGGAAGGTGCTCTCCTATGGGAAAAAGGGCTAAAGCCCCTGGCCAATATAGCGGTCCTGGTTCTTTCTATTATCTTTCTGGTCGGGCAATCCTATAATCCCTTTCTATATTTCCGCTTTTAGGGTGGAAGGCCGGCTTCCCAGCGACGCCGGAGAAAAAGGGAAGCCGATAGATAATTCGGGGAGGCAAAAGGAATGGGCAAACCGCGCTTCGATGTGATCTTCTTCCTCCTGGCCATTAGCCTGCTGGGGTTGGCCAACTTTTTCAACCCGGAGAAGCCCGCCGTCTCCCAGCTGGAAAAGCGGGCCCTGGAGAAGCGCCCGGAGTTTAGCCTGGAGGCCCTATTCAGCGGTGAGTATTTTCGCCGCTTTGAAAACTACTATAGCGACACCTTTATCTTCCGGGAGAAAATCGTCAAGGCCAGCCGGGATCTCCGGCAGGCCTTCTCCCTCCTGGGGCCCGGGGTCTCCTTGATTGCCGACCCCGGGGAGCTGCCGGATCCGCCGGAAGGGGAAGAAGAGCCGCCGGCGGGAGATCCCGGAGAGCAGGAAGAGCCCCAGGACAACCGGCCCGAGCCGCCAAAGGTGGATGACGGCAACGACAGGAACGTGGGCTACTGGCTCATCGTCGAGGGCCAGGCGGTCCAGCTGTTTAAATTCAACAAGGAGCATTTTGACTACTACGCGGAGATATTAAACCGGTACGCGGAGAAACTGGGCGGCCAGGTAAAGATCTACTCCCTAATCGCTCCCTCCAACAGCGAATTCGTGCAGCTAAGAAAATACCAGGGGATTACCGACTCCCAGAACGAAGCCCTGGACTACCTGAACAGCCGGCTGGATCCCGGCATCCGGACCATCAACGCCTACGATGCCTTGAATCTCCATACCGACGAGTACATCTATTTCCGGACGGACCACCACTGGACGGCTCTGGGCGCCTACTACGCCTACTGCGCTTTCATGGAGGCCCGGGGAGAGAGGCCCGTGCCCCTGGAGAGATACCGGCGCATCGACCTGGAGGGCTTCCTGGGCAGCTCCTACTCCAAGACCCTGGACCGGAGCCTGGAGAAGAATCCCGATACCGTCTCCGTCTACATGCCTTTTACCGAACATGAGTTTACCGTATACTACGGCTCCGAGGAACGAGAAAGCGAGGTCATCGACTTTCAATACGCGGAGAGCAAGACTGACAAGTATCTCGTCTTCCTCAGCACCGGCGGGGGCACCTGGAGCGTAATCAAAACCCAGGTGCGGAACGGGAAGAAGATCCTGGTCCTGAAAGACTCCTTTGGAAACGCCTTTGTCCCCTTTCTGCTGCCCCACTACCAGGAGATCTACGTGGTGGACTCGCGCTTCTACAGCATAGGCGCCACGGGGAAAAACATTCTCCAGTTTATCCAGGACAAGGCCATTGGCGAAGTCCTCTTCCTGCACTACATGGAAAATGTGAACTGGCCCCAATTTATGGAGGGGGTCCTGGCGCTGATGGGCCAGGAAAAGGGGGCGGATTAAGCTTGCGCTGCCTCCGCCCTTCCCCGGCGAAAATAGGTTCCCCGTTCCCTGCCGCCGCCGGCCTTCCTTGGCGATAATTTGGGCCGTTTTTTATCTATTTAATTGTCCCCGCCGGCGCCCTGCCGGGTTTGGCGCTTCCCCAGGCCTCGCCGCCAGAGACGGTTCAGAGGGGGCGCCCCCCGGCAAGCCCGGCAGGCGCCCCCGGGCAGCATTAATTTATAGAAAAACAGTTACTGCAAATACTCCAGTTTTATGGTAATCTGTTTATATGGGCGGGCGCGCAGCTCGCCGGAGAACGGCTTGAGGAGCCGGCCGGGGCCGGTGGAATAATTTTGCCCGGAGCGCAGAATGAAAGAATTTATTATTGAAACCGTTAGCCAGTATGGGTACTTCGGCATTTTTTTGCTTATTGCCATAGAAAATATTTTCCCCCCCATACCCTCGGAAGTAATACTGCTGTTTGGGGGATTCATGACCACCTTTAGCGGCATGAACATATGGGGGGCCATTATTTCCGCCACCATGGGCTCGCTCCTGGGGGCGGCGGTCATCTACTCCCTGGGGCTTAAGCTGAATACGGCCCAGTTGGAGCGGCTCCTGGACGGGCGGATGGGCAAGATACTGCACTTGAGGGGAGAAGACCTTAAAAGGGCGGAAAAATGGTTTCTCCGGCACGGGAATGCGGCGGTATTCCTATGCCGCTTCGTCCCCATTGTCCGCAGCATTATCTCTTTGCCGGCGGGTTTTTCGCGCATGAATCTGGGCCAATTTATGGCCTTGACGGCGGCGGGCACCTTTATCTGGAATACGGTCCTTATCTTCCTGGGGCGGCTGGCCGGAGACGCCTGGGAAAAAATGGCCGTCTATGTTGATACCTACGCCTTGATCGTCCTGGCGGCCTTGTTCCTGGTTGCTTTGTACCTCTCGGCTCTATTTATTAAACGGAGATTTTTCAAGAAGCCCGGTCTCTAGCAGCGCCGGGAAGCTATTTTGCCTTAATAAACTAGGCCATAAGCAAAAAAAGTGCTGACAAGGAGCCATGATCATGGATTACGTGCGCGTTTTCGTGGAAGTACCCAAGGGATCAAGAAACAAGTATGAATTCAACAAAGAAACGGGCCGTTTTCAGTTGGACCGGATGCTCTTTTCCTCGGTGCACTACCCCGCCGATTACGGCTTTATCCCGGAAACCCTGGCCGAAGACGGGGATGAACTGGATGCCCTGGTGCTGGCCGGCGACCCCACTTTTCCCGGTTGCGAAATTCGCGCCGTCCCCGTGGCGGTGCTGGAAATGTGGGACGAGAAGGGGAAGGATGAAAAGGTGATTTGTGTTTCCTGCGGCGACCCCGTGTGGGGCTGGATAACAGATTTAGACCACCTCCCCCCCAATCTAACCCGGGAAATATCTCATTTCTTCGATATCTATAAAGACCTGGAAAACAAGCCGGTAAAAGTCGGCGAGTGGTACGGCAAGCAGAAAGCCTGGGAGGTAATTCGCGCCTCCCAAAAACGCTACCATACCCGCAAATAGGCCCGACAGAGAAGGCTGCCCCATTGGCGGCCGTTTTTTGGCCCCACTTCGGTGCCCCTATTCGGATAAAAACACTGGCTTGCAGTCATGGTTAGGCACGAATCTTTTCACCTTTTTCTTTTTTTGAAGGGCGGCGAAAAGCTTTATTACCAAAGAGCTTATAATATGGGGCATATTTCTATGACTGTCAATACAAGCTTTTTTAAATTATGCCACTTTATTAATTTTTCATTTTTATTTCCTTATAAAAAAAGGGATTTGTTAATTTTATCACGAAATATAAATCGTTGGACCGGTAGAGTGTTTGCGGTAAAGTTAATTATGCATTGAAACAGCTTAAAGCTTGTTTCCAGGAGGTGACCGGATCATCAGGTAGAGTAAGAGGAGGCAATTTTTTTGGGGGGTACTGAAGATCAAGTATAGGGGTGGTAAGGAGTGACGGTAAAAACTTTTGAGCGGGGTGTTTTTCTTCCCCATTACAAAGAATTCTCTGAGGGC
>LFRQ01000116.1:0-430 GCA_001512835.1 Clostridia bacterium DTU022
TGGCTTCCGCTTCCCCGAGGCGGGCAGAGCTGCTGCGACAGGTAGGCCTCCCGTACCGGGTAATGCCCAGCTTTATTGAAGAAGGCTATTTCCACCTGCCTCCCCCGGAGCGGGTCATGAGCCTGGCCCTGGACAAGGCCAGGAAGGTGGCCTCCCGGCTGGACCGGGGAGTGGTCCTGGGGGCCGATACCGTGGTGGTGGCCGGGGATGAATACCTGGAGAAGCCCCGGGATAAGGAGGAGGCCCGCCGGATGCTGCAGCGATTGAGCGGCACTTGCCACCAGGTTTTCACGGGCCTGGCCCTGGTGGATGCCTCCACGGGGCGCTCCGTTGCCGACTTCGAAGAGACCCGGGTCTGGATGCGGGAGCTGGAGAAGGAGCTAATCGATGCCTACCTGGCTGCCGGGGAATACAAAGATAAGGCCGGAGC
>LFRQ01000116.1:621-33803 GCA_001512835.1 Clostridia bacterium DTU022
TGGCGGCCCGGATCCTGGCGCGCAGCGGCGGCTTGAAAGCGCTGCCCGACCTTAGCCTGGAGGAGTTGGAAGAGATCAGGGGGGTGGGGACCGCCAAGGCGGTTATGATCAAGGCGGCCCTGGAGATAGGCAGACGCCTGGCCACCACTCCCCGGGAAGAGACCTGGAGCATAACCAGCCCCCGGCAGGCGGCCCAGCTGTTCATGGAGGACTTGCGCTACAAGAAGAAAGAGCATTTCAAAGTCCTTCTGCTTAACACCAAGAACCATGTCATCTCCCGGGAAGAGATCTCCATCGGCAGCTTAAACGCCTCCATCGTTCATCCCCGGGAGATCTTCGGCAGCGCTTTGAAAAAAAGTGCCGCTTCCCTGATCCTGGTTCATAACCATCCCAGCGGGGATCCCCAGCCCAGCCAGGAGGACCTGGAGGTGACCAGGAGACTGGTGGAGGCCGGCAGCATCCTGGGCATCGCCGTCAGGGATCACCTGATTATCGGTGACGGCTGCTACTTCAGCTTTAAGGAGAAGGGGCTTCTCTAGAAGTTGACATAAATTAACAAAAGGGAGGGGAAAATAGGGGATAGAAATAAGGCACTGTTCTCTGCGTAGATTGACCGATGATTCATCCATAGAAACCAGCCTTAGATTTAGGGAAGGAGCGCGCTCATGCCTTCAGTATTCGGGGTTTTTTCCAAAGAAATTGGGATCGATTTAGGAACGGCAAATACGCTGGTCTATGTTAAGGGGAAAGGGATTGTCCTTCGGGAACCGTCGGTGGTGGCCATCCGCAAGGATACAGGGGCGATCCTGGCGGTAGGATCCGAGGCCAAGCGCATGATCGGCCGCACCCCGGGGAATATTGTTGCCATTCGTCCCATGAAGGACGGGGTTATCGCCGATTTTGACATTACCCAGGCCATGCTGAGGCATTTTATCAACAAGGCCTATCCAAACCGCAGTCTTTTCCGGCCGCAGGTAATTGTCTGCGTCCCTTCGGGAGTGACGGAAGTGGAGAAGAGAGCGGTGCTGGATGCCACCAGCCAGGCGGCCCGGGAGGCTTTCTTAATCGAAGAGCCCATGGCGGCGGCCATCGGTGCCGGCCTTCCCGTGGAGGAGCCTACCGGCAGCATGGTGGTGGATATCGGCGGTGGCACCTCCGAGGTGGCCATTATCTCCCTGGGGGGTATTGTGACCAGCAGGTCCATCCGCGTTGGCGGGGATGAAATGGACGAAGCCATCATCCAGTATATCAAGAAGCAGTACAACCTGATGATCGGCGACCGGACCGCGGAAGAGATCAAAATTAAAATTGGCACCGCCTACCACAAGGACAGGGAGGCGGAGATGGAGATTCGCGGCCGGGACCTGGTGGCCGGGCTACCGAAAACCAGGAAGATAACTTCCGAGGAGGTCAAGGAAGCTTTGCGGGAGCCGGTGGAGGCCATCCTGGAGGCAATCCGGGTGACCCTGGAGAAGACGCCCCCGGAACTGGCTGCCGATATCATGGATAAGGGCATTGTCTTAACCGGCGGCGGCTCTCTGCTGGACGGCTTCGACCGCCGGGTCTCCGAAGAAACGGGCATGCCGGTCTTTGTGGCGGAAAATCCCATGGACTGCGTCGTCCTGGGTGCCGGCAAGGCTCTCTCTGAATTGCGGATGCTGCGCCGGGTAGCCCTGGCTCCCCGGAGAATCTCTTAAGCAAAGAAGGTACGAACTCAATTTGCTAGTTCAAGAGGGTGTGTTTCTTGGCGAAACCTTTTCAGGGCCGAAAAGGGCTGTTCATTTTTCTGGCGGCCGTGCTGGCCCTGTTGTTGCTGATTTACTTTACCAGTCTCCGGGAGAACCGGACTCCTCTGGAAGATGCCATGCTGGCCATTTTTTCTCCGGCCCAGAAGGTCTTCTCTTCGGCAGGGAGAAAGATCCAGTCTTTTTTTGACGCCATCGTCTCCTTTCAAGAGCTAAAACAGGAGAACGAACGGCTGCGTCGCGAACTGGCTTTCCTGGAGGGGCAGTTGCTGGAATTGCAAGAATTGCAGAAAGAGAACTACCGCTACCGGCAGCTGCTGGAGTTCCAGGAGAACAGTTCTCTGGATCTGCTGCCGGCCCAGGTAATCGGCCGGGACCCCAGCCAGTGGTTCGGGATGATTACCATCAGCCGGGGCTACCGGGACGGGATCCGGAAGGAGATGCCTGTGATTACCGACCGGGGGCTGGTGGGGATGGTTTACAGCGTCTCGCCCAATTCCAGCCAGGTTATCCTCCTTACCGACCCGCGCCTGGCTGTCAGCGCCCTGATCCAGCGCTCCCGGGATCCGGGGATCGTTGGGATTGTGGAGAACTATCCCAAGGAGCCGGCCTTGCTGAGGATGACCAACCTCCCTCCCGACTGCAACGTCCAGCCCGGCGACACCGTCATCTCCTCGGGGCTGGGGGGAGTTTTCCCCAAGGGGCTGCCCATTGGCACGGTTAAGGAAGTGGGGGAGGACCAGTACGGCCTGGTAAAATATGTGGTGGTGGAGCCCCGGATTAATTTCAACCGGCTGGAGGAGGTCCTGGTTGTTCGAGGCTCCGGCGGAAAGCGAAGCTCCGGCGAATAATAAGGCGGCGTAAGGGATAGAGGTGCGGCAGCGTGCTTTTTTACCTGGTCATCACTTTGTGCTTTATCCTCTCCATGCTGGTGGAGAGTTCGGTGCTCTCCTTCTTCATGCTGGACCGGGCCATCCCGGACCTTTTCCTGGTCCTGGTGGTAAGCCTGGGCTTCCTGCTGGGAGAGAAGCGGGGCGCAGTGATCGGCCTCCTGGCGGGCTTGTTCCAGGACGCCATGCTGGGGCCGGGGCTGGGCTATTTTGCCCTGGCCAAAATGGCCATCGGCTATGGAGTCGGTTTGCTGGGCCGGGAATTCTACCAGGATCAGCTCCTGGCCCCTACCCTCATTGTTTTTGTGGGCACCCTGACTCATGAATTCATCCTCTATTTTTTAATCAGCCAGTTCATTGGCCTGGGCGTGCCGGTAGAGTGGAGCCTGAGCCGCTTCTTCATACCCAAGGCTCTTTACAACATGGGCCTTATTCTCTTGATTTATCCCGCGGTTTTCAATTTCTATTACCGGAATCGCTTTACCAATTTGAAAGCCGCCCTGCGGGAAAGGAGGTTTTAAACGTGACCAAGCAGATGCTGAGACGAGTCCGGTTTGTCTTTATTGCCGTGATCGTGGTCTTTGTCCTCCTCTCCGCAAGGCTGGCCTACCTGCAGATCCTCCGGCACGATTACTACTGGTACCGGTCGGAAATGAACCGGTTTACCAAGATTACTCTGCCCGCACCCCGGGGGGAGATCTACGATCGGGACGGAAAGCTGCTGGTTAGCAACCGCCCCGGCTTCGTGGTCTCCTTGATGGACATGGGGGAAGGGTACGACCCGGAGACGGTGAGCTTGCTCAGCGAAATCCTGGATATTGAAGAGGAGGAAATCTACAGCGCCATCGAAGGCCGCCAGTATATGCGCTACCTGCCGCTGCAGCTTAAAAGCGACCTTACTCCCGATATTATCGCCCGGATCGCCGAAAACCGCTGGAAACTCAAGGGAGTAAACATCGATGTCCAGCCCATTCGGGAATACCGGGAGGGGAGCGTGGCCGCCCACGTCCTGGGCTACCTGGGGCGGGGGACGGTGGGAGAGAGCACCCAGGAGCTTTGGGCCGAAGCCGGCTACCAGTACCAGGTGGGGGACCTGGTGGGGCAGGACGGCGTGGAGCGCACCTGGGAACCCGTTTTAAGGGGGAAGGACGGGGAGCAGCGCATTGAGACCAACAACCTGGGGCAGCCCATCAATTATTTTGAGAAAACGGAGCCCATCCCCGGGAACAACCTCTACCTGACCCTGGACCTGGATCTGCAGAAAGTGGCGGAGAAGGCCCTGGAGAAGCGGGTTAAGGCGCTCCAGAAGGAAGGAAACAAGTATGCCGGCCGGGCGGCGGCGGTGGTCATGGATACCCGTACCGGGGCCATCCGGGCCATGGCCAATTATCCCTCCTTCGATCCCAACAATATTAGCGAAAACTACGAGGAGTTGGCCAAGGACCCCCTGCGGCCTTTAAGCAATACGAGCATCCAGGGCACTTACCCGGTGGGTTCAACGTTCAAGATGGTCACCGCCGCGGCGGCCCTGGAAGAGAAAAAGATCAGCGACCGGGATGTATACCGGTGCAACGGCGTCATTACCCTGTACAATGATACGAAGAGCTGCTTCAACAACAGGGCTCACGGCCGGGTTAACTTCTACAGCGCCATGGCGGTCTCCTGCAATATCTATTTTTACCAGGTCGGGTTGGCCGCCGGCATCGACAACCTGGCCCGCTACGCGGCGGAGCTGGGGCTGGGGGTCCCCACGGGGCTGACCGACCTCCACGGAGAAGCCCAGGGGACTATCGCCAGCCGGGAGTACAAAGAAAAGGTAACCGGCGGGGAGATGTGGTACCCCGCCGAGACCATGAGCGCCGCCATCGGGCAGTCGTACAACAGCTTTACCCCCCTGCAGTTGGCGGTCTATACCTCCATTCTGGCCAACGGGGGGACCCATTACCGACCCTACCTGGTGGATAAGGTGGTTGACTACCAGGGGAAGGTGGTGCACCAGACGCAGCCCGAAGCCCTCCGGAAGGTCAATGTCTCTTCCCGGACCCTCAGCATTATCCGCGAGGGGATGCGCCGGGTGACCCAGCCGGGGGGGACGGCCTATTACTACTTCTCCCGACTGCCGGTATCGGTGGCCGGGAAGACCGGCTCGGCCCAGGTGGCCGCCCTGAGCAGCGGCATCCCCGCCCACAGCCTTTTTGTGGGCTTTGCTCCCGTGGAGAATCCCGAAATAGCCGTGGCCGTCATCGTGGAGCATGGCGGCATCGGTGCCACCGGGGCGGTCCCGGTAGCCGCCGAGATCATGCAATACTACTTTACCGGGAGTACCGGGGATTCGGCGGCGGAGGAAGAAGGCGGCTCCGAGGAAGAAGCCCGGGACGAGTTGGAGGAAGTGGAGGAAGAACGGGAAGAGTTGGATGAAGGACGGGAAGAAGCCGGCCGATTGGAAGAGGAATAAAGCCGGCAAAGAGGCAAAGGGCAATCACAGCCCGGGGAACGGGGAGGTAAACGGTGCTTCTGGACCGCCGCTTGATAAAAAACTTCGATTTCTACCTGGTTCTGCTGCTGCTGGCGCTGTGCGGCGTGGGCATGCTAACCCTCTACAGCGCCACCCACGGGATGAGCGATATCCCCGATCCCTTTTACTATCTGAGAAGGCAACTCCTCTGGTTTGGGATCGGCATCGGGGTTATGCTCCTGATCTGCTTTGTGGATTACATCAACTTCCAGCACTGGGCGCGCTATTTCTATGCCGTCACCCTGGTCCTTCTGGCGGCGGTTCTCTTTATCGGGAGGGCGGCCAAGGGTTCGATGCGCTGGATTCCCCTGGGGCCCTTTGACCTGCAGCCCTCCGAGGTGGCCAAGATTTTGATGATCATTGTCCTGGCCAAGCTTCTGGCCGACCGGGAGGGGAAGTTAAACCGCTTCCAGGACCTGCTGGTGCCCTTGCTGGCCACCATGGTGCCCATGGTCCTTATCTTTCTCCAGCCGGACCTGGGAACTTCCCTGGTCTTTATCGTGCTGCTTCTGGGGCTTCTTTACATGGCGGGAGCCAAGCGGAACCACCTTCTGATTATAATCGGCGCCGGCCTGGCGGCTTTCCCCCTGCTCTGGTTTAAACTGCTGAAGGATTACCAGAAGATGCGCCTGATGGTCTTTCTCAATCCCGACCTGGATCCCACGGAGTCCGGGTACCAACTGCTCCAGTCCATGATCGGCATCGGCTCCGGGGGGCTCACGGGCAAAGGCCTCTTTAACAGCACCCAGGTGCGCCTGGACTTCCTCCCGGAGCACCATACCGATTTTATCTTCTCCGTCCTGGGGGAAGAGATGGGCTTTCTGGGGGCCGCGGGAGTGCTGCTGCTCTATTTTCTTTTGATTTACCGCATCCTCTGGACCGCCACCCAGGCCAAGGACCAGTTCGGAGCCCTTATTTGCTGCGGGGTGGCCATCATCTTGTCCTTCCAGATACTGGTTAATATCGGCATGACCATAAGCATGATGCCGGTAACGGGGATACCCCTGCCCTTCATGAGCTACGGCAACAACGCCCTTCTGGTAAACCTCATGTGCATCGGCCTGGTCCTCAATGTGGGCATGCGCCGCCACAAGATCCAGTTTTAAGCCTCCCGGAATCATAATTCAGGCCTGTCTAAAATATTTATAAACAGGACAACCGGATTGTTTCCCGGGGAAGGAGTCAGCTGCCGTGGCCAGGAGACGCCGGACTGCGCCGGTTTCCACCCTTAGAGCCAGCCTTAATCGCCGTTTTGGTGCTTCAGCAGATGCGGAGAAGATGCCGGGCCTGGCGGAGGAGGAAGCCCGCCGACCATTTTTTCTGCTGGAGGTCCTGCAGAGCATGCACCGCTTCTTGCTGCCCAAGACTGCCCTGGCGGTGGTCCTGGTTTTGCTGGTTGCTCTGACCCTCCGCTTTGACTTCCCCTGGGGAGCCCCCTTGGTAAAGGCGGCCCGGGAGGTTGCCGGCCGGGACTTCGATCTCCGGGCTTTGGCCACGGAGGTGGTTCCTGTGGTGAAAAAGATCGGGCAGGAGTGGAAGCTCCTCCGGGAATGGTCCCTTTTCTCCGGCGGCAGCCCGGCCCCGGACCCGGTGGCGGGCCGCCTGCAAAGCGGATTTGAACTGCGCCGCCATCCCGTTACCGGAGCCCCGGAGATGCATTACGGCATCGACCTGCTTGCCCCGGAGGGGAGCCCGGTAACGGCGGTTCTGGAAGGAGAGGTGGTGGAAGTCGCCGCGGACCGGTCCGGAACGGCCACCGTCCTCCTGAAGCATGATGCCGACTGGCAGACTGTGTACCGTGGCTTAGAAGAGGTTGACCTGGAGCCGGGAGATCGGGTGGAAAAGGGTCGGCAGCTGGGCGTTTTAGGTTCCTCTCGCCTCTGGGAACTTCCCCATCTTCATTTTGAGCTGCGCTACCGGGGGCGGCCGGTGGCCCCTCCCCCGGAGTGGCTGGCCCAGTTCCGCTCCCGCAATCTTTAACCGCTTTGAAATTGAGGTGTTCAACCATTGCCCCTGGGGACGATATGGGGGATCCGGCTGCGCTTAAACCCCCTTTTCCTGCTCTTTTTTGCCCTCTGGTTTTTTACGGGGATGGCCGTGGAAGCCGGGATCCTTTGCGCGGTGGTGTTGATCCACGAGCTGGCCCATGCCCTGGTTGCCCGGCGCTGGCAGCTCCAGGTCCGGGAGATCGAGCTTTATCCCTTCGGAGGCGTGGCCCGCATCGATGAACAGCTGGAGCTGGAGCCCCACGTGGAGCGGCGGCTGGCTCTGGCCGGCCCCGCGGCCAACCTGGCCCTGGCGGGGGCGGGAATCGTCCTCCTGAACCGCACGGCCATGGATGAAAAGCTCCTCCTCTTTTTCCTCCAGTCCAACCTGGTTTTGGCCTGCTTTAACCTGCTGCCGGCCCTTCCCCTGGACGGGGGGCGCATTTTGCGCTCCTACCTGGCGCCCCTGGCCGATTTTCGCTGGGCCACGGAGCAGGCGGCCCGGGCGGGGCAATTCCTGGCCGTTCTCCTCTGTGCCTGGGGGGCGGTCAGCTGGTTTTACCGGCCTTTCAACCCTTCTTTAATCCTCGTGGGTGTTTTCCTCTACCTGGCCGCCGGAAGAGAGCGGCGCCAGGCGATCTACACTTTTCTGCGCTCCCTGGGCGTTAAAGAACGGGAGCTTTTTCGCCGGGGTGGCTTGCACGGCGAATACCTGGTGGTCCTGGAAGAGACCTCCCTGCTGGATATCTTCCGCCTTTTTGCTCCCCAGCGCTATCATTTTATCCGGGTGCTGGATCGCTCCCAGCGGCTGCGGGGCGAGCTGACGGAGAAGGCTCTGGTCAAGGCCGCTATGCAGAAGGGGCTTGATATTCCTGTAAAAAAGATACTATAATAAATAGATATTTATATGATCATGGCCCCAAAGGATGACGTTTAATTGGCCGACCTCCGGGAAGTCCTAGACAAGCTGTTGGCCCAAGTGCAGAAGCCGGCCCGCTACCTGGGCAACGAATGGAACGCGGTGCACAAGGAGCACGACTCCGTGGCCGTGCGGGCGGTGATCGCCTTCCCGGATCTCTACGAAGTAGGCATGTCCAACCTGGGCTGGAAAGTGCTGTACGAGGCGGTCAACAGGGAGGAAGACCTGCTCCTGGAGCGGGTTTTTGCCCCGGCCGGGGACATGGAGGCGCTGATGCGCCGCTGGGGGGTGCCCCTCTTTGCCCTGGAGAGCGCCCGGCCGGTTAAAGAATTCGACGTGCTGGGCTTCTCCCTCCAGTACGAACTTAGCTACACCAACGTCTTGAATATGCTTGACCTGGCCGGCCTTCCCCTGTACAGCAGCCGGCGGCAAGAGGGTCCCCTGATCATCGGCGGGGGGCCTTGTGCTTTTAACCCGGAACCCCTGGCGCCCTTTTTTGACCTCTTTCTCCTGGGGGACGGGGAGGAGGCCTTGCCGGAGCTGCTGCGGGCCTGGGCCGAGTTGACCCGGGAGCACTCCGGGAACCGCCGGGAAATTCTGGCCGCCTTGAGCCGGAGGGAGGGGGTTTATGTTCCTTCCCTGTACCGGCCCCTCTACCGCGGGAAGGTTTTTCAGGGGATGGAGCGCCTGGACGAAAGGGCCCCGGAACGGGTGCGGAAAAGGGTCGTCCGGGACCTGGACCGGGCTCCCTTTCCCTGTGCTCCCATCGTCCCCTATACCGGCATAGTTCACGACCGGGCGGCCCTGGAGCTTTTCCGGGGCTGCGGCCGCGGCTGCCGCTTCTGCCAGGCGGGGATAGTCTACCGCCCCGTGCGCCGGCGCAGCCCGGAGAGGCTGAAAGAGATGGCCCGGGAGCTGCTGCAGGCCACGGGGTATGAGGAACTCTCCCTGGTCTCCCTGAGCAGCAGCGACTACCCGGAGATCGATGCCTTGGTCCGGGATCTGGCCGCTGAAAGCCCGGTGGAGAAGCTGCGCATCTCCCTTCCCTCCCTGCGCCTGGATGCTTTCTCCGGAGCCCTGGCCGACCAGATCCGCCAGGAGCGGCGGGGCAGCCTTACCTTTGCCCCGGAAGCGGGGACGGAGCGGCTGCGGCGCATAATCCGGAAGGAGATTGATGAGGGCGACCTGTACCGGGCTGTCGGCAGCGCCGTGGAGGCCGGCTGGAAACAGTTCAAGTTCTATTTCATGATTGGACTGCCCGGGGAGACGGAAAGGGATGTGGAAGGGATTGCCGACCTGGTCCGGAGGCTGCTGGACCATTTTGCTGGGAAGAAGGAGCGCCTGCGCATTTCCGTCAGCGTCGCCACCTTCGTGCCCAAGCCCCATACGCCTTTCCAGTGGGAGCCGCAGCTGGAGCTAAGCCGGGTGAAAGAGCGGCAGCGCCTTTTAAAGGCTGCCTTCAAAGGGCTCCGCTCTGTGGAATTGAGCTACCACGACGCCGAAGCCAGTTTCCTGGAGGCGGTCTTTGCCCGGGGCGACCGGCTCCTGGCCCCGGTGCTGGAGCGGGCCTGGCGCAGCGGGTGCCGCTTTGACGGGTGGACGGAGCAGTTTTCCCTGGAGCGGTGGCGGGCGGCTTTCCAGGAGGAGAAAATCCATCCCGAAAGCTATGCCTACCGGCGCTATGCTTACGAGGAGCCCCTGCCCTGGGACCACCTCTCCCCGGGAGTTAAGAAGGAGGCTTTGCTCCGGGAGCATCGCCGGGCCTGGGAGGAGGCGCAGCGGCATGGCGGAGAGTGACCCCAGAATAAAGATGCGCTTCCAATTTGTAAAGGGAGACGAATTGAAATACATCTCCCACCTGGATACCATGCGCCTGCTCTTGCGGGGGCTGCGCCGGGGAGCTTTCCCCCTGGTTTTCAGCCAGGGCTACCATCCCCACCCGCTGCTGGGGCTTTCCCCGCCCCTGCCCCTGGGGGTTACCTCGGAGGCGGAGTACGGAGAGATCCTCCTGCGGGAGGCGGTTCCCCCCGGAGAATTCATGCGCCGGCTAAACGGCTGCCTCCCCGGGGGGCTGCAGCTGGTCCGGGCGGCGGAGGCGGATCTTTCGGAGCCGCCCCTGATGGCCGTTATTAACGCCGCCCTTTACCGGGCTTTCCCCGAGGGGGAAGAGGGGAGGGAGGCACTGGAAGAAGGAATCCGCCGCCTGCTGGAGCGAAAGGAGATTCCGGTAATCCGAAAGCGCCAGGGGAAGAAGCCTTCCCGGGTGGACCTGCGCCCCCATATATTTGCCATCCGGGTTGCCGGGGAAGAGGAGCCTTGCCTGGAACTCCTCCTTAGAACGGGCAGCTCCGGCGGGGCTTCTCCCGGGGAAATTTTAAGGGAACTGCCGGGGAAAGAGGGTGCCGACGGGCAATTGCCCTGGCGGCTGCACCGGGCCGGCCTTTATATTTATCGCGACGGTTTCTTGCGGGAGCCCATGTAACGGGAGGAAGGACTGATTTGAAAAAAACCGATAAGAAAATCGTGGTTAACTTTGATCACCGAGACACCCGGGTAGCGGTGCTGGAGGACGGCTCCCTGGTAGAGCTTTATGTGGAGCGCCCCCTGCAGCAGCGGGTGGTGGGGAATATCTACAAGGGGATCGTGGCCAACGTGCTGCCCGGAATGCAGGCTGCTTTTGTGGATATCGGCCTGGAGCGGAATGCCTTTTTGTACGTGGACGATGTTTTCCTGGAGTGGCAGGAAGATACGCCGCCCCTGAATCGGAACCCCATCGAGAAGCTGCTGAAGGTGGGCGAGGAGATCATGGTCCAGGTGATCAAGGAGCCTTTTGGAACCAAGGGAGCCCGCCTTACCGGCCAGGTCACCCTGCCGGGGCGCTACCTGGTCCTGGTCCCGGGGGCCGATTACGTGGGGGTTTCCCGACGGATCGAGAGCCAGACGGAGAGGGACCGCCTGCGCCGGGAGGCGATGAGCATCTGCCCCGAAGGCCACGGCCTCATCGTCCGGACCGTGGCTGAGGGTGTGGAGACGGAGGTGTTGAAGCAGGACCTGCAGTTCCTGCTGCAGCTCTGGAACCGGGTTCAGACCCGCTACCAGCAGAAAAGCGCCCCGGCGGTAATCTACCAGGACCTGGCCTTGACTTGCCGCATTGTCCGGGATCTTTTCGTGGAAGATTTCAGCAGCTTTCTCATCGACAACCGCAGCGAGTACGAGAAGGTTCTGGAGATGCTGGACTACGTCTCCCCCTCCCTGAAAAGCAAGGTTCACCTCTACCAGGAAGAGGAGCCCATATTTGAGAAATACGGCATTGAGAAAGAGATCCAGAAAGCCCTGGAGCGGCAGGTCTGGTTAAAAAGCGGGGGCTACTTGGTTATCGATGAGACCGAAGCTTTAACGGTCATCGACGTAAATACCGGGCGCTATATCGGCCGGCGCAACCTGGCCGATACCATCCTAAAAACCAACCTGGAGGCGGCCCGGGAGATCGCCCGGCAGATCCGCCTGCGGGATATCGGCGGGATGATCATTATCGATTTTATCGACATGAGCATTCAAGAGCACCGGCAGAAGGTGCTGGACACCTTGAACGAAGCCGTCAAAGCCGACCGGACCAAGACCTACGTTCTGGGACTGACCAGCCTGGGCCTGGTGGAGATGACCCGGAAGAAAGTGCGCCAGGACCTGGCGGCCTTTTTGCAGCAGCCCTGTCCCTACTGCGGCGGGGTGGGCCGGGTGCTGACTCCCACGGTGGCCGGCAGCCGGATTGAAAAGGAGTTGAAGCGGATCCTGCCCCAGCTGAGCTCCGAGGCCGTCCTGGTGGAGATGCACCACGAAGTGGCGGCGCTGATTATCGGTGCCGGCGGGGGGCATCTGAAAAGGCTGGAAGAGGAAGTGGGGAAGTATATCTTTATCCGGGGTTCCGATGATATCCACCTGGAGAAATACCGGATCGTTTTCCAGGGGAGCAGGGAGGAGGTCCGCAGCAAGGCCCTTCCCGTCTCCACGGGAGACCGGCTGACGGTGACCATCGAAGAGCCCCACGCCCTCAATGCCCAGCACGGAATCGCCCGCCTGCAGGGATTTGTGGTCAACGTGGAAGGGGCGGGGGAGCAGGTCGGCCGGGAGATGGAAGTGGAGATCGTGGAAGTAAGCCGGACCAGCGCCCGGGCGGTGGTGGTCTCTTCCGGCGATTCCCCTTCCCGGGGGAAATAGCCCGGGCTCCCGCTTGTCTGAGAGTGACCCAGGGGGACTGGCCCAGGGGGCGGTAGCTTTGGGTCATCCTGGTGAACCAGGGGGACCCGGGGGGCGGTGCCTTTGGCTCACTCTTGAACTACCGGCAGTGAACCAAGAAGACGGCGCTTTTGGCTTAGTCTTGAGCCACCGGTAGAAGTTGTGGCCCCGTTTGGTTGACTGTTTGAATGAGCCCGGGGGTACGTCCCCTTTCTACACGGCTTGTTTGACAGCAGCCCGGGGGTATGTTAAAATTTGCTTTAGATCGTACCGCTCGAAGAAGGCCCGAAAGACCCCGCCGGGCGGGGCGCCTTGCTTCGGCGAGTCCTGAAATGGGGGTAAAAGCAGCAGTATGTATGCCATTATCGAGACAGGCGGCAAGCAGTACCGCGTGGAAGAAGGCTCGGTTATAAAGGTGGAAAAGCTGCCCGTAGCCAAGGGGGAGGAGATAGTTTTCGACCGGGTCCTCCTCTTTAGCGACGGTGGCGAGCTGGAGGTAGGACGACCGTACCTGGAGGGGGTCTTGGTCAAGGGAAAGGCCGTCGCCCAGGGTCGAGATCGCAAGATTATTGTGTTTAAATATAAACCAAAAAAAAACTACCGGCGCAAGCAGGGACACCGGCAGCCTTTTACCCGGGTTCTCATTGAAAAAATCGAGAAGTCCGGTGCTTAAATGATCCGGGTTACCGTATGGCGAAAGGCCGCCGGCCCCATTAGCGGATTCCAGGTGGAGGGGCATGCCGGCTATGCCCCCGCGGGAGAGGACATTGTCTGTGCCGCCGTATCCGCCTTGACCCAGGCCGCCCTGCTTGGGCTGGAGCGGCTGCTGGGGATCCGGCCGGCCCAGTTCCATTGCCGCCGGGGCAATCTGAAGTGCCTCTTCCAGCCGGCTCCGGAACGGGAAGGGCAGCTTATCCTGGAGACCATGGTCCAGGGCTTGAAAGAGACGGCCGAAAGCTATGGGACTTATCTTTCCTTAAAAGAGATTACCGAAGCAGAGCTTGCTGAGGATAGCGAGGAGGTGTAAAGAATGCTGTTTAAAGGTATAGATCTTCAACTTTTTGCTCATAAGAAAGGGGTCGGCAGTTCCCGCAACGGCCGGGACAGCAAATCCAAGCGCCTGGGCGTGAAGCGCTACGGGGGCCAGCTGGTGACGGCGGGAAGCATTCTTGTTCGCCAGCGGGGAACCCGCATTCATCCCGGAATCAACGTGGGCCGGGGAGGCGACGATACCCTCTTTGCCAAGGTTGACGGCCGGGTTGTCTTCGAGTTTAACGGCCGGGCCAAGAAGCAGGTCAGCGTCTATCCATTGGAAGCGGAGGCCGCCAACTAGTCCGGGTTGTCCCGGACTTTTTCTTATACCGGGTGGTTTATGACATGTTTGTGGATGAAATCTCCCTCTCCGTCAAGGGCGGAAGGGGCGGCAACGGGGCTCTCTCCTTCCGCCGGGAAAAGTACGTCCCCCTGGGCGGGCCCGACGGCGGGGACGGCGGGGACGGGGGCTCCGTCTACCTCCAGGCGGACCCGTCGGTCCACAGCTTCCTGGATCTTCGCTACCAGAAGCACCTGCGGGCGGAGGACGGCGAGCACGGCCGGGGCAAGAAGCAGAATGGAAGGCGGGGCGCCGACCTGGTGGTAAAAGTGCCCGTGGGAACCATGGTCCGCACCGAGGAGGGGCGCCTGCTGGCCGACCTGGCCTCTCCCGGGCAGAGGGCCCTGGTGGCCCGGGGCGGTGCCGGGGGGCGCGGCAATTTCCGCTTTGCCAGTTCCCGGCGCCGGGCGCCGCGCTTGTTCGAGAAGGGCGAGCCGGGAGAAGAGCGCATCATCCACCTGGAGTTGAAGCTGGTGGCCCAGGTGGGCCTGGTGGGCTTCCCCAATGCCGGAAAGTCGACCCTCTTGTCCCGGATTTCCGCCGCCCGGCCGCGGGTGGCCGATTATCCCTTTACCACCCTGCAGCCCAACCTGGGGGTGGTGGAAGGGGGCGAGAGAGGCAGCTTTGTGGTTGCCGACCTGCCCGGCCTGATCCAGGGCGCCCACCGGGGCGCCGGCCTGGGGCACCGTTTTCTCCGGCACGTGGAGCGCAACCTGCTCTTGCTGCTGGTGATCGATCTCTCCCCGGAGGCGAACCCGCCCCCGGTGGAGGCCTACCGCCAGCTGAAGCAGGAACTGGTGCTGTATAGCCAACGCCTGGCCGGCTATCCCAGGATTGTCGCCGGAAACAAGCTGGACCTGACCGGGGCGGGGGAGAACTTGGAGCTCCTGAAAAAAGCGGTCGAGGAAGACGACCCCGGGACCGGGGTCTGGGGCATCTCCGCCGCTACGGGGGCCGGGGTGGACGAGCTGGTCCGGCACCTGGCGGAGACGGTGGACAGGCTCTCCAGGGAGCCGCGGGAGCCCCTGGAGGAGCCGGAGGTGGTGCCGGAACAGCCTTACGAGGCCTTTACGGTGGAGAAAAGAGGGGATATTTTTATAGTGCGGGGAGCCAAGGTGGAAAAGCTTACCGCGCAAACGGACTTTGAAAACGAGGAGGCCTTCCACCGCTTTCAAATGTATTGCCGGCGCAGCGGAATTGAGGAGGAGCTAATACGGCAGGGGGCCCGGGAGGGGGATACGGTGGCCATCGGAGATAAGGAGTTTCACTTCTACCCCCATTCCGGCCAGTGAGAAGGAGATGCTTCCCTTGGGGCCGGGAGAGAAGGGCAGAAATAAAAAGTTTACCCCAATCCCGGCCAGGAGAAAGAGACTTGTCCCACAGAACCATGAAAGACGTGAAAAACATAGGCCTAATGGGCGGCACCTTTGATCCCATTCACATGGGGCACCTGGTTACCGCCGAAGAGGCGCGGCAGCAGTTTGCCCTGGATCGGGTTGTCTTTGTCCCGGCAGGCTATCCGCCCCACAAGGAGAAGGGCGCGGTAACGGATCCCGAGCACCGCTACCTGATGACCACGCTGGCGGTGATGTCCAATCCCTTTTTTACCGTGAGCCGGGTGGAGATCGAGAGGAAAGAAGCCTCCTACACCATCAACACGGTACGCTACTTTGCAGAAAGGCTGCCGGGGAGGCGCCTTTTCTTTATTACCGGGGCCGATGCCATCCTGGAGATCCTGACCTGGAAAGACTACCGGGAGCTGCTGGAGCTCTGCACTTTTATTGCCGTGACCAGGCCCGGCTACCCCCTGGACCAGGTTTGCGACACGGTGGCCCCGAAGATCCCCGGCCTGCTGGAAAAGGTGCATTTCCTGGAGATCCCTGCCCTGGCCATATCTTCCACCTACATCCGGGAGAGAGTATCCAGGGGATTGACCATCAAGTACCTAACACCGGAGCCCGTGGAGCAATATATACATAAACACGGGCTTTACTTGCCGGGAAAAAAGGATTGCTCCGTGGAAAAAAGGTTATAATACTGAAGGAGGTGCGGTTAATGGTAAAAACGTTGTATGTGGGCAATATCCCCTGGAGCGTCAGCGAGGATGAAATGATGCGGTTCTTTAGTGAACACGGCCAGGTGATCAGCTGCCGGATTATAACCGAGCGGGGTACAGGCCGGTCCCGGGGCTATGGCTTCATTGAAGTGAACGACGATGAAGCCCAGCAGATCATGGAGAAAACCAACGGCATGGAGATGGAGGGCCGCCGCCTGGTGGTCAGCGAAGCCAAGCCCAGGGAGCAGCAGCCGTAAAAACAGCGAGGCGGCAAGGGGCTGCCTGTGGGCCAAGTTATCGAAAAGTAGGGAATTTTCTTTTGCCTAAGAGCAGGGAAGATACGGAGGGGGCATGGTAGATCCAGTAGATAAAGGAGCGCCGGACTCGCAAACGCTTGGATACAGCCTGTTGGGTGAGACCGTAGATCCAGTAGATAAAGGAGCGCCGGACGGGTTATGGCGGAGATGGCAGATCTGGTACATATTGAAGAGATTATGCGGAAGCGCCTGAATGAGGAGCTTTATCAACATTCCCTGGGCGTGGCGCAGACGGCCTCCCTTCTGGCCGGGCGCTACGGTGTGGAAGCCCGGAAAGCATATTTAACCGGGCTGGTTCACGATTTTGGCAAATCCTATACCCCCGCAGAGCTGCGAAGACTGGCGGAGAGGAAGAGGCTGGCCCTGGATTGGGTAGCCCTGGCCGAACCGAAACTTTTGCATGCTCCCGTGGGGGCGGCCTTGCTGGCCGAGGAATTTGGGATCTCCGACCCCCAGATAGTCAGGGCGGTTGCCTTGCACACCACCGGGGGCCGGGAGATGAACCTGTTCGATAAGGTTATCTACCTGGCCGATGTCATCGAGCCGGGGCGCAGCTACTCGGGGGTTGAAGAGATCCGGGAGGCCGCCTTTAAAGATTTGGAGTCGGCGCTGCTCCTGGCGGTGAATAACACTATCAGGTCCGTGCTGGCCAGGGATATGCTGTTGCACCCCGATTCCATCGAGTTTCGAAACAGCCTTCTGGCAGCAAAAAAAGGGATGGAAGGAGGCTAGGCGTGTATTGGGATCCTCCTGTAAGACCTGCTAAGCGCAAGTTTGCCCTGGGCAAACGCCACCGGCAGCTCCTCTTCATCATCGCCTTCCTGCTCCTGGTCCTGATTTTTGTATATGCCGTCAACCTGGCGGCTTCCACCAATGCCTGGCAAAACAGCACCGATTGGGCCAAGGAACTTCGCCGGCAGGGAGAGGGCCAGGAAGAAGTTTTCCTCCTCTACGGCATCGATTACTGGGGCGCCAACCCGTACGTGGAACAGCTGGTTGTGGTGCACCACGATACCGGCAGCGGCGCCGTTAACCTGATCCTTGTTCCCGGAAATACCCTGGTGGAAACGGGAGAGCAAGGGGAAGAGCTCCTGGGACAGCTATACCGCCGGGAAGGGAATCCCGCTTTTATTCATCGGGTCCAGGAGTTGACCGGCCTTCCCGTTCAACATTACCTGGAGCTGAATTACCAGGCCATCGCCGTGCTGGCGGATCTGCTTGGCGGGATCGAGCCCCGCCAGCTGAAATACGGGGGAGAAGGGCTGCTGCCGGCGGGTTCGAAACCCCTGGGGGGCTTCGAGCTGTACCGCTATTTTACGGGAAGCTACGGGCAGACCCCCGAGGAGCAACTGCAGCGCCGGCGGGAGGTTTTGCTGCTGCTGTGGGAGCGCCTCTCCGAAAAGCGCTTTGGACGGCTGGCCCGCTACATGAGCAAGCTCCGCCCCTACGTGGAGACCGACCTCTCCTGGCGGGAGATGAGGGAGTTGCGGGAACAGTTTAAAAGCTATGACTTTGCCGAGGTTGCGATAAACCACCTCCCCGGGGAGGAAAAGTTGATTAACGGCGGTCTCTGCTGGGTCCCCGATTATGGAGCCATTGAAGATTTGCTGCGCCAGATCAACAACGAGGGTTATTCCATCCCGCCCGAAGAGATCCGGGTGGAGGTGCTCAACGGAACCACCATCCCCGGGCTGGCGGCCCGCCTTTCGGCCGCGCTGGAGGCGGAAGGCTTTGAAGTGGCCGGGATCGGCAATGCCGACTCCGCCGATTACGAGCAAACCCAGGTGATCGCCCTGGGCACCTCCGTGGATAAAGCCCGCACGGTGGCTCTTTTTGTGCCCGAGGCTTCCATGCTGCATCGCCCTGATCCCGAGGCGACGGTAGATGTCAGAATTATAATTGGACGAAATTTCGAGCAAAATGATGATTAACAGTTGATGGAAAGGGGTGGTTGCCGTTTGTCCAGGGAGGAAAGCTCCCGGGAGCTGGTAGAGCTGGCGGCCCGGCTGGCAGCGGAGAAGAAAGGGGAAGATTTGCTGGCTCTGCATATCGGGAAGATTTCCATCGTAGCGGACTACTTTCTCCTGGTGTCGGGAGCTTCGGCGGTTCAGGTGCGCTCCATTTGCGACCACCTGCTGGAAAAAATAAAGGAGGCGGGCTACTCCCGCCTCTCCCTGCAGGGCTACGAGGAGGGCTGGTGGGTGGTAATCGACTACGGTTCCGTGGTGATCCATGTTTTCCAGCGGGAGGCCCGGGCTTTTTATAACCTGGAGCGGCTCTGGAGTGCCGCCCCGCTGGTGGAGCTCTCCGGCGGGGAAGCAGCAGGCGGGAGGTGAAGCATCGTTGCAGCTGGAAAAGATGATCCTGGAAGCCGCCGGTTCCGGAGTGACGCCCGGCGGCGAGAGTTACCTAGGCCTCAGCATCGACCAAGAGATAGAGTTGGCCCGGAAGACCGGCCGCACCCGGCGGGAGATACAGCTGGCGGCTCTTGGCGCCGGGGTTGTCCCCGAGCGTTACCAGCGCAACCTGGGAACCATAGGGCTGGAGGGACAGATCGCCCTCCTAAACTCCCGGGCGGCGGTAATCGGGGCGGGTGGCCTGGGGGGCCTGGTGGTGGAGCTCCTGGCCCGCATGGGAGTCGGGTACCTGGTGGTGGTGGACGGAGACCGTTTTGCGGAGAGCAACCTAAACCGGCAACTCCTCTCCGTGGAAAGGAACCTGGGCCGCCTTAAGGCCCGGGTAGCCGCCCGGCGGGCCCGCCGGATAAACGGTGCCGTGGAAGTCAAGGCGGTAGCGGTGAAGGGAGACCGGGACAACCTTCCCGGCCTTATTGAAGGCTGCAGCGTGGTCCTGGACTGCCTGGACAACCTCCCTTCCCGCTTCGAAGTGGAGGAGGCCTGCCAGCGAGCGGGCGTCCCCCTAGTTCACGGGGCGGTGGCCGGTTTCATGGGCCAGCTGGCGGTGATCGAACCGGGCCGGCCCCTCTTTCCAGCAATTTACAGCGATCCTCAACGGGGCGGCGGCCGGGGTGCGGAGACCCGGCTGGGGAATCCCGCAGCCACTCCCGCCATGGTGGCCTCCTGGCAGGTAAATGAAGCGGTGAAGATTATCACGGGAAAGGGAGAGGTGCTCCGCGGGAAGCTGCTGGTGATAGACATGTTCTCGGGAGACCTGTCCATCATTAAGCTGAGCGGCTAGCGGGCCCCTTTGAGCAAAATGTTGACGGCCCTTCTCTATTGACAAGGCCGGGGGCAGTAATTATAATAAATAGTGCGTGTCGCCATAGGGAACTTCAATGACCGGAAGTACTAGGCAGGGGCGGACCATCAGAGAGCCGGCGGCAGGTGGAAGCCGGTGGGAGCCCTGCTGAACTCGTCCGCGGAGAAGCGGCGGCGAAGCGCTGCGGTAGCCGCCGACGTATGCCGGCGTTAACGGTCAAGAGCGGGTAATTAAAGGTATGGGGCTGTGGCGCAGTGGGAGCGCGCTTCCTTGGCATGGAAGAGGTCGCGGGTTCGACTCCCGCCAGCTCCACCATCTTTTTTTACCAACAAGGGTGGTACCGCGGGCTACCCCCGCCCCTTCATGAGGGCGGTTTTTTTTTACCGCCTTTTAATCGGCCAGAAAGATGGAGGTTGATGCAGGCATGGATAGCTACAAGCCCAGGGAGATAGAACAGAAGTGGCAGCGGTGCTGGGAGGAGCAGATGCAATTCCGGTCGGAAAGGGACCCCGCCCGGCCCAAGTACTATGTTTTGGAGATGTTTCCCTACCCTTCGGGAAAGCTGCATATGGGACATATGCGCGTCTACTCCATTGGGGATGTCCTGGCCCGCTTCCTGCGCATGCGGGGCTACAATGTTATTCACCCCATGGGCTGGGATGCCTTCGGCCTGCCCGCTGAAAACGCCGCCATCGAAAACCGGATCAGCCCCGCGGTTTGGACGGAGAAGAATATCGCTCAGATGAAAGAGCAGCAGAAGCAGCTGGGGGTCAGCTACGACTGGGAGCGGGAGGTCAATACTTCCCATCCCGACTACTACCGCTGGACCCAGTGGCTCTTCCTCCTGATGTACCGCCGCGGGCTGGCCTATAAAAAGAAGGCTCCCGTCAACTGGTGCCCCTCCTGCCAGACGGTGCTGGCCAATGAGCAGGTGGAAGGCGGGGCCTGCTGGCGCTGTGCCACCCCCGTAGAGACCCGGGAGTTGAGCCAGTGGTTCTTGAAGATAACCGACTATGCGGAACGGCTGCTGAAGGATCTCTCCAAGCTCACCGGCTGGCCGGAACGAGTTAAGATCATGCAGGAGAACTGGATCGGGCGCAGCGAAGGTTCCGAAATCCAGTTCGGCATAAAGGAATTTCCCGAGTTGGAGCTGCGCACCTTTACCACCAGGCCGGATACTCTCTTCGGGGTCACGTACATGGTTCTGGCCGCGGAGCATCCCCTGGTGCGCCGGCTGGTGGCGGGGACGGAAAGGGAGAAAGAGGTGCTGGAGTTCGTGGAGCGGGTCCGGCGGGAGAATGAGATCCAGCGGACCTCCGCCGAGACGGAGAAGCTGGGGGTCTTTACCGGGCGCCATGCGATAAACCCGGTAAACGGCGAAGCCGTCCCCATCCTGGTGGGCAATTACGTGGTTATGGGCTACGGAACGGGAGCGGTAATGGGGGTTCCGGCCCACGACCAGCGCGACTTTCTTTTTGCCCGCAAGTACGGCCTGCCCATCCGGGTAGTGATCCAGCCTCCAGGGGAGAACTTGTCCGGCGACACCATGGAGGAGGCCTACACCGGGGAAGGCATCCTGGTCAATTCCGGGAGTTTCAACGGCCTGCCCAACAGGGAAGCCATGAAGAAAATCACCGAATACCTGCGGGAACAGGGGAAGGGCGATTTCAAAGTAACCTACCGCCTGCGGGACTGGCTGATCTCCCGCCAGCGGTACTGGGGGGCGCCGATTCCCATCATCTACTGCGACCGCTGCGGCACGGTGCCCGTTCCCGAGGAGGACCTGCCGGTGGAGCTGCCCCTGGAGGTGGAGCTCTCGGGCAGCCGGGTCCCGGGCCTGGAGCACTATCCTTCTTTCGTGGAGACCAGCTGCCCCTCCTGCGGCGGGCCCGCCCGCCGGGAGACGGACACCATGGACACCTTTATCTGCTCCTCCTGGTACTTCCTGCGCTACACCAGCCCGGGCTATACCCAGGCGCCTTTTGACAAGAAGGAGGCCGACTACTGGATGCCCGTGGACCAGTACATCGGCGGCATCGAACACGCCGTGCTCCACCTGCTTTATGCCCGCTTCTTTACCAAGGTCCTCTACGATGCCGGTCTGGTCCAGGTGGAAGAGCCTTTCAGCCGCCTCCTGGCCCAGGGGATGGTCTACAAGGATGGGGCGAAGATGTCCAAGTCCAAGGGCAACGTGGTTAGCCCCGACGAGATTATAGAGCGCTACGGCGCCGATACCGGCCGCCTCTTCATTCTTTTCGCTTCTCCCCCCGAGAAGGACTTGGAGTGGAGCGATCAGGGGGTTGAAGGATGCCACCGCTTCCTGCGCCGGGTCTGGCGCCTGGTGAAAGAGGGACGGGCCCTGGCCGATGGAGAGAGGGATGCCGCGGTCATGGGCAAAGAGGAGAAGGAGCTGCGGCGCATCATCCACTCCGGCATTAAAAAGGTCACGGAAGACATCCAGGAGCGCTTTAACTTCAATACGGCTATCAGCGCCATCATGGAGATGGTGAACGCGGCTTACAACTATCTCCATGAGCGGGAGAAGGGCGGGCACCACCCCGCTGTTTGGCGGGAAGCCCTGGAGAGCATAGTGCTGCTCCTGGCTCCTTTTGCGCCGCACCTGGCGGAAGAACTCTGGAGCAGCCTGGGGCACCGGGAGAGCGTCTTCTTCCAGCCCTGGCCGGAGTATGATCCGCAGCTGCTGCGCCGGGAAGAGGTGGAGATCGTTATTCAAATCAACGGCAAGGTGCGCGGCAAGATGACGGTGCCCGTGGATTGCAGCCAGGAAGAACTGGTGGAGTTGGCCCGGGGGCACCAGCGGATTGGCGAACTGCTGCAGGGGAAAGAGATCCGGCGGGCCGTGGCCGTCCCCGGCAAGCTGGTGAACCTGGTTATCGGCTAGTGCCGCTTTGGCTCCCGCGCCCCTATGCCGGTGTTGTACATGCCCGAAAATAGAAGTCCGGCGAGGGATGCTCAAGCTCCCCGCTTTTTGCCCTTCACCCCCCTTCGCCTCCCCGGCAGCAGGCAAGCCTGGCTGCCGGCGGCCAGGGGGGTTTTTGGCGGGGTGGCGGATCTGCTCTGCCTGACACGCTGCCCCGGCCGGGGAAAATTTCTGTCAGCGGCCGGTGAAGAGGTCACCCAAAATGCTTGATTTGGACTGAAAAAAGGTCGCTTCTTTCAGTCCCCTTACAGGATGACAATATCACAGGCTGAAAAGGCCCAGGAAAAATTTCTTGACACCATCTTCTGGCAAGCCTATAATTTAATTATCGGACAACCAGATTTTAGTAGAAAACCCGGCCTGGACGCAGATCACTTGGGCAAGGGTTTATTTATTACCAAGCAAAGGAGAATGGACATGGAAGAAAAAGAGAAAAAAAACGATGAAACGATGGTGGTTCAACAGGCCAACGATAGCGAAGCCGACAGCGTGCGCATCTCCACGGAGGTGATCGCCATCCTGGCCGGCATTGCCGCCAGCGAGGTCCCCGGGATCGCCGGCATGAGCGGCGGCATCGTGGGCGGGATTACCGAAATGCTGGGGCGGAAGGACTTTGCCAAGGGGATCAAGGTTTACCTGGAAGACAGGAAAGTGCGCATTGACCTGAACGTGATCGTGGAATACGGCGTCAAAATCATGGATACCGCCAAGCAGTTAAAGCAGGCGGTGCGGAAAACGGTGGAGGAGACCACGGGTCTCCAGGTAGCGGCGATCAACGTTAACGTCATGGGAATTAACCTGGCCAACAAAAGCGGAGAGGAGAAATAAAGCAAGGAACCCGAAATGGGGGCGGCCTTTACTCTTCGGGAGAAGGTAATTCTCTGCATTCTGGCCGGGCTGGTGCTGGTCGGCGGGGCGTAGCGCTTGCTGCAAAGAGCCCCCTCCGGGGAGGTGCTCCTGGAGGTGGAGGGAGCGCCGCCGGAGGCAAATGAAGCCCCGGAGTTGATCACTGTCCACCTGGTGGGGGCGGTGCTTAACCCCGGCGTTTACCGGGTCCCGCCGGACACCCGCTTGCATGAGCTGATCCATCTGGCCGGCGGCTTCCTGGAGGATGCCGACCAGGAGACCGTGAACCTGGCCCGCCCCCTTTTTGACGGGGAACAGGTGATCATTCCCCGCTGCGGCGAGACCTCCGGTCAGGCGGAGGCCAAGATCAACATCAACCGGGCCGGCGTGGAAGAACTGGTCCGGCTTCCCGGCATTGGAGAGGCCAGGGCCCGCCAGATCATAAGCTACCGGGAGGAGCACGGCTACTTCCGGGATATAAGGGAACTCATGAATGTCAGCGGCATCGGGGAAGGCATCTTCAACAACCTCAAGGACCTGATTACCGTTTATTGACCCTGCCCCCCCGGCTGTCCAGGCGGTTTCCAGGGCCCCTTTCCGGGAAGGAGGCCCGTCAGCGCGCCGGCCATCCGGAAACTTCTTTCTGTGCAGGACCGTCCCTGTTTCAAAATGCAATGGGGACGGTTTTCGTTTTGCCACCGTCCCTTTTTGCATTGGGCAACATATGATTGGGAGGACTCTTCCTCTTATATGGGAAGCTTTTCTTTTTTGACTCCTGAGCCGAAAATGTAAAACAGGCACCGTCCCCAGATGGGCCCGAAATATATCACAAGAACTGTCCCTGTGGTATATGCAATGACCTATATCAGGAGAACCGTCCCCCTGATTTATGTTTAGGTATTATTTAAATAGCGTTCCTGTTGGGGGGTGAGGCGGTCGATCTTCACCCCCAGGGAGTGCAGCTTCAAGGAGGCTACCTGCCGGTCCAGCTCCCGGGGGAGGGGGAGCACCTCCCGGGGCAGGGGCTGCTCCTGGCGGCGCAGGTAATCCAGGGCCAGCAACTGCAAGGCGAAGGAGAGGTCCATGATCTCCGCCGGGTGGCCGTCCCCGGCGGCCAGGTTGACCAGGCGGCCCTCGGCCAGGAGAAATACTTTTTTCCCCTCGGGGAAGGTGTACTCCTCGATGTTGCGGCGGGGCCGCCCCGTGGGCCGGGCCAGCCGGGCCAGGGCCTGCTTGTCAATTTCCACGTCGAAGTGGCCGGCGTTGGCCAGGAGGGCGCCGTCCTTGAGCCGGGCCAGGTGTTCTTCCCGGATAACCTGGGCGCAGCCTGTGGCGGTGACCAGGATATCCCCCCGGGAGGCGGCCTCCTCCATGGGCATAACCTCGAAGCCCTCCATGGCCGCCTCCAGGGCGCGCACGGGTTCCACCTCCGTGACGATAACCCGGGCGCCCAGGCCACGGGCGCGCTGGGCTATTCCCCGGCCGCACCAGCCGAACCCGGCTACCACCACCATCTTTCCGGAGATAAGCAGGTTGGTGGTCCGCATGATGCCGTCCCAGACGGACTGCCCGGTACCGTAGCGGTTGTCGAAGAGGTACTTGCAGTGGGCGTCGTTGACGGCGATGACGGGAAAGGCCAGCCGCCCTTCCCGGGCCAGGGCGCGCAGGCGCAGCAGGCCCGTGGTGGTCTCCTCGGCCCCCCCGCGAATTCCCGCCAGAAGCTCCGGGAACTCCCGGTGCAGCAGGGTGATCAGGTCGCCGCCGTCGTCGATAACCAGGTGGGGCGCCGTGGCGGCGGTCCGGCGCAGGTGTTCCCAGTATTCTTCCCCGGTGGCTCCGTGCCAGGCGAAAACCTCGATGCCGGAAGCGGCCAGGGCGGCGGCCACGGCATCCTGGGTGGAAAGGGGGTTGCTGGCGGTAATGGCAACCTCGGCGCCGCAACGCTGCAAAACTTTGGCCAGGTAAGCGGTTTTGGCCTCCAGGTGCAGGCAGATAGCTATCCTTAACCCCCGGAAGGGCTGCCGGGGGGCCAAGGTTCGTTCCAGTTCCTGCAGGACCGGCATGTGCCGGGCGACCCAGTTGATCCGCTCTTCTCCTTCCGGGGCCAGTTCCGGCGAACGAATAAGGCTCATCCATATCTCCTCCTTTAATATCCTAGCCATATTCGCAACGGGCAGTCTTTAATCCTGCCGGCCGTCCCGGGGCCGCCGAAAAAGGGCCCGGAATAGCTGTTCCGGGAGGGAGCCTTGGTTTTCTTTGACAGCCGCCCGGCCGTTAAGTTACAATTAAAGCTATAACAGGCTGTTCAAATAATAAGCTGCCGGAGAGGAGTGGCCAGTTAAGTGAACCGAAAAATCATCGGCTGGATTGCCGCCATCGTTCTGGGACTGTTAATTGTGGCGGCCGGCATCAATATGCTGGTCGATCTGATGTGGTTCCAGGAGCTGGAGGCGGAAGGCGTCTACTGGACCCGCCTAATGGCCCGCGGGGGAATTTTTCTGGCATGCTGGCTTTTTTTATTTGCCTTCCTGTGGATCAACCTGCTGGCAACCCGCCGAGAGATCCGCCGCTTCCCCAACCTCTCCCTTAGGGAAAAGCTGATGGCCGGCGGCTTCATGCGTTTTCTTGTGCCCCGGCGCTTAAACAAGATTTATCTGGTCGTCGCCCTGGTCCTCTCCTTTCTCCTTTCCCTTTATACTCCCGAACACTGGATGGATCTGCTCCAGTTTATCCACGCCACCCCTTTTCAACAGGCGGATCCGATTTTCCATAACGATCTCTCCCTTTATGTCTTTAAACTTCCCTTTTACCGCTTTCTTTACGGCTACCTGATGATAGCCCTGGCGGTCCCCCTGATCCTGGTGGGGCTGATCTATTTGATTTTAAACCCTCCCACCCGGCTGGGGCAGCGCCTGGTCTACATCCCCTCCGTCGGCCTGGGGCATGTTTCGGCGCTGCTGGCCGGCATCCTGGGGCTTAAGGCCTGGGGGTACCGCCTTCAACAGCTGGAACTCCTTCTTTCCAAGGGGGAGAAGGAATACCTTTTCGGCGCCGGCTATACCGACGTCCACGTCAGGGTCCCCGTTTTAAATGTTTTAATGGTGCTGGCGGCGCTGGTCGCCGCGGCCTTCCTGGTTAACGCCTTCCTGAGGCGCCCGCGCCTTCTTCTCTACGGCGTGCTGGCCATAGTTGGGGCCTCCCTCCTGGGGGGGATCCTGCCCGGGGCCGTGCAGAAGCTGATGGTGGATCCCAGCGAATTTGCCTACGAAAAGGAATATATTGCCCATAATATCACCTTTACCCGCCGGGCTTACGGCCTGGACCGGTTCAGCACCCGCCAGTTCGCCGCTGCCGGCGAGCTCTCCTGGGCTGACCTGCAGGAAAACCCGGGGACCATGAACAACGTGCGCCTCTGGGATTACCGCCCCTTGCTCACTACCCTAAACCAACTGCAAGCCCTGCGCCAGTATTACCGCTTTGTAGACGTAGATGTGGATCGCTACCAGGTCGGGGAAGATTATCGCCAGGTGATGCTTTCCGCCCGGGAACTGGACAAAAGCCTCCTCTCCTCTCAAGCCCAGACCTGGGTAAATATGCACCTCCAATACACCCACGGCTACGGGATTGCCGTCAGCCCGGTGACCGAAGTAACCTCCAGCGGGAATCCCATCTACTTCGTTCAAGATGTTCCGGTAACGGCTGTCGAGGGCATGGAGATAGAGGAGCCCTCCATCTACTATGGGGAAATCACCGGCGATTATGTGATCGTCAAGACCAGGACCCGGGAATTCCACTACGGCACCACCGATGGCGAAAACGTCTATACCACGTACCAGGGGAAGGGCGGCATTCCCCTCAACTCCCTTTGGCGCCGGCTCCTTTTTGCCCTGAAGTTCGGCGATTACCGGATCCTGATCTCCGGGGAGCTGACGGGGGAGAGCCGGATCATGTTCGACCGGCAGATCAAGACCCGGATTACCAAGCTGGCTCCCTTTTTGCAATACGACGAAGATCCCTACATTGTCCTCAGCCAGGGGCGCCTCTTCTGGATCCAGGATGCTTATGCCGTTACTGATCGCTACCCCTATTCTGCTCCCCTGGGGCGGATCAACTATATTCGCAATTCCGTCAAGGCAGTGGTGGATGCCTACCACGGCAGCGTTGACTTCTACCTGATGGATCCTGAAGATCCCCTGGCGGAAACCTACCGCCGCATCTTCCCGGATCTTTTCCGCCCCCGGGAAGAGATGCCGGAAGGCCTGGTCCAGCACCTGCGCTATCCGGAGGGGCTGTTTAACATTCAGTCCCGCCGGCTAACCCTCTATCATTCTACGGATCCCAATATTGTCTATACTTCGGAAGACCTCTGGAACATTCCCTTGGAAAATGACGAACAGCCCATGGAACCCTACTACACCATCCTGCAGCTGCCCGGCTATGAAAAACCGGAGTTTGTTCTGATTCTCCCCTTTACCCCGGCCCGCAGGGATAACATGATTGCCTGGATGGTCGCCCGCTGCGACGGAGCCAACTACGGAAAAGGGGAGCTTTTCCTTTTCCCCAAAGGCCGGATCACCTTCGGCCCGCGGCAGATCAAAAACCTGATCAACCAGGATACGGTGATTACCGAGCAACTGACCCTGTGGGACCAGCACGGTTCCCGAGTGATCAGGGGCAATCTGCTGGTGCTGCCCATTAACGACTCCGTCCTTTACGTGGAGCCGATTTTCCTGGAGTCCGAAGGAGGGGGTGTCCCGCAGCTCTCCCGGGTTATCGTGGTCCACGGGGAGACGGTGGTGATGGAAGAGAGCCTGGAGCAGGCCCTGGCCCGCTTGTTTGGGGGGGAAGGGCCCCTTAAACCCGGCGAGCCGGACCCCTCCTCCCCGGGGGTGCCGGAAGAGCCCGGGCCGGGAGAAGGAGATTCCCAGATGGCCTCCCTGGCAAGACGCTCCCGGCAGCTTTTCGAAGAAGCCCTGGAGCGCCAAAGAGAGGGAGACTGGGCCGGCTACGGAAGCAAAATTGAGGAACTGGGCCGGGTCCTGCAAGAGCTGGAACGACTTTATGGAGGCGGGGAAGAGTGAAGGAAAGCCGGCAGGTAGAGATCTATACGGACGGGGCTTGTTCGGGGAACCCGGGGCCCGGGGGCTGGGCGGCGGTGATTATCGACGCCGACGGCCGGGAGCGGGAGATCAGCGGCGGGGAGGCACATACCACCAATCAGCGCATGGAGCTGCTGGCGGCCGTGAAGGCGCTGCAATCCCTGGAGCAGCCCTGCCGGATCAGGCTCTTCAGCGACAGCGCTTATCTGATCAACGCTTTCCGGCAGGGCTGGCTGGACCGCTGGGAGCGCAACGGCTGGAAGACGGTGGCGGGCAAGCCGGTGGAGAACCAGGACCTCTGGAGGGAGCTGCGGTTCCTGGCCAAGGGGCACCAGGTTGAATGGCTGAAGGTAAAAGGGCACGGAGACAATCCCTATAACAACCGGTGCGACTTGCTGGCCCGCCGGGCCATCGCCGCCCTAAAGGGAGAATAAGCCCGGCCCGCGGCCTCGCAGGGCGGACTTCCATCCCCTCCCCGCGCCGGAGGATAGGCCATCCCGGCGGCGGAGCTTCCCTTCTTATTCTGGAGCAGATTTTTTTTCCTGCCTGGAGTAGCGCAAGGCCCGGGGCGTAATGTGAAGCAGCCGGGCAGCCTTGGTCTGGTTGTCGTAGGTGGCCTCCAGGGCCTTGGCGATGATTTGGCTGCTTAAGCGATCCACCCACCCCTTGAGGCTTTCCTGCAAGGTCTTCAGGTCAAAGCCCTTTTTTATCTCCAGCTTCTCCAGGAGCAGTTCTTCGAACTGCTGGAGCAGTTCGGCCAGTTTTTCCTTCTCCGGGTGATCCGAGGGGATCAGAACCGCCGGCTTGGCGGCGGCGGGCTCCTCTTTTTTGGACGCCTCTACGGCTTCCTCCCGCCGGATGCGGGGGGGAAGATCGCTGACATAAATGACCGGGCCTTTGCTGAAGACTACCGCCTGGGCGATGGTATTGGCCAGTTCCCGAATGTTCCCGGGCCAGGGGTGTTTCAAGAGCAGCTCCATGGCCTCAGCGTCCATTCTCTTGGCGGGCAGGCCTTTCTCCACTGTTTCCCGCTCCAGGAAGTAGTTGACCAGGAGGGGGATGTCCTCCTTCCGCTCCCGCAGGGGCGGGATGGTCAGGGAGGCCACGTCCAGCCGGTAGAAGAGGTCTTCCCTGAATTTGTGCGCCTCCACCTGGGAGGCCAGGTCGGTATTGGTGGCGGTAATGATGCGCACATCCACCTTGACCAGCTCTTCGCCCCCCACCCTCAAAAACTCTCCCGTTTCCAGGATGCGCAGCAGCTTGATCTGGATGGCCGGGCTGGCGGAGTCGATTTCATCCAGGAAGAGGGTTCCCCGGTGGGCCAGCTCGAAAATCCCTCTTTTCCTCCCGGTAGCCCCGGTAAAGGCCCCTTTTTCGTGGCCGAAGAGCTCGCTCTCCAGGAGAGTTTCAGTAAAGGCGCCGCAGTTAAAGGCCAGGAAAGGCCGGTCGCTGCGGTGGCTCACGGCATGGATGTACCGGGCCAGGACCTCCTTGCCGGTTCCCGTTTCCCCCTGGATCAGGACGGTAATATTCTTTTTGGCTATTTTCTGGGCCGCCGCCAGGAGGTTGAGCATCTTCTGGTTCTTCCCCACGATGAAGCCGTACTGGCGGTGGATTTCAGCCATCCGCTCCTGCTCCAGCCGGATGTTTAAGGCCCGGTCGATGAGCTTCTCCATTTCATCGATGTCCACGAAGGGCTTCTCCAGGTAGTCGTAAGCTCCCAGCTGAATGGCCTCCACGGCGGATTTCACCGTGGAGTAGCCGGTAATGATGATCACCTCGCACTGGGGCTGCTCTTTCTTGATCTCCTTCAGGATGGTCAGGCCGTCGCTGTCCGGGAGCATCAGGTCCACCAGGGCCACATTGAAGCGGTGTTTTTTCAGCAGGGCCAGGGCTTCGCTGCCGGTATTGGCGCTGAGGGCCTGGTAGCCTTTTTTCCGGAGCAGGTAGCCGAAAAAGTTGCACACCTCCTGCTCGTCATCGACAATTAGAAAACAGGGCTTGTGGGTCATGGTCATTCAACTCCAGCTTATTTCTCTGTTTCTTTATCATCATCTTCATGATGATTATCCTTGTTGATGGGGAGGATCAGGCTGAAGCAGCTGCCTTCCCCGGGGCTGCTCTCCACGTCGATAATCCCCCCGTGGGATTGGGCGATGCCCAGGCTGACGGAGAGACCCAGGCCCGTTCCCTTCCCCACCTTTTTGGTGGTATAGAAGGGGTCGAAAATATGGGGTATATGGCCGGGTTCGATGCCGCAGCCGTTGTCCCTGACCTCCACGGTAATAAAGTTTTCCGGGCGAATCATGGTGGCGATGGAGATCTCGGCGTTCTCCTTCTGTTCCACGGCGTCTTTGGCATTCAGCAGCAGGTTGATCAGGATCTGCTCCAGGCTGTGGGCGTTCCCCAGGATGGGGGGCAGATCCGGCTGCAGGCGGCGGGTCAGCTTGATCTTGCTCTTCTCCACCTGGTACTGGATCAGGCTCAAGGCGCTTTCCACCACGTCGTTGATCTGCACCGGCTCAAAAGTGTACTCCTCCTGGCGGGAGAAGGTCAGCAGGTTTTGGATGATCCGCTGGCAGCGCATGCCGCAGTTGTTAATGTCCTTGATCAACTGGTAATGGGGATCCGAGGGGGGGGTTTCCCGCAGCAGCAGCTGGGCGTTTCCCACAATAGCCGTCAGGGGGCTGTTCAGTTCGTGGGCCACCCCCGCCGACATCTCGCCCAGGGAGACGAACTTGATGGAGTCCACAAAGCGGGTGACATCCTTGGCATAATAGGTAACCCCGTACGGCTCCTCCTTCTCCGTGTAGGCGGGATAGGCGAAGATATCCAGGACCCGGTTGAAGCGGGTGCGGCACTGCTGGTAGGCCGTCTTCCCCGTCTGCAGCACCTGGTCCGCCAGGCAGGGGTTGCACTTGGTGTCGCGGCCGAAGAAGAGATGATAGCATTTGCGGCCCAGCAATTTCTTCTCGGGAAGGGTGAAAAAGTCGATGGCCGACTTGTTCAGGCGCCGGATTTCGCAGTTTTTGTCAATAAAGACCAGCAGGTCCGTCACCGCGGAGAAGGTTATCTCCCATTCCTGCTTGTGCCTCCAGACCTCGTGGTAGAGGCGCACGTTCTCCAGGCAGACGGCCAGTTGATCCGCCACCTGCTCCAGGAAGGGGAGGTCGTCTTCGTTGAAAGGCTTTGTGCCGGCAATTTCCAGCACCCCGATCACCTTTTCCTTGACCAGGAGGGGGATCAGGAGCACGGAGGCGTATCTCTTTTGTTCCTTGACCGCCAGCTGGGAGATGGGGTGGCTTACGTTCTGGAAGAGAAGGGGCTTCTTCTCCCGCAGCAGCTGCCAGATGCTCCGGTTCAACTCCTTCTGCTTGGGCAGGAAGAGGGGAATTTCCAGGGGAGAATCCAGGGCGGTGTAGCCGCTGCTGTTCTTGTTGTCCGCCAGGAAGTGCCCCCGGCTGACCAGCTTGTTCTCTTCCACCACGTACAGCCCCAGCCGGTCGAAGCGGACCAGGGTTTGCAGCTTCGGGATCATGTTCTCCACGATCTCCCGGGGGGACATGTCGACGCCGATGCTCTTGGCCAGCTGGTTGATAATGTCCAGCTGGGTGTTCCGCTTGGTGGTCTCCTTAATCTTCTGCTTCAGCTCCACGTAATAGGATTTCTTGGAGCTGTGCACCCCCGTTAGTTTTTCGATTAAGATGCTCTTGTTCTTGATGATCATGCCCGGTTAACCCTCCTTAAAGGGCGGCCTTGAATATTCTAATGATATCCTCCACGTCGGCATCCCGGGGGTTGGTGATGAAGCAGGCATCCTTGATGGCGTTGCGGCTCAGCTCGGGAATGACCTCCTCCGGCAGGTTTAGTTCACCTAAGCCCCGGGGGATCCCCACGTCCCGGGCCAGCTCCACCACCATGTCGATGGCTTTTTCTGCGGCCTCCCGGGGAGTCAGGTTGTCGATCTTGGCGCCCATGGCCCGGGCGATGGCCGCATATTTGTCCAGGGCGGCGATCATGTTGAAGCGCATCACGTGGGGGAGGAGCACGGCGCTGATCTCGCCGATGGGCAGATCCAGCAGCCCCCCCACCTGGTGGGTCATGGCATGGGCCAGGCCCAAGGCGGCGTTGGAGAAGGCCAGGCCGGCATGAAGGCTGGCGGTGGCCATGGCCACCTTGGCCGCCTCGTTGACCTGGCTGGCTACCGAGGCGCGCAGGTTGCCGGCAATCAACTTGATGGCGTGCAGGGCGTGCAAGTCGGTGATATCCGTGGCCGCCAGGGAGAGGTAGGCCTCCACGGCGTGGCTCAAGGCTTCCATCCCCGTGTGGGCCGTTACCCGGCTGTTGATGGTGGAGAGGACCAGCGGGTCGCAGATATCGATATCCGGGACCAGGGACTTGGAGATAATGGTCATCTTGATTTTGCGCTGGCTGTCGGCAATAATGCTGAACTGGGAAACCTCGGAACCGGAACCCGCTGTGGAAGGGATCACGATTAGCGGAGGCAGGGGCTTTTGGATTAAATCGATCCCTTCGTAATCCCTGATCTGGCCTCCATTGGTGGCCAGGGTGGCTACGGCCTTGGCGGCGTCGATGGCACTGCCGCCCCCGAAGGCGACCACGGCGTCGCAGCCGGTTTTATTGTAGAGCAGGGCTCCTTCTTCTACCTCGTAATCCCGGGGATTGGAGGAGAAATCGGACCAGACCTGGTATTTCAAGCCGCACCGGGCCAGGAAGGGGAGGGTCTTCTCCACCCACTTGTACTGGATAACGCCGCAATCGGCGACGAAGAAAACCCGGGAAGCCCCCAGGCGCAGGCAGCACTCGCCAACTTGATTCAGGGAGCCCATGCCGAAAATAATTTCCGGGGCCACAAATTTGCTGATATACATTTTGCCAACTCCCGGTCAAGAAACTTACGTCAGTTGTTAATTCTGTAACGCTGTAGGCAAATCCTTTATTTTGCCAAAATAAAAAATATACCCTGATTTTTAAAATCAGGGTATATTTATTTCGCTGTGCGTTAAACGGTTGCTCCGGTTCCG
>LFRQ01000116.1:33860-35232 GCA_001512835.1 Clostridia bacterium DTU022
CGGCCGGTCGGCCACGATCTCCGGCAGCAGACCAAACCCCGCGTGGCCCAGCATTATTTTCTCGCAAATTTCCCGCTGTTCCGCAGTGCAGCCCAGGCTTTCCGCTTCCGCTATGGTCAACTTCTTGGCGTAGGCTCCGGCACTGCAGAACATTACCCAGCCGTTAAGGCCCTGATATTCTTTCCAGTAACGGCACTTAACTGTTTTCTCCACGGGCAACCCTCCTTCATTTTGTTATTCTCCCGTTGGCCATTTTCGATGAAGCAGGCCGGAGATAGGCGCTCCAGTAGGCTACTCCCACGAAGATGGCGCCCCCTACGATGTTGCCCAGGGTGACGGGGATCAGGTTGTTCAGGAAGAAATTGGAGACCGTTAATCCTTGCAAAACGGCGGCATCGAGAGCCGGCTGGAGTACCGGGCTCTGGCTGAGCACAATGCCCATGGGGATGAAATACATGTTGGCGATGGAGTGCTCGAAGCCGGCGGCGACGAAGGCGGTAATGGGGATCATGATCCCCAGGATCTTGCTGATGCCGTCTTTGGCCGCCATGGAGAGCCACACTGCCAGGCAGACCAGCCAGTTGCACATAATGCCCCTGAAGAAGGCTTCCGACCAGCTCAAAGTGGCCTTAAGATAGGCGATGTTCACCGCCCGCATGCCGATGGCTGCGTTGTTGGCCTTCCAAATTCCCGAGTAGAAAAAGAGCAGGACCACCAGAAGAGAGCCGACAAAGTTGAAGATGTAGACCCAGGTCCAGTTGTTGGCTACCTGCTTCCAGGTTACCTTGCGTTCCAGCAGGCCCGTTACCAGCAGGTTGTTGCCGGTGAAGAGCTCGGCGCCTCCCAGGATAACCAGGATCAGCCCCAGGGAGAAGGACATTCCCCCGATCAGGCGGGAGAGCCCGTCGCCCAAGTGGGCGGACAGGTCGTTGGTCACGATGGTATACATGATGGCCCCCAGGGCGATATAGGCGCCGGCCAGAATAGCCAGGAGCTGTAAGGACGGGGCCTTGGTGGCCGCTTTCTTCCTGGCCGATTCCACGGCTGTGCTGGCGACCATCGGCGGGGGGTCGCAGGCCAGCACGGGAGCTGCCGGGGCCGGTGCGGGCTGCGGCGCCGGAGGGGCCTCCGCTACTCCGGGAACAGTTCCCCAGCCGATATTCAACTCCATGGTGCCCAGGCATTCCTTGCGCTTTTCTGCTGTGCAGCCAATCTTGGCCAGAAAATCCGGGTTGACGGGGCGGTTGAAGGCTGCCAGCTCGCAGTAGCTCACTACACCGGCAACAGAATCGTACTCTTTCCAGAACTCACAGCGGTTGCCCATTTTTCCTAACCTCCTCCCAAGATTTCCTCTGTTTTTTGCCATATATTT
>LFRQ01000005.1 GCA_001512835.1 Clostridia bacterium DTU022
CAAAAAGGACTGCCTCCCTCCAAAAAAATACTGCTGAAACCTATTCTATCATTTAAAGTATCTTTAGAAAAGGCCTGCCTTATATCCGCCGGACGACCCGCTTCAGCTGTTCCAGGCAGCGGTAGGGGACGGAGATGCTGCCCGGCTCCCGGAAACCCGTTTGAAAATCCCCATGGAAGTCGGACCCGCCCGTTATAAACAGCCCCAGATCCAGGGCTTGTCCCCGGTAAAATTCCTGAAGCCCGGCATGGTGATCGGGATGGTAGACCTCTACCCCGCGCAGTCCCATCCGGACCAGGTTGCGCAAAACGGTCTTCCCCTTCTCGCCGGGATGGGCCAGGACGGGGACGGCGCCGTCTTTCAGGAGCAGGCGCAGCGCCTGGGCGGCAGAGAGGGTTTCCCGGGGGACGTATGCGGGCCTCCCCCGATCCAGGAAGCGCTGGAAAGCCTCCTCGGTGCTGGGGCAGTAGCCCTTTTTAACCAGCACCCGGGCCAGGTGCAGCCTCCCCGGAGCCGCTTTCCCGGCAGCGGAGAGCACCTCTTCCCAAGAGACCCGGATCTCCAGGTCCCGCAAGCGGTCCAGCATTAACTGCATGCGCCGGTAGCGTTCTTCCCGCATAAATTGCAGGGCCTTTTCCAGTTCCCCTCCCCTGGCGGGATAGTAGCCCAGGAGGTGAAACTCCCCGCCTTGATAAAGGACGCTGATCTCCACCCCGGGGACGACTTCAATATTCCACTCCTTCCCGGCGCGGAGAGCCTCGGGAATCCCCTCCAGGGTGTCGTGATCGGTAACCGCCGCCGCCTTCAGGCCTGCCCGGGCGGCCAGCTTGATAACCTCTGCCGGAGGGTAAACGCCGTCGGAAGCATCGGTATGCAGGTGCAAATCAACCCGTTTTTCAGAGGGAGGGTAACCGCGCATCTTTCAGCAGCCTTTCAAGCCAGGTTTTCTCGCAGCAGGCGGCGTATATTGCCCCCGGCGATCAGCTCCAGTTCTTCACGACTAAATCCCCTTTCCGCCAGGGCTTCCAGGAGAGCGGGGTGGGCGGAAGCATCGGGCAAGCCGGCGACGGTAAGCTCGATCCCGTCGAAATCGGAACCGATGGCCAGGTGCTCAACCCCGGCTACGCCGGCTACGTGCACAAAGTGATCCGCCAGCTGGGAAAGAGTGGCCTGCTCCGATCCGGTTATAAAGAGGGGATAAAAGGAGAGGGCGGCCACCCCGCCTTTCCGGGCCAGTTCCTTCAGCTGCCGGTCAGACAAGTTGCGGGGATGGTCGCAAAGAGCCCGGGCATTGGCATGAGAGACCAGGGGAGGTTTCCCGGCCAGCTCCAGGGCGTCGAAAAAGCCGGGCTCGGAAATGTGGGCCAGGTCCAGAATTATCTTTTGCCTGGCCATCTCGGAGACCATCCAGCGGCCCTGGCGGGTCAAACCTCCGCGGGATTCCCTTTCGCCGACCCCGTCGGCAAAGCGATTGCGGTGGTTCCAGGTTAGCGAGATGCAGCGTACCCCCAGCCGGTAAAAAACGGGCAGCAGGTCCGGGTTATCCTCCAGGGGTTCGGCCCCCTCCAGGGCCAGGAGGCAAGCGATCT
>LFRQ01000018.1:0-30787 GCA_001512835.1 Clostridia bacterium DTU022
ACGTGAGTGTAGATCTGCGTGGTGGAGATGCTGACGTGACCAAGGAGCTCCTGGACTACTCTCAAATCGGCGCCGCCGTCAAGGAGGTGGGTGGCAAAAGAATGTCGCAGGGAGTGAGGGCTTATCCCCTCCCTACGGCATACTTGCCGGATATATTTCTGAAACATCAGCCGGATGCCCCGGTCGGTCAACGGCCCCCCAAAACGGTTCACAAACAGGAAGCCGTGGTCTTCCGTATTGCCGGCCAGCAGCTGCGGCCGGACCCGCTCCTGGTACTCGGCCAAAAAGCCGGCCGCCACCCGGCCCATGGGAACAATCCGCTCCTTGCCGCCCTTGCCCCTGACCTTAACCAGCCGCTCTTCCAGCTGGCAGGAATCCAGGCCCATCCCCGCCACCTCGCTGACCCGCAGCCCGCACCCATAAATCAGCTCCAGGATGGTGCGGTCCCGGAAGCCCAAGGGCGTGCCGCAGTCGGGAGCCTCCAGGAGAGCCAGCACTTCGTTGTAATACAAAAAATGCGGCAGCGGCTTCTCCCGGCGGGGAGTAGCGACAGCGGACCAAGTCCCGCAGCGGAGAACTCCTTCCCTATGTAAAAAGCACAAAAAAGAACGCGTCGCCGAAAGCTTGCGCGCAATTGAGCTGCGGGAATACCCCCGGGATTTAAGCCAGGCCAGGAAGCGCCTGAGATCCCGGTGGTTGACCTCCTCCAGAAGGGTGCCGCTCTCGTTTAAGCCCGATACAAATTGCATCACATCGTTCCTGTAGCTCTGGATGGTATAAAGCGATGCATTTCTCTCCACTTCCAGATAGGTCAGAAAACGTTCTATCGAATCAATCATCTTGATATTCCCTCTAACATATTAACATAATAATCTAGGTTATGCAAGCAATCCCTTGATTTTTAATTCAAATTGTTCAAGACTTTCTAAAGCACGCTTGGCCAGGGCCTCTTTGCGCTGCTTCCCCCGCTGCTTGACGGGCGGAAACAGCCCGAAATTTATATTCATGGGCTGGAAATTTTCCGGGGAGGCGGTCTCCAGGTAGTGCCCCAGGGCCCCCAGGGCCGTCTCCGGGGGAAAGACCAGGGGGGGATGCTTCTTGAACCAGGCCGCGGCATTCAAGCCGGCCACCAGGCCGGAGGCCGCCGATTCCACGTAGCCTTCTACCCCGGAAATCTGGCCGGCAAAAAAGAGGCCGGGCTTGTCCCGCAGCTGAAAAGTAGCGTCCAGCAAGCGGGGACCGTTCAGGTAAGTATTCCGGTGCATCACCCCGTAGCGAACAAACTCGGCCCTCTCCAAGCCGGGTATGAGCCGGAAGACCCGCGCCTGCTCCGACCACTTCAACCGGGTCTGGAAGCCCACCAGGTTGTAGAGGGTTCCCTCCTTGTTGTCCCGGCGCAGCTGGACCACGGCAAAGGGCTGTTGCCCGGTCCGGGGATCCACCAGCCCCACCGGCTTCATGGGCCCAAAGCGAAGGGTATCCCGCCCCCGGCGGGCCAGTTCCTCCACAGGCATGCAGCCTTCAAAATACTTTTCCTTCTCCTCAAATTCGTGGCCCTGGTGGACCTGGGCCTCGGTCAACTCCTTCCAGAAGCGGTAGTACTCCTCCTCGTTCAGGGGGCAGTTAATGTAATCGTCGCTGCCCTTCCCGTAGCGGGAAGCCAGGAAAGTTTTGCTTTCATCGATGGATTCGGCGGTTACAATGGGAGCCGCCGCATCGTAAAAATAGAGATACTCCTCCCCCGTCAGCGCTCTGATGGCCTCCGCCAGGGCCGGGGAGGTCAGCGGGCCCGTGGCCACGATGGCCGGGCGCTGCCGGGGGATCTCCGTGGCTTCGGCAACGGTAACGGTTACCTGGGGGAGACTCTTCAATCGCTCCGTTATCTCCCGGGAAAAGGCCTGGCGATCCACCGCCAGGGCTCCCCCGGCGGGTAGGCGGTGCCGGTAGGCGGCATCGATGATCAGGGAGTCCAGGCGCCGCATCTCTTCCTTTAACAAGCCGACGGCGTTGGTCAGGGCCGCGGCGCGCAAGGAATTGCTGCAGACCAGCTCGGCAAAGAGCCCGGTATGGTGAGCCGGGGTGCTTTTTTCCGGCCGCATCTCCACCAGCTCCACGGAAAGACCGCAGCGGGCGGCCTGCCAGGCGGCTTCTGAGCCGGCCAGCCCGGCGCCGATAATCAAAAGGTCGCTCATCTTCCTCCCCTCCCGACGGTCTTGACCTCCATCTGCTCCCGGTAGGAGCATTCCTTGTTGGAACAGCGCTTCACCGGCTTCTTTTCGCCTCCCGCTTCCACCAGCAGATGCTGGCAAAGGGGGCACCGCTCGTTCAAGGGCTTGTTCCAGAGGGTGTAGCGGCACTGGGGAAAATTGCTGCAGCCGTAGAAGATCCGTCCCTTCCGGCTGCGCCTCTCCACCAGCATCCCCCCGTCCACGGGACAGCGAACCCCCGTCTCCTTGACCAGGTTCTTGGTGTAGCGGCACTCCGGGAAGCCGGGGCAGGCCAGGAATTTGCCGAAGCGCCCGTGCTTATAGATCAGCCGCCTCTGGCACTGGGGACAGATCTCGTCGCTCTCCTCGGCGGCCAGTTCGATCCGGCGGATCTCCTCCTGGGCCTTGGCCAGCCGCCGGCTGAAGTTGTCATAAAATTGTTCCAGGACCTGGATCCGCTTCTGCTTCCCTTCAGCAATCTGGTCCAGCTGAAGCTCCATCTGGGCGGTAAAACTGATATCGATAATTTCCGGGAAGTATTTCTTCAGCAGGTCTACCACCACCTGGCCCAGCTCCGTGGGAAGGAAGGTCTTCTTCTCCTTCTTTACGTACCCCCGCCCCTGGATGGTCTGGATGATGGGCGCATAGGTGCTGGGTCGGCCGATCCCCTTCTCTTCCAGGACCTTGATCAAGGAGGCCTCGGTATAGCGCGGGGGGGGCTGGGTAAAGTGCTGCTCCGGGTGCAACTGCAAAAGCTTCAGCACCTGTCCCTCCTCCAGGGGAGGAAGAGGAGCCTCCCCCTCCTTCTCCTCCTCCCGGTAAAAGAGAAGAAAGCCGGGAAAGAGCAGAATGCTGCCGGTAGCCTTGAAGGAATATCCCCCCGGGGCGCCGATTTGGACCCGGACCTGGTCATAAAGAGCGGGAGCCATCTGGCTGGCCATGAAGCGGGTCCAGATCAACTGGTAAAGGCGCAGTTGATCCCGGGTAAGGTACGGCTGCACCGACTCGGGATCCCGGAAAACCGATGTGGGGCGAATGGCTTCGTGGGCTTCCTGGGTCCGCTGGCGGGAGCGGTAAACGGGAGGGGCCGGGGGGATGAAGTCCTCCCCGAACCGGCTCCGGAGATACTCCCGAGCCTGCTCTTGGGCCTGGGCGGAGACCCGCAGGGAATCCGTGCGCATATAAGTAATCAAGCCAACCGTCTCCGAGCCGATTTTGATCCCCTCGTAAAGCTGCTGGGCCAGGGACATGGTCTTGCTGCTGGGAAACCCCAGCTTCGTGGAGGCCTCCTGCTGCAGGCTGCTGGTATTGAAGGGCGGCAGGGGCTGCCGCTTCCGCCGGCTCTTCACCACCCGGTCCACGGTGAAGGGACCACCGCCGACGGCCTCCACCACCCGGTCCAGCTCCTCCTTGGAGGAAAGCTTGATCTTCTTGTTCCGGAAGCGATCCAGCTCCGCCCTAAAGCGGCTGCTTTCCTCTTCCCCGGCGGCAAACTCCGCCTCCAGGGTCCAGTATTCCTCCGGGACGAAAGAGCGGATCTCCTCCTCCCGGTCGCAGATCAGGCGCACGGCCACCGATTGAACCCGCCCGGCGCTGAGGCCGCTGCGCAGGTTGCGCCATAGCAGGGGGCTGATCTGGTAGCCCACCAGGCGATCCAGGATGCGGCGGGTCTGCTGGGCCTCCACCCGGTTCATGTTGATGGGGTGCGGGTTTTTGAAGGCCTCTTTGACGGCGGCCTCGGTAATCTCAAAGAACTCCACCCGGCAGGGGCTGGAATCGTCCAGGTTGAGAGCCTGGCACAGGTGCCAGCAGATGGCCTCCCCCTCCCGGTCCGGGTCCGCGGCCAGAAAAACCTTTTGGGCTTTCTTGCCCGCCTCTTTAAGCTCCTTCAGGATGCTGCCCTTCCCGCGGATGGTAATATAGCGGGGCTCAAATCCCTTCTCGATGTCGATTCCCAGCTGACTCTTGGGCAGGTCGATTAAATGCCCCTGGGAAGCCATGACGCGATACCGCCGCTGATCCAGCATCCGGCGGATGGTGCGGGCCTTGGTTGGCGATTCCACGATAACCAGGTAACTCATGCTTAGCCCCCTTCATTATGACCCGTTGAAATGCCGTTAACACTGTTGATATATTAGCATAATCTAAACCCGGTAAAAATATTTGCCGGGCATCTGCCGCAAAAAACCCTTTAACTCCAGGCTGGTGAGCAGCGCTCCCACCCGCTCCGGGGGCAGCCCGCAATCTCGAAGGATCTCGTCCACGTGCCGGGGGCTGTAGGGCACCTTCTCCAGCAGGGCTTTCTCCTCGGGCAGGAGATCGGCCGCCCCGGCCGCTGCCGCCGCCTCCGCGGGAAGAGGCTCCAGGGAGAGTTCCTCCAGAATCTCTTCCGCCGATTCCACCAGCCTGGCCCCCTCCTTGATCAGGGCATGGGGCCCCTTGCTATAGGGGCTGTTCACGCTTCCGGGAAAAGCAAACACCTCCCGGTTCTGTTCCAGGGCATAATTGGCGGTGATCAGGGCCCCGCTTTTCAAGGTCGCCTCCACCACCACCGTCCCCAGGGCCAGCCCGCTAATAATCCGGTTGCGGCGGGGAAAATGCTGGGGCAGCGGCTTGGCCCCCAGGGGAAATTCGCTGATCACCAGCCCCGCCTCCATAATCTCCTCCATCAATCTCCTGTTCTCGAAGGGGTAGCAGCGGTCGAGGCCGCAGCCCAGGACGGCTACGGTCTTTCCGGAAGCCGCCAGGGCGCCCCGGTGGGCGGCGGCATCGATGCCCAGGGCCAGCCCGCTAACCACCGTTACCCCCGCAGAAGCCAGGTCCCGGGCGATCCGGTAGGCCAACTCTTTCCCGTACACTGTACAGCGCCGGCTCCCCACCAGAGCCACAGCGGGGTTGTCCAGATCCTCCAGGGGGCCCCGGCAGTATAGGAGGACCGGCGGGCGGGAAATCTGGGTTAAGAGGAAGGGATAGGCCGGGCTGGAGATGGAGAGAACGCGAATGCCGGACGCCATTAGCTTTTCCCACTCCCGCTCCGGATCGATGGTCTTCCGCTCCTCCGCCACTTTTCCTTCCACGCCCTTGAGGGGAGCCAGCCGGGACAACTCCTCCTGGGAAGCTTCCCAGGCTTCCCGGGCCGACCCGAAATGAGCGGTAAGGGCGGCGATCCGGACCGGGCCCAAAAGGGAGATCCGGTTCAGGGCATTAAGATAAATCAGCTCTTCCATCCCTTTGCTTCAGGCTTCCATCCCTGGATCCTTCCCTGTTCCGTGGGCGGCAGCGTCGCCTGCTGCATTCTCTGGGGCTAGTCCGCCTCCCCTTCCTTGTTTTCATAGTTCATGACCCGTTTTTCCCAGGTCCTGATGGTCAGGTAATCTTTCCCCATGCCGATAACATACTCGGGCAAGACAGGGGTTTTGCCGTACCCTCCGGGGGCATTCAAAATAAAAGTAGGCACGGCCAGCCCGGAAGTAAAACCGCGCAGGTTCTCCATAATTTCTATGCCTTCCTCCACCCTGGTCCGGAAATGGGAGGTCCCCTGGACTTTCTTGGCATGGAAGATATAGTACGGACGGACCATGATCTTGAGCAGTTCCTGGTTCAGCTTCCGCATCACGAAAGGATCGTTGTTAATCCCTTTTAAAAGCACGGCCTGGTTGCCCAGAGCCACCCCCGCCCGGGCCAGCTTCAGGCAGGCCTCCCGGGCCGCCGGGGTAACCTCCAGGGGATGGTTGAACTGGGTATTGACATAAACAGGCAGGTGCCGGGTAAGAATCTCGCACAGTTCATCGTCAATCCGGTAAGGCAAGGTTACCGGGGTGCGCGTCCCAAAGCGGACGATCTCCACGTGGGGAATCCGCTGCAGCTCTTTCAGCAGCCAGGCAATGCGCTTATTGCTTAACATGAAGCCGTCTCCGCCGGTCAGGAGCACATCGCGGATCTCTTCATTATCGGAAATATACTTTAGAGCAGCCTCGATCTGTTCCCGAGGGGTGATATGGTCTGTTTCGCCAATATTTCTACGGCGCTGACAATGACGGCAATACATGGCACAGAGATTGGTTACATTTATAATCAGCCGGTCAGGATAGCGGCGGGTTACCGCCGGTGCCGGGGAGGTGTACTCTTCCGCCATGGGATCCAGCTCCCCGCAAGGGTCCCGGTATTCAAGGATGGAGGGGAGAGCCTGTTTTTTAATGGGATCGTCGGGATCTTCCGGATCGATCAAGCTGAGGTAGTAGGGCGAGACCGCCCAGCGGTAGCGGGAGCCGGTAAGCTCGATCTCTTCCAACTCCTGCTCCGTCAGCGGGAGCAGGTCCTTTAAAACCTCGGTGCTGGTAATCCGGTTCCGCAAGTGCCAGTGCCAGTTGGACCACTCTTCATCTCCTGCTCCAAAATAGGCTTTAATGCGCTCCTGGTTCTTCTGGATCTGCGGCCAGCGCTTAAAGCCGGTGGGTATGCTCCCCACCGCCTTCCGGTAATCCTCGATGGTTTTTTTTAGTTCCCGGGCTCGTTTCAGGGAGATCTCCCTCTTCTTTTCCCGATCAGAATTGAACAATTCACCACCTCCTTCCTTTTAGCGGGAATATTGCCAAGAATCAAGAACAGGCTTTTTGCAGTATAACACAACCCGGTTCCCAGTGTCAAAATTGGTGGGCAGTGCCCTTAGGAACTGCCCACCAATTGCACTCCCCGGCATCGATCCCCTAAGATCCTATGCCAGGTTAACGATAATGTTGTCGATAAGCCGGGCTTTGCCGATATATACGGCCCCCGCCAGCAGGAGGGAACCCTCCAGGGGATCCTTCTCTTGCAGGTTTTCCGCGTCCACCACCACCAGGTAATCCACTTTCTTGACCAGGGGCTCACCGGCAATCACTTCCTCCATCCGCCGGACAACCGCCCGGGGACTTCTCTCCCCCCCGGCGATCAGCTCCTCGCCGGCCTTTAGGGCCCGGTAGAGGACCGGGGCCGCCCGCCGCTCCTGGGGAGTGAGGTAGTTGTTGCGCGAACTCATGGCCAGGCCGTCTTCCTCCCGGACGGTGGGACAGACAACCACTTCCAGGTTCATATTCAGGTCTGCCACCATCCTCTTGATCAAGATGGCCTGCTGGGCGTCTTTCTGCCCGAAATAGGCCCGGTCCGGCTGGACCAGGTTAAACAGCTTGTTCACCACCGTCGCCACCCCCCGGAAATGGGTGGGGCGGCTGACCCCGCAGAGGACGGAAGAAAGCCCTTCTACCTGGACATAGGTGGTAAAGCCCGGCGGATACAGAGTCTTCTCCTCGGGAAAAAAGACCAGGTCGCACCCTACTTTGCGGGCCTTCGCCAGGTCCCCCTCCCGGTCCCGGGGATAGCGGTCCAGGTCCTCGCCCCGGCCAAACTGAAGGGGATTGACAAAGATGCTGATCACCAGAAAATCATTTTCCCGGCGGGCTCGCTCCATCAGGGAGAGGTGCCCCTGGTGCAGGAAGCCCATGGTGGGCACGAAGCCGATGCTTGCCCCCCCGGCCTTCACTTCCCTTATCCGCCGGCGCAACTCTTCTATTGCAGTGACAACTTCCACAGCTGTTCCCCCTTTTTAACCGAGGACCTTTTTCAACTCTTCCACCACCGCCTCGGGCATCCCGAAGCTGTGCTCCTCTCCGGGGAAAGCGCCCTGCTGCACTTCCTGGATGTAAGCCGCGACTCCATTCATCATCTCCTGGCGGGCCCGGGCGTACTGCTTCACAAACTTGGGCCGGTGCCCGGTATAAAGCCCCATCACATCGTGGTAAACCAGCACCTGGCCGTCGCAGTACTTGCCGGCTCCGATGCCGATGGTGGGAATGGAGAGCTTTTCCGTGATGATCTTGGCTACCGCCCAGGGCACGCACTCCAGGACCACCCCGAAGGCTCCCGCTTCCTCCAGGATCAGCGCATCGCGCACCAGCTTGCGGGCCGTCTCCAGGTCCTTGCCCTGCACCTTAAAACCGCCCATCTGGCCCACGGATTGGGGAGTTAAGCCGAGATGTCCCAGCACCGGGACCCCGGCGCCGGTGATTCCCCGAACGGCTTCGGCGATCTCCTCGCCCCCCTCCAGTTTTACCGCCTGGGCTCCCGTCTCCTGAATCACCCGTCCGGCGTTGGCCATAGCTTGTTCCCTGCTAATTTGATAAGTCATAAAAGGTAGATCGATAATTACCATTGCTCTTTTGGCAGCGCGCGCCACCGCCCGTCCGTGGTGAATCATATCCTCCAGGGTAACCGCCAGGGTATCCTGGTAGCCCAGGACCACCATGCCCAGGGAATCCCCCACCAGGATGGTATCCACTCCGGCTTCATCCACCAGCTCCGCCGTGGGATAATCGTAGGCCGTCAGCATGGTAATCTTCTCGCCCTGCTTCTTCATCTCCCGCAGGCTGAGCGTGGTCACCTTTGCACTCATCAAGTCACCCCCACTGGAATGATGGTATTACTGGTTCCCTGTTTCCGTTGCCTTTAAAAGTTGCTGCAGTTCCCGGCCTCCTTTCTCCTCCAAAGTCCCCTTGGCCCGGGCCACCTCCACGGTATAGCTCCCCATCACCCGGTACAGCTCCAGCACCCGGGGCATCTCCCGCTGCAATATCTCCAGGTGGGCCTTGATGGTGGTCTGGTCCCCCCGGTCGATGGGACCGGTCAGGGCCCCCGGAACCCCCACCCGGGCGATGTTGGCCAGGGTTCCCTGGAGCAGGGGCAGCAAGGCGGGCAGCGCCTGCTCCCGGGGCACCCCGGAGTGCTCCAGCATCTCCACGGCCACCTCCACCAGGGTAATGTAGTAGTTGCAGGCCACGCAGGCAGCAGCATGGTAAAGGGGCTTCATGGAAGTGGGAATGGTCAGGGGGATGCCGCCCAGCATCTCCACCATCCGCATCCCTTCCGCCAGCGCCTCCTCGTCCCCCTCCAGGGTAAAATAAGAGCCTGGCAAGTTGCGCCGTCCGGCTTCCACGCTGGGAAAAGTTTGCAGGGGATGCATGGAGAGGCAGTAAGCCCCCGCCTCCCGGGCCGCCTTCAGGATGGCGGAGCTGTGGGCGCCGCTGGTATGGAGCACGATCTGCCCGCGGCGGAAAGCTCCCTCCCGGGCCAGCTGCCGACAAACGGGTTCGATGCTGCGATCCGGAGTAGTGATGAAGATAAGATCCGCCTCCCGGAAGCGGGAGAGCTGCCGGGAGAAAGAAGGACAGCCCAGCAGCCCGGCGGCCCGCCGGGTGGACTCCTCCGTCCGGCAGCAGAAGCCCAGCAAGGGGTAGCCCTTTTCCTGCAAGGCCAGGGCCAGGGTTGTCCCCACGTTGCCGGCGCCGACAACACCGATCTTTTTCATAACAACCTCCCTTGAAAAATAAAAATACCTGCCTGCCGCCAGGAAGGTACCTGTCTTCGTTTTCCTATTGTGTCTGTACCTCTGTCCCGGTCCCGAGGCTCCAAGCAGAGGGGCGCAAAACTTCCCTCCAACAGCCAAACGGTACAGCGCCTGAAGGCTGCCGTCCCAATATAATTGTAAACAAAAGCCAATTCCCTAGTCAAGAACTTTTTGCCGGGGCCACGGCTTCAGGCAGAGAGCCGTCAACAACTCCACGGCATGGCGCACATCCCCGGCATCTACCATCTCCGAAGGAGTATGTATGTAGCGGCAGGGAATGGAGAGGGCGCCGGTGGGGACTCCCTCCCGGGAGAGGTGGATGGCCCCGGCGTCGGTCCCGCCCCGCTCCAGGACCTCCAGCTGGAAGGGAATCTCCTTCTCTTCCGCCGTCTCCATCATGAACTTCCTGACCAGGGGATGGGTGATCACGGAACTGTCCTTTACTTTCACCGCCGGCCCCCGGCCCAAGCCCACCGCCGACAAGGGCGCTTTGGGGGTATCCCCTACGCGGGTCACATCCACGGCCAGGCCGTAGCCGGGCTTCAGCTGATAAGCCGCCGTGGTGGCTCCCCGCAGGCCCACCTCCTCCTGGACGGAAAAAACGAAGGCCACGGCCTGGGGCAGTTCCCGGGACAGCCGGCGGGCCGTCTCCACCAGCACGGCACAGCCGATGCGGTCATCCATGGCCTTGCCCAGGTAGCGGCCTCCGCAGACGGCAAAGGGCTGATCCAGGCAAGCAGCGTCGCCGATGCCTACTTTTTCCCGGGCGGAGGCACCGTCCACGGCCCCGATATCCAGATACAGCTTGCTCCAGTCCAGCTCTTTAAGACTTTTCAGCTTCTCGTGGTAGACGGTGCCGGTGAAGCCCTCCTTGAAGCGCAGCCTCTGCCCTACCAGCAGGTGGGGTGAGACCCCGCCCACGGGGGCCAGGCGCAGAAAGCCCTCCTCGTCGATGTGGGTAACCACCACCCCGATCTCGTCCATGTGGGCCGAAAGCATCAGCAGCGGCTCCGGGCCTTCCCGCAGGGCCACCAGGTTGCCCAGGTTGTCCGTCCAGGTCCGGTCCACCGCCCCCCGAATCTCTTCTTCGATCAGGGACCTTACAGGGGCTTCGTCCCCCGAAGGCCCGTAAGCTTCCACCAGTTTTTTTATGAGCGCTTCCATAATCATCTCCACCTTTATTTAATCCGCCGCCCTCCGCCTAGCCCTCCAGCCAGGCCCTGATCAGGTCGACGGTCAGTTTTAAATCCCGCTCCTGGAGGAGGCAGTGAGGGGAATGAATGTAGCGGCAGGGGACGGAGACCACGGTGCAGGGAACTCCTTCCCGGGCCAGGCTCACGGCTCCGGCATCGGTTTGCCCGCCGGTAAAGCGCCGGTACTGGTAGGGGAGGCCCGCCCCCTCCGCCGCCCGGACTAACTCCCGGACCAGCCCCCGGTCCGCAATTACTGATTGGTCCATGAAAGTTATGGCCGGCCCTTCTCCCAGCCGGGTGGCGCTCCCCTCGGGGTCGGTTCCCGGAATATCGGCGGCGGAGGTGCCTTCCAGGACGACGGCCTTATCGGGATTCAGGCTATAGGCGGCCACCGCCGCTCCCCGGGAGCCCACCTCTTCCTGGACGGTAAAAGCGGCGTCGAAAGCCAGGTGGGGGTACTCCAGGAGCAGTTCCAGCAGGACGGAGCAGCCGGCCCGGTCGTCAAATGCCTTCCCCCGGTAGTAGCCCTCCCCCAGGGGGGTAAAGGTGCCGGCAAAGGAGACGTAATCCCCCGGCGAAACCAGCTTCTCCGCCTCCTCCTTGTTCTTGGCGCCGATATCGATAAAAAGCTGTTCCAGCTGGTACGGCTTCCGGCGCTCATCGGGCTTCTGCAGGTGGATGGCCTTGGAGCCGATCACCCCGGGGATCCCTTCGCGGCCCACCCGCACCCCCTTGGCCACCAAGACTCGGGGATCCAGCATGCCCACGGCCTCGAAGCGGAGGTGGCCGCTCTTCTCGATGGAGGTGACCATCAGGCCCACCTCGTCCATATGGGCGGTGAGCATGATCCGCTTCCCGCCGGGGGGAGCTTTTCTTCTGACCAGCACGTTGCCCAGGGCATCCACCCGGACCTCCCCGGGCTGCTCCTGCAAGTATTTCAGCAGGGCCTGCCGGACCTGCCCTTCATCCCCCGAGACCCCGGGGAGGTTGGACAGCTCTTCTAAGTACAAGGCGCTTCCTCCTCCCAAGCAAAATTAAATTCCAGATGCCGGGCCAGCAGGGCCAGCAGCCGGCCGGTCCAGAGCAGGTCCTCCAGGTTTAAAAGCTCCACCACGCTGTGCATGTAGCGCAGGGGTATGGAAACCAGGGCCGACGGTATGCCCTGGCGGGCGATCTGGAAAGCCCGGGCGTCGGTGGAGGTGGGGCCGGCCACCGCCTCCAACTGGTGGGGAATCCGGTATTCCTTGGCCAGCTTTTTGAGCTGCTGCAGCAGGGCGGGGTGGATATTGGGGCCCATGGCGATCACAGGGCCCGAGCCCAGGGCAAAGGCTTTGCCGCCGCTGATGCCCGGCGCCTCGCCGTGGGTGACATCCACGGCCACCGCTGCATCGGGAGCCAGGCCGTAGGCGGCGGTAATCGCCCCCCGGACGCCCACCTCCTCCTGCACCGTGGCCACCAGGTAGAGATCGGCCTGGTGCCGCACCCGCTCCAACTCCCGGGCGCAGACCACCAGGGCCGCCACTCCGGCCCGGTTGTCCAGGGCCTTTCCGGCCAGGCAGCTCCCGCCGGCCAGCAACTGGGCCGCTTGATCGAAGGTTATGTAATCGCCGACCCGCACCTGCTGTTGCACCTGCTCTTCGGGGATCCCCAGGTCGATAAAGAGATCCTCCAGCCTGGTCTCCTTTTCCAGCTCCTTCTGGCTAAGCAGGTGGGGAGGCTTGGCGCCGATCACCCCCCGCAGCCTGTTTTTCCCGTGGACGATTACCGGCAGGCTGTAGAGGGTCCGGGGATCGATCCCCCCGACGCTGGTGAAGCGAAGAAAGCCCCCCGGTTCCAGCTTGGTAACCATGGCCCCGATCTCATCGATGTGAGCCACCAGGGCCAGGGACTTTCTTCCTTCTTCCGGGGCCTCTCCCTTCTTAAAGGCCACCAGGTTCCCGAAGGGATCCCGCTCAATCCGGTCCACGTAAGGCCGCAGGTAGCCTGCGGCCACCTCTAGCGCTTCCTCTTCGAACCCCGATGCTCCCGGAGCCTGGGAGAGCTCCGTCAGCAGGGTGCTCAACTCAAGCTCTTTCATCTTCGCCTAACCGTTCCCTTCCTGCGCATATTCTGCGGCCAAGGCCGCCACCAGGTCATAAACGCGGCCGGCCAACTCTTCGGAGAGGGTGCCCGTCCCGCAGCTGGGGGTAAACATCAGGCGCCGGCCCAGCAGGGTCCGGTCCACCCCCCGGCGGGCCAGGAATTCCATCCCCTCCAGCAGGCGCCGCATAAGAGAGGAGCCGTCCTCCTGCAAAACCGCCTCGCTGGTGGGGACCAGCCCCCAGGCCAGGACCCCCCCCTGTTTCAAGAAAGAGTTCAACAGGTCGCCGTAAACCGCCAGGGAGGTCAGGTAGTCGTAAGCGTCAAAGCTGATCACATCCGGGGAGAGCTCCAGGAGGAGCGACCAGTCCACCCCGGCGCAGCAATGCACCCCCACCAGGGCTCCCGCCGCGCGGATCTCTCCCATAATCAGGCCCAAGCTCTCCTGGATCTCCTCCCGGCCCAGCCCCACACTGGTAGAACTGCCGTAGTGATAAATAGAGGGATCGTCGAGAAAGATCAGGACCGGACGCCCGGTGCGGGCCAGCCTCTCCGCCTGCCAGCGGGCCTGCTTTGCCAGGGTGTGGACCAGAACCTCCCGCAGTTCATCGCTGTAAAAAGCGGGCTTGCGCCGGGCATCGGTCACCTGGAAGCCGACCGTGACCGGGCCGCTGAGCTGCCCCTTCACCGCCAGGGCCCCCCGGAAATCCTCTTCGCCCCTCTCCAGAAAGGCATAGAAGCCGGCGGCCGCCCGGGGAGGAAAGGCAAAGCGCTCCCCGTCTTCCCCCCCTTCCGGGGCCACCAGCGCCTCCAGGTACTCCAAGAGCAGCCGGTCCCAGTCCGGGGAGTCGGTGCGAAAGTAGGGGGAGCCTTCTCCGGCCTCGATGAGCCCCCCCTGGAGGAGGGGAGACAGGTACTGGTTCACCAGGCCCTCATCGTCGCCCCGTTTCGGCAGCTGGGGCCAGTGGGGCACGTGCTTCAGGCGGGAAAAGATTAAATTCAAGGCTGCTTCCGGCTGGGAATAGGGCAGGCTGCCGATTCCCGTCGCCCTACCCAGCAGTGACTCCAAGGACAATGGGAAAACCCTCCCTTATAAGCTTTGCCCGGGCCGCCGCTCTTTATAAAAATTCCTTCCGCAGGCGCTGGAGCGCTTCGTTCCCTTTTTCCAACTCCGGGAGCTTGCGGCACAAGAGTCCATACTCGATGCTGTCCACCAGGGCCACCCAGCTGGCTTCAATGATATTCGGCGATACCCCCACGGTGCCCCAGGCCTTCCGGTCGTCCCGGGACTCGATTAATACCCGCACCTGGGAGCCGGTTCCGTCCCTGCCGTCGAGAACGCGCACCTTGTAGTCCACCAGCTTGATCTTTTTCAAGGCCGGGTAGATCTCCTCCAGGGCCTTGCGCAGGGCGTTGTCCAGGGCATTCACCGGGCCGTTACCCTCCGCCGCGGTATGAACCTGCCGTTCCCCCACCCGCACCTTGATGGTGGCCTCGGAGTAGATCTCGCCGCTATCCCGCTTCTCTACGATAACCCGGAAGCCTTCCAGCTGGAAAAGGGGCCGGTAGGCGTTCAAAGTTTTCAGAACCAGCAGGTCGAAAGAGCCTTCTGCTCCCTCGAACTGGTAGCCCCGGTATTCCATCTCCTTTAGGCGCTCCAGGACCTGCCTGGTTTCGGGATGGTCCCGCAGCAGGGCGATGTTGTTCTCCCGGGCCTTCAGGGAGATATTGGTCCGCCCGGAAAGCTCCGAGACCAGGATGCGCCGGCGGTTGCCTACTTTCTTGGGATCCGTATGCTCGTAGGTGGCCGGATTCTTGTGAACGGCATCCACATGGATGCCCCCCTTGTGGGTAAAGGCGCTTTTGCCCACGTAGGGCTGCTGCTCCATGGGCACAATATTGGCCAGCTCCGCCACGAAGCGGGAGAGCTGGGTCAACCCCGCCAGCTGCTGTTCGCTGACCACGGGAATCCCCATCTTTAGCTGCAGGTTGGGGATAATGGTGCACAGGTTGGCGTTCCCGCAGCGCTCGCCGTAGCCGTTGATGGTTCCCTGGATCTGGGTGACCCCGCAGCGCACCGCCACCAGGCTGTTGGCCACGGCCATCCCCACGTCGTCGTGGGCGTGGATCCCCAGGGGAACGGAGACGGCTTTCCGCACCTCCTTCAGGATTTCTTCCAGCTCCCAGGGCATCAGCCCCCCGTTGGTATCGCAGAGCACCACCACATCGGCCCCGGCCTCGGCGGCGGTTTTGACGGCCGCCAGGGCATAATCCGGGTTGCTCTTGTAGCCGTCGAAAAAGTGCTCGGCATCGAAGAATACCTCCCGGCCCTGGGATTTCAGGTAGGCCACCGTCTCCCCGATCATCTTCAGGTTCTCCTCCAGGCTGGTCTCGATGGCCTCCAGGACCTGGAAATCGGAACTCTTGCCGAAGATGGTTACCGTGGGGGTCCCCGCCTCCAGCAAGGCCTGGAGGTTTTTATCCTTTTCCACGGCCACTCCCCTGCGCCTGGTGCTTCCAAAAGCGCACAAGCGGGCGCTGCTCAGGGAGAGGCGGGCCGCCTGGCGGAAAAATTCCAGATCCTTGGGATTGGACCCCGGCCAGCCTCCCTCGATATAGCTTACTCCCAGTTCATCCATCTTCTGGGCAATTCTCAATTTATCCTTGACGGAAAGGGATATCCCCTCCCGCTGGGCTCCGTCCCGCAAGGTGGTGTCATAGATAACCAGTGGCTTCATCTCGCCCCTCCCGGATTTAAGTATAATTGCTGTAAAATTAACGGTATTATACTACACCAGCTTCCCAGGTGTCCACCTATGGCCGTCCGCTCCAAGGGCCGATGATGGCATAAGTGCCCAGGCCGACGGCTACCGGGGTTCCCGAAGCGTCCACAATTTCCACCAGACTAACGCCCAGCATCTTCCCCTTTTTGACCGCCCGGCCCCGGGCCACCACTTCCTCCTGGTCGGCGGTTGTGGGGTTCAAGTAGTTTACTTTCAGCTCCGCGGTGGTAATCGATTCCTTCTCCAGGTCCAGCATCTTGAGCAAGGCCATCCCGCCGGCGGCATCCAGCAGCGAGGCGATGGCTCCGCCATGCATTAAGCCGGACGCCTGTTTTAATTCGGGCTTGAAGGGCAGGTAGAGCTCGCAATAGCCGGCTTCCAGCCGGCGCACCTTTATCCCCAGGTGGCGCCAGTACGGCGAAGCCTCCAGCATCTCCACCACCGGTTCCACATCCATGCCGCTCCCTCCCTTAGTACAGGTATCCCTCTCCGACGGGAAAGATCTGGTAGCAGTTGGCGGGCAGTTCCCGCAAAAAGAGGGAAGGAGTCCCCACGGCGGCGCCGCCCCACGCCCGGCGGTCGTCCCAGTAGGTGATCAGGAACAAGTAGCGTCTGGTCCTGGTTACGGCCACGTAAAAAAGCCGCCGCTCCTCTTCCAGCTCCGCCTCGTCGCGCCAGCGCCCGGGAAAATGCCCGTCGTTCAAGCCGATGATAAAAACCGCTTCCCACTCCTTCCCCTTGGCGCTGTGCACCGTGGAGAGGCAGACGCTCTCCCGCCGCTCTTCATCGGAGGCGGTAGCCTCCATGAAGAGGACCTCCTCCAGGGAGAGGGCCTCCAGGAAGGGCTCCAGGGAGTCGAAGCGGGCTCCGTAAGCGGCCAGGCGCTCAATTCCCCGCAGCCGCTCCTCAAACTGGTCGGGATAGTTTTTCAGCAGTATGTCCTGGTAGCCTTCCCGCAGCAGCGCCTCGATGGTTCGGGGAACCTCCCTTTCCGAGGAAGCCGCCGCCAGGATCCGGCGCAGGTTCTCCCATCCCCCCACGCGGCGCGACGGGGCCACCTCGCCCCGGACCACGGCCTGGACCGGGTCGGGAGCCTCCTTCAGGGAGGACCAGAGCTTCTCAAAACCGGCAGGCCCCATCCCCGGCTGCATAGTAACGATCCGTCGCCAGGCCACTTCATCCCGGGGATTGCAAAGCACCTTTAAAAAGGCCAGGACATCCTTGATATGGGCCTTCTGGAGAAACTTCAGCCCTCCGTAGGTTCGGTAGCGGATACCCCGCCGGACCAGTTCCAGCTCCAGCTCTGTGGCCAGGTAAGAACTGCGGTAGAGGACGGCGATCTCCCGCAGGGGAATCCCGGAGCGCTGCAGTTCCTGGATCCTCTCCCCCACGAACCAGGCCTCCTGGAGCGCGCTGCGCAGCCCCACCACCCAGGGCTTCTCCCCGGAACGCCGGCAGGAATACAGCTTCTTGGGCAGCTGGCCGCGGTTGAACGAGATAGAGCAGTCGGCCAGGGCCACTATCTCCGGCGTGCTCCGGTAGTTTTGCTCCATGCGGATCACCAGGCAGCCGGGATATTTTTTGGGGAAAGAAAGAATATTCTCTATCTCGGCAAAACGAAAAGCGTAGATGGACTGGGCATCGTCGCCGACCACGCAGATGGAGCTCTCCCCGGCAAAGAGATCCACAATCCGGCCCTGGACCAGGTTGGTATCCTGGAATTCGTCCACCAGAACGTGCTTGAAGCGGCGGCGGTAGCTCTCCCTAATGGAAGGCTCCCGGGTGAAAAGCTCCAGCCAGCCCAAGAGCAGATCGTCGAAATCAAAAGCGTTGGCCGCCTCCTTGCGGGACTGGTACTGCTCATAGAGCTGCCGGATCAAGCCGGCATACTCCCGGTACTGGGGATAGAACTCCTCCAGGACATCTTCGATGGAGAGATCTGCATTGCGGCAATGGCTGATTACCGAGGCCAAAAGGCCGCGCTTGATTAGCAGAATGCGCTCATTGTCCCCCAGCTTCACCAGGTCTTTGAGCATGGCCCGGCTGTCGTCTTCATCCAGGATGGAGAAATTGCTTTGCCGGTTTAAATGGGCGGCATGGCGCCGCAGGAGGCGCGCCCCGATGCTGTGAAAGGTGCCCGCCCACAAATCCTCCGGCCAGAAGCCCAGCAGCCGGTGAAGGCGCTCCTTCATCTCTTCGGCGGCCTTATTGGTAAAGGTAAGCAGCAGCAGTTCATGGGGAGAAACCCCGCATTTGATAATGTGGGCCGCCCGGTAGACCAGGGCCCTGGTTTTGCCGGAACCGGGGCCGGCCAAGCCCAAAATGGCCGGCGCCTCCGCGGTGGCAAAGCGATACTGGGCTTCGTTCAATTCCTGCTTCAGGCGTTCTTCCCAGTCCAAATCATTGCTGCAAAGGGGCATCCATCCAGACTCCTTTACTGGCCCGGCTTTAAGCCGGGGCGACTTGTTTTATTATAGCTTATTAATGCGATTCCTAAAATACCTTCCCCAAAGATTGGTTCCTTCCCGGGGCCGGCCGCGGAAAATAGAACCGGCCACCGCCTCAGCTGCGCCGGGAGCTGAAGAAGGTGGCCGGTACTGTTCGCCCTTCTTCCCGGAAAAAAGACCGCTAGGCAAACCAGCCGGCATAGATGATGCCCATCTGGGCGGCCAGGTAGGTGCCCCAGATCAGGAGGCGGACGTTTTTCACCTTCAGGGTGGCGATCCTGGTGGCACCGATCAGGGCATCGGAAAAGGCAAAAAGGAAAGCTCCCGCCGCCGTCAGCCACCAGAGCCCGCCCAAGGTAATGGCCAGGTCAAAAGCCAGGGAGAGCATCGTCCCGATCCACAAGCCGTAAAGCAGGGCCGCTGTTTTTACCTTGCCGGGTGCTTTTCCCTTCCTGCGGACCAGCCGGAGCCAGCCCGCCAGGTTGAGGGACCAGAGCAGGGCCAGGAACAGCCAGAAAGCGGGGTTGGGCCAGGGCTTTTCAAAAAAGAGCATAGTGCGGGCGAAGGCGTTCATGTAGAAAAAGTGCCCCAGGGAAAAAGCCAGCATTCCGCCGATAAGCCTCACCGGGACCTTAATAATCCCGGCCATGATCAGATCGCCGATGAAGGAGAAGAACATTCCCCCCAGCACCCAGTCGGCATAAGGCCCGGTTCCCTGGGCGCGGCTAATCAGGAAAGCCGCCGCGAGAAGGGAGGTAGTTAAGAGAACTCTGACGGGGAGAGGCAAAATCAGGCTGTTCTCCTGGGGATCGGGTCCTTTTCGCCAGGCCCAGATCCAGCCAAGCAAAAAAACTGCCCCCTGCCCGACCAGTAATCCGTGGATTGCTGTCATGGCGACCACCCTCTTTGCTATATTTTTACTCTATTTCCGGGCAATTCCGGCTAACTTATTTCTTTCAAAGGTCGGGCAGTTCCTGCCTGGAAAGAAAAAAGGGAGGCGCAGGGCCTCCCTTTCCTTCTTCTCCGGATCAACCAACCCCGGATCGGCCTAAAGCTTTTTAAAATCTTCCTTGCCCACCCCGCAGAGGGGACAAACCCAATCGTCGGGGAGCTCTTCGAAAGGAGTCCCGGGAGCGATGTTCCCCTCGGGATCCCCTTCCTCGGGATCGTAGATGTAACCGCAGACCTGGCATTCCCACTTATCCATATGGCAATCCTCCCGCTTCTTAAAGTGTTATGCTTTTGCTTCCTTGACTAAACCGGCCAGGGCAAGTCCCCACTGGAAACAACGTTCCCGTTCCTTCCCGTCGGGCACCCACAAGATCTCCAGGCTTTCCTGGGCCAGCTGGATGCCGGCCGCAGCCAGGCGCTCCTCAATTCCCTTGACGGCGCCCCGGCTCCATCCGTAAGCACCGAAGGCCGCCCCCAGGCGGTTTAGCGGCTTCAAGCCGATCAAGCCGTCCAGGAAAGGAGAGAGGGTAGAGATAAACTGCCGGTGAATGGTGGAGGAGCCGACCACCAGCAAGCGCGTCTCCAGCAACTCCTTGTAGATGTCGCTGTGGTCGCTGGCAGAAAGCTTATACAATCTCGTTTCCACCCCCCCGGCAGAAAGGCCTTCCGTGATGTAGCGGGCCATGGTCTCGGTGCTGCCCCACATGGTATCATAGACCACCAGGGCTTTCTCCTTCCACTCTCCTCCGGACCAGCGGCGGTATGCTTCAATAATCTGCCCGGGATCGGTGCGCCAGATCACTCCGTGGCTGGGGGCAATCATCTCAATGGGGATATTCAGCCCTTCGACTTCCTTCAGCTTCTTGGCAACCAGGCCGCTCAGGGGATAGAGGATGTTGGCATAATACTTGGCCGCCTCCTCCATGAGAATAAAATTGTCCACCTGGTCATCGAAGCGCCCGGAAGTGGCCAGGTGCTGTCCAAAGGCGTCATTGGGCAAAAGCAGGGCCTCTTCGCGGATATAGGTGAACATGCTGTCCGGCCAGTGCAGCATGGGCGCCTCGATAAAGCTGAGGGTCCGCCGACCGGTGGAGAGTTCCTGGCCCGTTTTCACCACCCGGTAATCCCACTCCGCGCCCCCGTAGTGCTTGATGAGGCCTTCCCGGGCCTTGGCGGTACAGTAGATCCTGGCCCCGGGAGCCGCTTTCATCACTTCGGGAAGGGCGCCGGAGTGATCCGTCTCAATGTGGTTGACGACGATATTCTCGATCCGGGCGGGATCGACCACCTTTTTAATCCTTTCCAGCAACTCCCCGGCGAAGGGAGCATAAACGGTATCCACCAGAGTAACTTGATCGTCGAGAATTAAATAGCTGTTGTAAGTGGTGCCGCGGTGGGTGGTGTAGGAGGGGCCGTGAAAATAGCGCAGATCCCAGTCCACTACGCCCACCCAGTAAATATCCTTCTTGATCTCCACCGGTTTCATGGAATCACTCCTTCTTCGGCTAGCAGTTTCCGCAGCAGCTTTCCGGGCAACTGGCAAAACGCCGGTTGACATCCTCCCAGTTAACCAGGTTCCACCAGGCCTCGATAAAGGCGGCGCGCTTGTTCTGGTACTGCAGGTAGTAGGCATGCTCCCAGACATCCAGGACCAGGAGCGGGCAGACTCCCCACTGGGTCAGGTCCTGGTGCTTCTCCGCCGTAAGAATCTCCAGCTTCTTAAAGAAGGGGTTCCAGCAAAGCAGGGCCCAGCCGGAGCCTTCCACCGCCGCCGCCGCCGCGGAAAACTGGGCCTTGAAGGTTTCAAAATCGCCGAAATCGGTCTTGATGCGCTGGGCGATGCTGCCATCGGGGGGGCCTCCCCCTCCGGGCTTCATGTTGGTCCAGAAAATGGAATGGAGGATGTGGCCCGAGCCGTGAAAGGCCAGCTCTCTCTCCCAATGCTTGACCAGGGCATAATCGCCCTTTTCCCTGGCCTCGGCCAGCTTCGCCTCGGCGTTGTTCAAGCCGTCCACGTAGGCCTTGTGGTGGGCGTCGTGGTGCAGGCGCAGGGTGCGCTCCTCGTAGTACGGCTCCAACGCGTCATAGGAGTAAGGGAGAGGGGGAAGTTCATGTTTTTTCACCGGCACTCACTCCTTCGCTCATTGATGGATAATTAATTATACCAGATCCCCGTCTCCAGTTCACCAATTTTCTGCCAAAAGCTCGAAATGGGCCCGTGGATGAGCGCAGGAGGGGCATACCTCCGGTGCTTCGACACCCTCGTGAATGTAGCCGCAGTTCCGGCAGTGCCACTTGACGGGGGCCTCCTTTTTGAAGACCGTCCCGTTCTTGATGTTGTTCAGCAGGGCCAGGTAGCGCCTTTCGTGCTGCTTCTCGGAGACGGCAATGGCCTCAAATATTTTGGCAATCTCCTCAAATCCTTCTTCCCGGGCTGTTTTGGCAAAAGAGGGATACATGTCGGTCCATTCATAGTTTTCTCCCCCGGCGGCGGCCGCCAGGTTCTCGGCGGTAGTGCCGATTTTGCCGGCGGGGAAAGCCGCCTGGATCTCCACTTCGCCGCCTTCCAGCAGCTTGAAGAGCCGCTTGGCATGCTCTTTTTCCTGGTTGGCCGTCTCTTCAAAAATGGCGGCAATTTGCTCGTAGCCTTCCTTTTTGGCCTGGCTGGCGAAGTAGGTGTAGCGGTTTCGAGCCTGGGATTCCCCGGCAAAGGCGGTTAAAATGTTCTTCTCCGTTTGCGTTCCTTTTAGCTCCATAATCTCTTCCTCCTTATATATTAAAATTCGGAACGATTATTAATAATATAACTGCTATTACTTTCAATGTCAATAGCAAAATAAAACTGATTATATTTTAATGCGGTAATAATCAAGATTCCGGCCCGTTCATTCAAAAAGTGACCTGGCAAAGTTGACATTAGCCCGGGAAGAGAGTAATATTAATGTGTAATTAATATTAATTCCGATTATTAAAATCGAGGTTTAAGCCATGGTCTCTTCCGAAACAAAATATAAAAAAAGCAGGCAAAGAGAACGTATTTACGAGCTTTTAAAAAGTACCGATACCCATCCCACGGCGGAATGGATTTATGATCGGTTAAAAAAAGAGTTTAAAAGTTTAAGCATGGGGACAGTATACCGCAATCTCAAAATCCTGTTGGAGCAAGGATTGATCATAAAATTAGATTTTGGCAGCACTTTCGACCGTTTTGACGCCGACGTATCACCCCACTACCACTTTATTTGTGAAAAATGCGGTGCGGTTCTGGATCTTCATGCCATTCCAGTAGAAAAGAGGCTGAATAGTAAGGTGGAAAAAGCCACCGGATTCAAGGTAAGCCACCACCGCACCGAATTCTACGGTATTTGCCACAAATGCCAACCGGGCAGCAACCGATCATAAGTCCGGCTATGGTCGTGGCCTGTTGTCAAAAAATTACTGTTACTTAGATAATTTATTATAGAGTTCTTATCACAGTAGGTTTGACTTATGTTCTTATTTTTTTAGGCCTGTTGAACAGATTTTCTAAACGAAAAAACTTGCGGTGACTAAACATGACTAATAATTATCAAGCCGTCCTGGAAAAAGCCCGTCGCGAATTCGCGGAAAAAAATTGCCTGGAGATGGCCCGGTTCAGCGGAGCAGGCCTCTCCCTTTATGCTCCCCTCTCCTGGCGCGAATTCACCGTGCCCCTGCTGGGGCGCCTCTACCGGGTCCTCTGGCCCACGGGGGAGGTCTTCCAGTACGGCACCAACAAAGAAGCATCTCTGCCCACCTCCATCCTCCTGCTGCACTACTTGAGCCAGTCCAAGGGAAGCCCGGCCCACGGGCGCTGGATCCCCTTTAATCAGCTGTGGGGAGGCAGCAGCTTTTTCAACGCTTACCGGAAGCGCGCCCTGGAGCCCCTGGCCGATTTTTTCGGAAAGCGGCGCGCCCTCTTCCGGCAGCTGCTGGAGCTCCGCCTCAACGCCCGCCCGGGCAAGGTGCCGGAAACCTTCCTGTTCATAGCCCTGCCCCGCCTGCCCCTCCTGGTCCGCCTGGACTCCGGCGACGGGGAGGCCCCTTCCCGGGCGACCATCCTCTTCGACGCCGGGGCCAACGAATACCTGCCCACGGAAGACCTGGCGGTCCTGGCGGAGCTGTTCACCGCCCGCATGCTGCGCTGGGGCCGGGAGCAGATCGCCAAAAACAATCGATAAAGGTTAAGATTGGGCAAAATAACCTGCGCAAGCCCGGACCGGCGGGGCAATCCGGGGGTCCAGGCTGCCGCCGGCAGGGGAATATTGGAATAACCCACGATAAGCACGGCCGCCGGCCAAGCCCAATGGGGCGGTCTGAAACTGCCGCCCCCGGCGACAGGCACCGGCAGCGGTTAAACTGCATATAGCTGGTACGGGGGAGCAAGGTGCACGAACACTGCCTGAGGCCGGCCTGGCTGGAGATCGATCTGGATAAGCTGGCTTACAACATCGCCCAGATCCGGACCCTGGTGGGAGAGAAGGTCCGGATCATGGCCGTGGTCAAGGACAACGCCTACGGGCTGGGGATTGCGGGCCTCCTGGAGACTCTCCTGGAGAGCGGCGCAAGCTACCTGGGCGTGGGCATCCTGGACGAGGCGCTGCAGATCCGCCGCCTGGCTCCCGCAATTCCCATCCTGGTCCTGGGCTATACCCCCTTCGAGCACTCCCACCTCCTGGTACGCTATGACCTGCGCCAGACGGTCTACTCCTGGGAACAGGCCCGGGCCATCTCCGACGCCGCCGTCAAGCTGGGCAAGAAGGCGGCCGTCCATATCGAGCTGGACACAGGCATGGGCCGCCTGGGCTTCCCCCCTTCCAAGCGGACCCTCCGGGAAATTCGGAAAATAGCCGCCCTTCCCCGCCTGGAAATTGAAGGCATCTTTACCCACTGCCCCTATACCAACGAAAGAACCCCCGAAGGAATCCGCTTTACCAGGGCGCAGTTTCGCTCCTTCCGCCGCTGCCTGCACCGGCTGGAAAAGAAGGGGATCGCCATCCCCCTTCCCCATGTCTGCAACAGCCTGGGAACGGTCTACTACCCGGAGATGCACCTGGCCATGGTCCGGGCGGGGATAATTCTCTATGGTTCCTACCCCGCCTTCCAGGCGGCGCTCCCCTTGAAGCCGGTCCTATCCTTGAAAACCAGAATCGGCTCCCTGAAAACCCTGGGTCCGGGAGAGAATGTCGGCTACGGCCGGACCTTTACCACCCAAAGGAAAACCCGGGTGGCGGTGCTCCCCCTGGGATACGGGGACGGCATCAGCAGGCTGCTTAACAACAAGGGGGAAGTCCTCGTCCGGGGGCGGCGGGCACCCATGATCGGCTCCATTTGCATGGATCACTGCATGATCGATCTTACCGATCTGGGGTGCGAGTGCACCGTGGGGGAAGAGGTGGTGATTATCGGCCGCCAGGGAGAAGAGGAGATCACCCTGGAGGAGATGGCTGAAAAAGCGTACGGCTACATCAACTACGAATTCATGGTCCAGCTTAACCGCCGCCTGCCCCGGGTCTACCTGAAAAACGGCCGGGTGGTGAAAGTGGTCAACTATCTCCTGGACCCGGCTTAGTGTGCCCGGGGAGGCCCGCGCCTGATCTTGGTGGGGTACGGAGCATAATAATCCAGGGAGATCCTCTCCCTGCTCAGGAGCCGGTTGCCCTTGTGGACATATTTCCAGGTTTCCACCCGGTAGCCGAAGCTGCCCTTGACGATCTCCTCCTTGCCGGGAGCCAGATCCGGGGCGTAGAGATAGAGCACCGGCGGAGGCGTGGCCTCCAGGATATGCGTCCAGATCTTTACCTCCACCTCCGGGGGCAGCCCGTACAGCCGGAAGGTCAGCCGGTTCTCTTCCACGGCGGCACTGATCAGAATATGGTGCTCCTTGTTGTTGCGAAAAACAAAATCGTGGACCCCGTAGCTGATGGTGGCGTCCCGACCGGGAGCAATATAGGGGACGGCCAGGTTGTGGTTGTGCCGCTGGCAAACCTCCAGGTCGGCCAGGAGAACGGCGTTGTAAAGAGTGGAAGAGATCTGGCACAAGCCTCCCCCATAGCCGGCAACGAAATCCAGCCCGCTGATCACCGGGGCTTTCCGGTAGCCCTTTTCCGGGGTGCTCTCCCCCAGGAAGTCATTGAGGGAGAAGCGCTCCCCGGGAGCCAGCAGGTACCCGTCCAGGAAGCCGGCGGCCAGCTTGATATTGTGGGCCCGATCCTCCTGGGCGGGGTTGAAGGCGGTGGTAAAAGAGCTCATTAAAGCACAAACCCCTTTCTTCTCCAGGCTCTCCGCGGCAACCCGGGCGGGGACCGGTTCCGCTGGAAGGGGTATGGTCAGCGAAGCTCCGGCGCGATCCAGGCGCTCCCGGATCAAGGCCGGGAGGGCTTCCGCCTTAATGCGGTAGCCGGACTTCTCCGGGACCACTTCCACGGAGCGGTAGTCGTCGCTGACCCGGAAAAAAGCATCCACGGGCTCGCAGCCCGCTTCTTCGGCCAGCGCCTTGAGCCTTTGGTGCAGCTTTTGCTCATCCAGCCGGTAGCGGAGGGGGACGCAATACTTTTGCCCCGCCCAGGTCCAGGGCCGGTAAAGATGATTTTGGCGCCGGCGGGCTTCCCGGTAAATGGCCTCGTAATCCAGCTGGATGCCCAGCTCCTGGAGAGACAGGGAAAGCGCCTCCCCGCCGGGGGCGATAAAAGTAAAGGAGAGCGCCCGCGCCGCCCGGGGCAGGTCCGGCAGGGCCAGGCCTCCCAGGTGGAGATCTTTTAAATAGATTCCCGGAAGGATCCGGGCCTTGAAATAGCCGAGCTCGAAAAAGTAGAGGGCGGCATAAAGGAGCAGAAGGAGGAGCAGGAGGCGGAGCGCCAAGCTTAACCGATGAGATCTTCCAAGGCTCCCGGAAGGGAACCCGGTCCTGGGCAGGGACAATTTAATCACCTTTCCTAAATATATCGCCTCCCCAAGAACAATATAACCTTCCCCGGAAAGTCATATCCTCCCTCCCGCCGACATATTAAAGAAGGGGTGGCTGGAAATGCGGGTGCAGGCCGGTTATCTTAAAATAGTGGCCTCGGCTTTGATCTGGGGAACCGTCGGCGCTTTTGTCCGCTGGTCCGCCGTGCCGCCCCTGGAGCTATCCTTCCTCCGCCTGGTGATCGCCGGATTGACCCTCTCCCTCTTTTTGCCCCGGGAACCCTTCCGGGTCCCTCTGGTATCCAAAAGCTTTCTCCTGGTGGGCCTGGCCGGCGTCCTCTTCGCTGCCGATTGCGTCTTTTTTTTTACGCCCTGCAGCTGACCACGGTAAGCAACGCCGTCTTTCCCTACTATATGCAGCCGGTGTTTCTCACCCTTTTGGCCCCGCTCTTTTTAAAGGAAAGGCTGGAGCCGCGGTCTCTCCTGGCCTTCGCCCTGGCCTTCAGCGGTTTAATTCTGCTCCTCCACCCCTCCCGGCTGGACCTCTCCCATGGCGATGTCCTCGGCATCGGCCTGGCCCTGGCCGGCGCCCTCTTCCTCTCTATCATCGCCCTCCTGGCCAGGATCCTGGAGATGCCGGCGGCAACCTTTCTTCTTTATGAAATGTTTATCTCCGCCATCTGCCTGCTCCCCTTCGTCAGGCTGAGCAGCCTCTCCCTGGCCTCCGCCGGAATTGCCGCCGCCATCGGCGTCTTCCATACCGCCCTGGCCTACCTCCTCTATTACGACGGGCTGAAAAGAGCAAAGATTCAATACGCCGCCACCCTTACCTTCCTCTCCCCCCTGGTAGCCGCCGGCACCGGTTGCCTTCTCTTCCAGGAACCCCTCACCCCCTATAGCTTGGGCGGCGGAGCGCTAATTATTGCCGGCGGCCTTATAACTGTTTTGCACAGCCGCCGGTAGGCCGCCGGCTCTTCGCCGCCCTCCGGCCCAGCGTCGTTGCCCCCGGTCCCCGCTGCTGCCGGCCAAAGGCGGCAAAAGCTGCCGGCGATTGAACACCTTTTCCCTTCCTTTCATATATTACTCTATACAAATAGATGCCCAATCGGGGTGGTGAATTGAACCCGGCTACCATCTTGGAACTGGCGGCCCACCGCTATCCGGAGAAAGAAGCCCTGGCAACCCCGGGGGAAAGACTTACATACGGCCAGTGGAACCGGCGGGTGAAGGCGGTGGCCCTGGGCATGCTGAAGGCGGGAATAAAGCCCGGCGACCGGGTGGCCCTCTGCTGCTTCAACGGCGAGCCCCCGGCTACCGTCTATTTCGCCGCCCACCAGCTGGGGGCCGTGGCCGTCTGGCTTAACCCCCGCTGGAAAAGGGGAGAGCTGGCCTACGCCTTAAGGGAAGCCGATATAAAAGCCATCCTTGCGGACAGGGAGACGGCGGCGGAAGCGGCGGCCGCCCTCGGCCTCGCCCAGCGGGAGGATTTGCTGCTTATCCTCACGGAAGATAGCGGCCCCTGGGACGACGCCCAGAGGCGGGTCTACTATTCCGACTTGATCAAGGGCGGCCCGGGGGAGAGGGAGCTGCCCCTGCCCCGGAAGCGCCCGGACACGGAGATCAGCACCGTCCTCTACACTTCGGGAACCACCGGCCGCCCCAAGGGGGTGGCTCGCACCGGGCGCAGCGACTACTACTCCGCCATGGCCTTGATCTTGGAGCACCGCTGGCAGCGCTTCGAGCGCACCCTCAGCATCATGCCCTTTTGCCATACCATGGGACTGCACACGCTGCTGAGCATGGTCCTGTTAAACGGGACCAGTGTTATCCTGCCCAAGGCCGACCCCTCTGAGTGCCTGCAGATGATCCAGTCAGAATCAATTACCGCCCTCTACCTGGTTCCTACGGTCTTTCACGATCTGGTCCGGCATATCGAAGCTTGCGGAGCCGGGGAGGTGCCTGTTCCCAGGCTGGCTTTCGCCGGGGCGCCCATGCCCGCCGCCCTGGTCAAGCAATGCCGGGACCTTTTTCGGCCGGAGGTCTTTGTAAATCAATACGGCTGCACGGAGATGCTGGTCCTGGCCGTCAACCCGGACCTGGAGCGGCTCCCCACCTCCTGCGGGCGCCCGGCGTTAAACAGCCGCTTACTCATCGCCGCCGCGGGCAACGGCCGCTCCTCTCCCGGGCCCGGAAAACCCCTTCCCCCCCGCCAGGTGGGAGAGATCCTGGTGGACGCCACCCTCCCTCAGGCCTTCGCCGGCTACCTGAACCGGCCGGAAGAGACCCGGCGCGTTATGCATGAGGGCTGGTACCGGACGGGCGACCTGGGCTATTTCGACAATCACGGGAACCTGTACCTGGTGGGGCGGGTGGACGACATGATCATCAGCGGCGGGGAAAACATCTATCCCCGGGAGGTAGAGGAGATCCTGGGGAGCCACCCCCTGGTGGAGGAGGCGGCCGTCTTCGGGCTCCCGGACCGGAGATGGGGGGAGCTGGTAGCGGCAGCCGTTGTCTCCCGGAGCGGGGAGTTGACCGGGTCCGATTTGGAGGAGCATTGTCTTAATCATCCCCTTTTAGCCAAGTACAAGCGGCCCCGTCGCTATTTCTTTGTCCGCCGGATCCCGAAATCCTCCAGCGGAAAGATCCTCTATAAAGAGCTAAGAAAGCAGTTCGCGGAGCGTTCTTGAATGGCCCGGACCGCGCTTTTATAAATCATGATTAACCATTATTAAGGAGAATTAAAGGAGAGAAGACGATGTTAGCCGATAAATTAGCCGATTTTGGCCTGCCGCCCCAGTGGTCCACCATGCGGGAGGCGGCCGTCCTGGAGCAGGAAAAGGGGAAAAAAATCATTCACATGGAGAAGGGGGACTACGTTTCCCAGGAATTTAAGCCTCCCCGGGAGGCCTTGGAGGCCATCGGGAGAGCCCTGGCTCAAGGCTTTGTCCGCTATTCTCCGGGGCCGGGCCTGCGGCCCTTGCGGGAAGCCCTGGCCCGGGAGATGACCCTCCGGGGCCGGCCCACCCTGCCGGAAGAGATCGTGGTTACCCCGGGGGCCAAGTTTGCCATCGCCGCCACCCTGCTCCTCTTTCTTGGCCCCGGCGACGAGGTGATCATGCCCAATCCCGGCTACCCGCCCGATGAGTTCTGGGCCCGGTATTTAAAGGCCCGGATCAAGTACTTCTCCTTCAGCGACCCCCGCCATGTGGACGTGGAGCATTTAACCCGGCTAATCACCCCCCGGACCAGGCTCCTGGTGTTAAATAGCCCCCAGCGTCCCAACGGCCAGCTGATCGAAAACACGGAGGAAATCGCCGCCGCCATGGCCCGCTATCCCCACGTGGCCATTGTCTCCGACGAGATCTTTTCCAAAATCGTCTACCCGCCCCATCAACACCGCTCCATCTCCAGCTTTCCGGAACTAAGGGACCGCACCCTGGTGATCGACACCTTCTCCAAAACATATGCCATGACCGGCCTGCGCATAGGCTGGGTCGCCGCCCCGCCCCGGCTGGCGGAAAAAATCGATATCCTGCTGCAAAACAGCTGTACCAATGTCTCCACCATCATCCAGGAAGCGGCCCTGGCCGCCCTGCAAGCCCCGGCAAGCTACCAGCGGGACCTGCTGGAGAAGCTGACTCGCAAGCGCAACCTGGCCTGGGAGATCCTCTCCGCCTCCCCGTACTTGAAAGCAGATCTGCCCCAGGGGGCCTTCTACTACTTCGTTAAGCTCCCCGGCTTAGACGACAAGGAGGCAGCCCGGAAGCTCCTGGCGGAGGGCCTGGCCGTGGTCCCCGGCTCCGCCTTCGGGACGGCCGGCTCCGGATTCATTCGCTTGACCTTTACCCTGGAAGATGACCTTCTCCGGGAGGGGTTGACTCTTTTGACGGAGTTTATCGGCAACTCCGTTTAAAAACAGGAGGTTTATTAATGGCCGCCATGCCGTTAAAATCGAGAAGAAGCAAAAAAGCAATCTCCCTTCCCAGGAGGGAGGGGCCGTACCTGATTGACTGGATGAAGCCCGCGGATGTCCGCCAGGTGATCCGGCTGGAGCAGGATTCTTTTCCCGAGCCCCTGAGCCTGAGGGAGCTGATCCGCTTATGGCGGCAGCCGATTACCAGGTATATCGTCATCCGGAAAGGCCGCCGGGTGGCCGCCTATATCGGCTTTCAGCTCCTGGGGCCGGCGGCCCATACCATCAGCATGTGCGTCCATCCCGAATTCCGCCGCCGGGGCCTGGCCGCCCTGGTGCAGACCACGGCCAACGAGGTAGCCGCCGCCCTGGGCGCCCGCTGGTTTACCGGGGAGGTCCGCGTCTCCAATACGCCCCAGTTGAATTTTTTAAAGGGCCTGGGCTGGGAGCAGATCGGCGTAAGCCCGCACTTTTTTAAAAACGGCGAGGACGCCGTGGTGGTATGGTTCTGGTTAAACTAAAACCGGCGGTTAAACCGGCAAGTTAAACGTTTAACTTGGGAGGTTTAATATAGGAGGTTTAAAAGGGAAGTATAAGAGGGTAGTTTAAGGGAGAAGTTTAAGAGGAATTACCCATTTTCGCAGCGAATGAATGCCAAGGAAACTGCTTTTACATAAAAATAAGGGTCGTTAACAACAAGCAGCGCCGGCACCCCGCTCGACACAGCCAACCTTGACTTCAATCCACCAGTTCCAGCCTTTAACTTAATTTGCGAGGAATCCTTGGAAAGGAGATAGCGATCATGCTGGCCCGAGTCCGCTCCTGTGCCCTGCTGGGACTCAAGGGCATTCCCCTGGAAGTGGAGGTGGATATCGCCAACGGCCTGCCCGCCTTCGACATCATCGGGCT
>LFRQ01000018.1:30953-31663 GCA_001512835.1 Clostridia bacterium DTU022
ATTCCCGGAGTCCTGCCCATGGCCATCTCCCTGGCCGGGATAAAAAACCTCTCCCAGTGCGTCCTCTACCTGCCGGAGGATAACACGGCGGAGGCCTCCCTGGTTCCCGAGCTCCCCAGCAGGGGGGTGGCCACCCTGAAGCAGCTGGTCTCCTTCTTCGAGGGGGAGATCTCCCTCCCCCTTGCCGAGCCCCGGCGGGAGCCCTCCCCGGCGGAGAGCGCCGCCGAGCTGGACTTTGCCGAAATCAAGGGCCAGGAAACGGCGAAGCGGGCCCTGGAGATAGCGGCGGCCGGGGCACATAATGTCTTGCTTTACGGGCCTCCCGGCAGCGGCAAAACCATGCTGGCCCGCCGCCTTCCTACCATCCTGCCCCGGCCCACCCGGGATGAAATCCTGGAGATAACCGCCATCTACAGCGTGGCGGGGCGTCTCCGGCCGGACAAGCCCCTGGTGGAGCAGCGCCCCTTCCGCAGCCCCCACCACAGCGCCTCGGTGGCCGGCATTATCGGCGGCGGGAGCATACCCCGCCCCGGAGAGGTAAGCCTGGCCCACCGGGGGGTGCTCTTCCTGGACGAGTTGCCCGAATACCGGCGCGAGGTGCTGGAGGCCCTCCGCCAGCCCCTGGAAGACCGGGTGGTCACCGTAACCCGGGCGGCAGCGGTCCTCACCTACCCCGCCGATTTTATCTTTGCCGCCTCCATGAACCCCTG
>LFRQ01000115.1 GCA_001512835.1 Clostridia bacterium DTU022
GAGACCGCCCTGGAAGAAGGCATGGTCTTCGCCCTGGAACCCAAATTTGTCTTCCCCGGGGAGGGGGTGGTAGGGGTAGAAGACACTTTTGCCGTTACCGCCGGAGGCCTGGAGCAGCTGACCCGGTTCAGCGATGATCTAAACGAGAATACCAGGGAAGTATAACCAACCTCCCGGCGCCCGGTACCATAGACAGAATGAACCCTTACAGTTTTCTTGCAAACCGCTTTTCCCGCCATGAAACGTCTTAACTCTCCCGGCACCGCCAGGGCCGGCAATCGGGATAACCGCCCTCCCGGCCTTTTTCTTTTGAAAAGGTTTTACCAGCATAGATTAAATTCGGGTCCTTGATCTGCGGGTTTAATTTCATCAACTCACTAACGGTAGTGCCGAATTTCTTGGCCAACGCAGACAGGGTGTCCCCGGCCTTGATAGTATAGTCCTTAGTCTTAGTCGAAGATGATGTGGTTGTGCTCTTTGACGAAGAAGAGGAAGCCGTCTTAGGTGCCGGTAGCAACGCTCCATAAGGATCAATCATCTGCGCCGGCATCTCTCCGATTATATCCCCGTAGCCGATGTTAAGCTGGTGCTGCTGGTAAGGGGTGAGCATGGTCCGTTCAAAGGTGTCAAGGGCTCTCGCCCACTGCGCAGCATCCCAGGCTTGGGACATTGAAGCAAGCTGTTGCGCCAGGGCCGTCTGATTCTGCCAGCCTTCCAAACCGCGCTGGTAGCTTAAATCCTGGAGTGCGGCAAGGTGTTGCTGGGTGAGCGTCCCACGCAGGGCTTCCAGTTGTTGTTGCTGCTCCTGGGCCTGCTGTTGAGTTAAGCCTAAAGCATTAGCCACGGCGGTAAGCTCCGCAGCCTCTTTAGCCTTCGCTTCCGATAGGGCCTGGTTGTAGTATTCCTGCCTTTGGGCCGCCAGCCAATCCGCCACCCCGGATCGGCCCGCACCCCTGGAGATAGCGCTTTCCAGATCGGTTGCAGCCTGTCTTTGTTCCGCCCTCTCCAAGGCCGAAGGCACCCCCGCATAAGCCGCCCTGATCCTCTCTTCCTGGCCCTGAGCGCTGGCTATAGCCTGCTCCAACGCCCTCTGCAAAGCCTGCTGTTGGGGATCCACCTGCAAGGAAGCATACCTTTCGGCCTGTTCCAACATTTGCTCCGGTGACTGCTGCCATTGAGGGACATTCTGCATTAAAGACTTGAGGGCTTCCTCGTAGGGAAACGGTGACGGCTTGTAGTCAGTAAGAGGATTCGGCGCAGTTGTTTGCGTGGCGGTTGTTTTTGGTGCCGTGACAGTTTTCGATGTTGCAGGCGTTGTAGTAGTAGATGTGGTAGTAGTCTTTGGCGCTGTGGTAGTTTTTGTAGTAGTCGTAGGAGCAGTGACCCTTAACGTTTCTCCGGGATAAATCAGGTTAGGGTTTCCGCTGCGGAGAGTATCCTTGTTCCATTCCCATAATTGCTGCCAGGTTGTGCCGTACTTGCCGGCGATCTTGGCAAGGTTATCCCCGCTTTTTACAGTGTAAGTTGACATCAGGTCCCACCCCCTTTTAGGTAATATAAAAACGCCCCGGTTGGAGCGTTAAAACCAAAAGCAGCCCCGCAGGACCGCTTAAGTATCCGCTATGTTTTTATCTTTACGGCAGAACGTAAATCTGCCGCTCAGGGAAGCGCACCTCGTAGGGAGCATCTTTGCCAAGCCAATTCAGCAAATCAAATTTCAGGGTATCGCCTTCCCGTTTGGGATTGATGATCACGTTCACCGGCAGCTGCCCCTTGAGTGATGGCTTGATGCCTTCATTCTCCCATTTCTCCCATGCTTCTACCAGATCGATGACTTCTGTAAAAGCATACTCCGTATCCTCTTCCCGCTTTTCCCAGGTGATGTAGCTGTATGGTCTGCCCGGCTTCGGCACGTAAAAATCACAATACAACTTGGTGCCCTCGAACCGGTAAACCATTCGGCCGCTGTCGCTACGCTGGGGACCGAGCATATAATCAACCTTAGCAAGCGCAGGCCAGGGCTCCGGCTCTTCCCCCAGCTCTTCCTCTTCTTCAGGCTCTGTCACAGGACCGCCGCTTCCTTCGTCCGGAGGAATGGGCGGATCATTGTCCGGCGAGGTGGGCGGATCACTTGGCGGTTCTGGAGAAACAGGGCCGCTACCCGATCCCTCCCCGGGTTCTTCCCCCGGCTCTTCAGGGTCGGCAGGCTCTTCCCCCTATAAGAACCAAGATTATTGCTGTTTTTTTAAGGGTAGATAGAGCCTTAAACTTCTTCAGCATAAAAATACCACCTCCTCTGGGGCAATAATACCATAGATTAACAATATTTTCAATTTAGCCCCAGTTCCGCCGCTATATCCATCAGCAAAGCCCGGAGTTCATCGGTCGTCTTTGCCGTAGTCAGACCGTCTTTGATCCGGGTTCGCCGGGCCTGTTGTTCCTGCTTCGCCGCCATCCAGGCTGCCTTAAAATGCTGTCAAGGCGTCTCAAGGCAAGCCTTCAGTCTCAGCCTCTTTCTTTTTCCTGGAGAAAAACCCCGGCAAAACAACCCGCCAGGGTCAAGACCAGCCTTCCCGGCATAGATTATATTATTGGGCACAAGCAAACAAAAAGGGGGAAGCGGGATGAGCGGTATCTGCGGTTTTGTCTCCAGGGAAGGGCTGCCCCCGGAAAGCGGGGATATTATCCGGGAAATGAGCCGGAGGCTGGCCCACCGCGGGCCTGATGGCGGCGGCTGCTACGTCGACGACCATGCGGCCCTGGGCCTCCGCCATCTGAGCACCGGCGGCCTCCAGGGCGCCCCGCCGCCCCTCCCCTTAACAGACGAAACGAGCCGCTGCGTCCTTGTTTTTGACGGCGCCATCTACAATCACCTTTCCCTGCGCCGGGAGCTGCAGGGCCGGGGCCACCGGTTTAAAACGGGAATGGACAGCGAAACGGTCCTCCACCTGTACCAGGAGATGGGGAGGAGCTGTGTAAGCCGGCTCAGGGGGATGTTTGCCTTCGCCCTCTGGGACAGCCGGGAGCGGCAGTTGTTCCTGGCCCGGGACCGCTTCGGCATCAAGCCGCTCTACTATGCCTGGCTGGGTTCAACCCTGGTCTTTGCCTCGGAACCGGAGGCCCTCTTTGCCTTTCCCGGGCTGAAGCCCGCCGTCAATCTGGAGATGCTCCCCCACTACCTCACCTTCCAGTACGTTCCCGATCCGGAAACCATGTTCCAGGGGGTCCGCAGGCTGCTCCCCGCCCACTATCTCGCCTGGGACTTCCAGGGAGCGGAGAGCAAAAGATACTGGCAGCTGCGCTTCAATCCCGTGAGCAAGCCCTTAAGCCACTTCATCGACCTGGCCGACAGCCTCTTGAAGGAGGCGGTGCGCCTGCACATGTCCGGCGACGTGCCCCGGGGGGCCTTCTTAAGCAGCGGGATCGACTCCAGCAGCATCGCGGCCCTCATGCGCCGCCGGGAGGAGGTCAACACCTACTCAGTGGGCTGCGCGGGCGGCCGGCATGACGAACTGGCCCCGGCCCGGGAGACCGCCTCCCTCCTGGGCACCCGCCACCGGGAAAAGCTAATCACGCCAGAGGAGTTCTGGAGCGAGCTGCCCCGGATCCTCCGCTGCCTGGGGGAACCCGTGGCCGACCCCGCCGCCATCGCCCTCTTTTTCGCCGCCCGCCTGGCGGCGGAAGAGGTCAAGGTGATCCTCTCGGGGGAAGGGGCCGACGAAGCCTTCGGCGGCTACCAGATCTACCGGGAGCCCTTGGCCGTGGCTCCCGTGCAGGGCCTGCCGGCCCCCTTGAAAAACTGCCTGCGAGGAGCCGCCGACCGCCTCCCCGCCGGGTTCAAGGGCAAAAACTACCTGCACCGGGCCACCGCCCCCCTGGAGAAGCGCTACTACGGCAACGCCCTGATCTTCCCGGAAGCAGAAAAAGAAAAGCTCCTCAACCGGGAGCTGTTCCCCACATGGTCTCCTGCCGGCAGCCTCACGGCGCCCTATTTTAAACGAAGCCGTCACCTGGACGACAGCACCCGCATGCAGCACCTGGATTTTTATACCTGGCTGCCCGGCGATATCCTGGTGAAAGCGGACCGCATGACCGCGGCCCATTCCCTGGAACTGCGGGTCCCCTATCTGGACCACCGGCTGGTGGAATTTGCCGCCACCATACCCCGCAAGTATAAGCTGGCCCGGGGAACCACCAAGTACCTTCTCCGGCGCACGGCCGCCGCCTACCTCCCCAAAGAAGTTTGCCGGCGGCCCAAGCTGGGCTTTCCCGTCCCCATCGCCGCCTGGATCAGGAAGCACTACTACGGCGACCTGGAGGCGCTCCTGCGCGGCAAAACCGCCGCCACCTACTTCAACCTCCCCTACCTGGAAGAGATGCTCTCCGCCCATGGGCAGGGACGGGCCGACTACGGCCGCCGCTTGTGGACCGTGGCCATCTTTCTTCTCTGGCACCAGCTCTTCCTGGAGCAGTAGCGGTAACAGGCCTCCTCCATCCCCCGGAGAAGATACCGGCCCCGGTCGCCCGGAAAAAACAGGCGCCGGGCTAAAGAGCCGCCGACAAGTGATGGGTGTCGTTGACGGTTTGCACCACGAAATGCGAACCGTTGTACTCCAGGAGGTTCAAACAGGCCGTATCCTGTCCCAGCCTCCAGAAGACGTTCAGCCCCGCCCCCAGGAGGCGGCACAAGATAACCTTGTTAACCACCTGGTGGGAAACCAGGATCATATCCCGGTGCAGGTTTTCCCGGGCCAGGCGGTAAAGGGCCTCCTCCGCCCGGTCGGCCACCGCCTCCAGCCCTTCGCCCCCGGGGAAGACGATCCCCGCCGGTTCCGTGGCCCATTTCTTCAACAGGTCCGGGTAGAGGCGGGCCACCTCCGTCTTCGGCATACCCTGCCACTCGCCAAAATTTAAGTCCCTAAAAGCCGGTTCCGGATGCAGTTCCTGGACCGGGATTTCGGCGGCCACAATTTCCGCCGTCTCCCGGGCCCGGGCCTGGGGGCTGCAGTAAATAACAGGATCCTTAAGGCCCTTTCTTTTTAAAGCCCTGCCGGCATCCCGGGCCTGTCTTCTTCCCACGTCATCCAGGGGCACATCCAGGGTGCCTCTAAACACCTCTTCCTTGTTCCAGGCTGTTTGCCCGTGTCTGAGCAGATAGATCCGTCCCATTTTTTTTTTCGTCCTTTCTTTGATGGCTCGGCCAGGATTTCTCCCAACTCCGCTATTCTTTCCTTATCTCCTTTAGGCGACGCCCGTGGCGCCTTGCGCGCCCGCCGGCAGCTGGGGCGCCGCCGCTTCCCGGGCCCCAAGCCTTGTTCGGGACCTGGTGCCTTTAATAGGCCGGTCTTTCCATATTTTCTTACCGGGGACTGGAAGTATCCCCGGCCAAAGAAACCGCTAAGGAAGTAAAGCCGATCCTTGTCCTTTTCTTCCCGGGTACTGGGAAGTATCCCTTTCCACCCGGGCCACTATTAAGTTGCAAACCTGCCCCCGGCAGGCTCGCCTTCGCCTTACCAGGGCTTAACCCGGGCCCGGCGCAGGCGAATGGCGTTGGTTACCACGGTGATGGAGCTGGTGGCCATGGCAATCTCGGCAATCACGGGATGCAGCAGGCCCATTACCGCCACGGGAATGGCCACCAGGTTGTAGGCAAAGGCCCAAAACAGGTTCTCCCGGATCTTGCGGAAAGTTTTATGGGAGACGTTGATGGCCGTGATCACCGCCGCCAGATCGCCGCGGACCAGGGTCACATCCGCAGCCTCGATAGCGATGTCCGTTCCCGTCCCCAAGGCGATGCCCACGTCGGCCTGGGTCAAGGCGGGAGCATCGTTGATGCCGTCCCCCACGAAAATTACCCGCTGCCCCTCTTCCTGCAGCCGCTTAACCTCCGCCGCCTTCTCTTCCGGCAGCACCTCGGCCAGAACCCGGTCAATGCCCGCCTCCCGGGCGATGGCCGCCGCCGTGGTCCGGTTGTCCCCGGTCAACATGGCCGTTTGGTAGCCCAGGCGGTGCAGCTCCTTCACCGCCCGGGCGGCATCGTCTTTAAGAGTATCGGCCAGGGCGATGGCCCCCGCCGCCTTCCCCTCCACGGCCAGCACCATGACCGTCTGGCCCTGCTGCTCCAGCCCTTCAAGCACTTCCTCCAGGGGGTCAAGGTCAATCCCCTTTTCCGCCAGCAGCTTGCGGTTCCCCAAAAGTACTTCCCGCTCCTCCACAACTCCTTGGACGCCCTTGCCGGGCAGGGCGGTAAAATTGTCCGCCGCCGGGACAACCAGCCCCACTTCCTCCCCGGCCCTGGAGACAACGGCCCGGGCCAGGGGATGCTCCGAGTTCTGTTCCAGCCCCGCCGCCAGCCGGAGCAGTTCCTTTTCCCCAAAGCCTTCCCGGGGGTAGAGCCCCGTAACGGTAGGCTCTCCCCGGGTCAAAGTCCCCGTCTTATCGAAGATAATGGTCTTGGCTTCCAGCATGGCCTGTACCGCCGCCCCGTGGCGAATCAGCACCCCGTTCTCCGCCCCCAGGCCGCTGCCCACCATCAAGGCCGTGGGCGTAGCCAGACCCAGGGCGCAGGGGCAGGCAATCACCAGGACGGCCACCATGGCCCCGATGGCCAGGCTCAACTGGTCCAGCCGCGGGTCGACCCAGGGAATATAGGGGGCCGCCGCCTCCACCAGGGCGCGGGTGGCCCCCGGCAGCAGAAGCCACAGCAGCAAGGTGGCCAGGGCCAGGCCGATTACCGCCGGCACAAAACGGCTGGTAATCCGGTCCGCAAAATCCTGGATGGGCACCCGGGTCCCCTGGGCCTCCTCTACCAGGCGGATTACCCGGGCCAAAAAAGTATCTTTGCCCACCCGGAGGGCCTCCACCTGGAGAACCCCTTCCAAGTTGATGGTGGAGCCGATCACCTGGTCCCCCGGGCCTTTGGCCACCGGCAGGGACTCCCCGGTAGCCATGGATTCGTCGACGCTGCTGCTTCCCTGCACCACCACTCCGTCGGTGGGAATCTTCTCTCCCGGGCGCACGATCATCAACTGCCCCACCTGGACCTGGTCCAGGGGAACCCGGATCTCTTCGCCTTCCACCAGAATATTGGCCGTCTTCGCCTCCAGCTCCAGCAGCTTGCGAATAGCCTCGGAAGCCCGCCCCTTGGCCCTGGCCTCCAGGTAGCGCCCGGTAAGGTGAAAAGCCATGATCATGGCGGAAATACCGGCATAGTTGGCCACCGGAAGGAAGAAGTGAAGGGGGCCGGTACAAAAAGCCACCAGTGTACCCATGGCGATCAAAACATCCATGTTGGCGAAGCGGTTCCGCAGGGCCTGCCAGCTGCCCTTGAAGGTGTTCCAGCCGGGCCAAAGGAGCACCGGGGCGGACAGCACAATCATGCCTATATGCATGGCCAGGTGGCCGAAAGGAGCATACTGAAAGAGCATCTCCGGGAGCATCCAGATGATGATGGGCAGGGTGAAAGCCCAGGCCGCCAGCATCCGGCGGCGGGCCTCCCGGTAGTGGCGTTCCTCCGCCGCTTCCCCGCGGTCAGTCCCTTGGTCAATCTCCGCCGTTTCAAAACCGGCCCTGGCTACCGCCTCCCGGAGGGCCCCGGGGCTGATCTGCCCCGGATCGTAGGTCACCACGGCCTGGCCGCCGGCCAGGTTAACCCGGGCCTCCAGCACCCCGGGGAGCTCTCCCAGCACCCCTTCCGCCCGGCGGACACAGCCGGCACAGCTTAAATTGGTAATCCGGAACAGGTCCCGCTTTCTCTCCGGAACCACCCGGTAGCCGGCCTCCTCTACCGCCCGGCTCAGCCTCTCCAAGGCCACTTTTTGGGGATCATAGCGCACGTAGGCCTTCTCCGTAGCCAGGTTAACCCGGGCCGTCTCCACGCCCTCAATCCCGCCGAGAATGCCTTCCAAGCCCCGGGCACAGCCGGCACAGTGCATCCCTTCAATGCGCAGTTCCGCTTCCTGCAGGTTCATATTCACCATTCCCGCTTAAAATTGCCGTCCTTTTCTCCCGACTTTTCCTGCCCGACAGCTTTACCCATCTCCAGGCGCCGGGGAGGGCAGCCCATACCGATCTTGGATCTTTTTTTATATTATAGCTTCTTTTTCAGCTTTTTTTGAACCCCTTCCTCTCCCGGGTCTGCGCCCCCCGTCAAATGGCCGGGCTTCTTCCTTCCAGGATTTTTCCTTCCGGCCCCCTTTCCGGCCCAATTATGGCCCAATTATTAAGTTAGCTTAACGGCATATCCTGGGGAAATATGTTAAAATACTATAAAAAATGGCGAATTAAAGGTGCAGCCATGGGCGCTCCTGGAAAAAAATCGACGGCAAGGCTTCTTCCGGTACTTCTGCTGATCCTCACCCTGCTGGCCGTGGGCAGCAGCTTCTGCTTCTGGCTGGCCTGGGGAGACACCGTGGACATCATGCTGCAAGCCGGCGACATCTCCACCGTGGGTCCGGCGCTGGTTAAAGATCTGGAAGGACGCCGGATCGATTATGTGCCTCTGGAGAAGATGCCGAAGCACCTGATCCAGGCCATTATCGCCATGGAAGACGCCCGCTTCTTCGATCACAAGGGCGTCGATTTTTTAGGCATAGCCAGGGCCATGGTGGTAAACTTGCATTCCGGAAAGGTGCTCCAGGGCGGCAGCACCATCACCCAGCAGCTGGCCAAAAACCTTTACCTGGACCACAGCCGGACGATCCAGAGAAAACTGCTGGAAACCCGCATCGCCCTGGCGCTGGAAAAGAAGTTCAGCAAAGAGCTAATCCTGGAGATGTACCTCAACCAGATCTACTTTGGCGAGGGGAACTATGGAATCGGCCGGGCGGCGGCCCATTACTTCAACAAAGAAGTGGCCGACCTCTCCCTGGGCGAAGCAGCGGCCCTGGTGGGCATAGTGCAGGCGCCCAATGCCTACTCGCCCTCCGCCGCCGGCTGGGAGGCCGTCTTTGCCCGGCAGAAGCTGGTGCTGCAGCGCATGATCGAGCTGGAGATGGTCACGGAAGAAGAGGCCCGGGAAGCCACCCTTTTGGCGCTGGAGTACCACCCCTAAACCCTCCCCCTTCATTTTCCCCGCTCTTGCGGGCGCACCGGGGCTTTTCCAAGCTGCCCTTTCGGCAAAAAGGCGCCGGCAAAAATAGTCCGGCGCCTGCACATTTTTGGGAAAGCGGCTTCGTTATCTATTCTAGGGCCCGCAGGACAGCATCGCCCTCTCCTCTTTGCGGTCCGCAGCCCGGCAGCGGCAGCGTTCCTCCCAGAGCCGATCCGCCGTTGGGGCCCACCTTCTTGCCGCGTCAACGGTTTTGGCACACAGGGAATCCACCTCTTCGGGCGCTTCCAGGTCGGTAGAATGGGCGCCCGATTCCTTTACCATGGCGGCCAGGGCTTCCGGATTGTCCAGCAGCGGGCAGGGCCGCAGGTGGTTGTCGTTGAAAGGCTGCCGGCGGCGGTAAGCCATAAAGAGCGGCGAGCGCAGCGCCTCCAGCAGCGATACCTGGTGAATGTTGACGTTGGAGTAGTGAATGAAGGCACAGGGCTCCACGTCACCGGCGGCGTTGATATGCAGGTACTGCCGCCCGCCGGCAATGCAGCCGCCGGTATACTCGCCGTCATTCCAGAAATCAATGGCAAAGATGGGCTTGGTCTCCCGGATTTCCCGGATGCGGCGGTACATGTACGCCCGCTGCTCGGGGGTAGCCAGGAAGTCGGTGCGGGCCTCCCGGCCGACGGGCATATAGGTGAAATTCCACATGAAGCGGCAGCCCCGGGCAATCATATCGTCCACAAATTCGTCCGAGGCGATGCTTTCCGTGTTATACCGGTGATAGCAGGTGGAGCAGCCGAAAAGAAGCCCGTACTCCTTCATCCGCTCCATGGCGGCAATTACTTTCCGGTAAGTGCCTTTGCCGCGGCGCATATCGGTAGCCTCTTCATCCCCCTCGATGGAGAAGGCCAGGGCGAAGTTGCCCACCCGCAGCATCTCCCGGCAGAGCTCGTCATCCACCAGGGTCCCGTTGGTGAAAGCAAAGAAGTAGCAGTCCTGGTGGGCCTCGCAAAGCCGGATTATATCCTTCCGGCGCACCAGGGGTTCACCACCGGAAAAAATGTAAAAATGGACTCCCAGCTCCTTGCCCTGGCGGCAGATAGAATCCAGGGTCTCGTAGGAGAGGTTGTTTTTCTTTTCGTACCGGCCGGCCCAGCAGCCGATGCAGGAAAGGTTGCAGGCGCTGGTGGGGTCCATCAAGATAGCCCAGGGGATGTTGCAATCATACTTTTCCTCCAGGGCATGTTTGCGGGACAAGCCAAAAAGATTGGCGTTGATCATGAAGCTTTCCATTAATTTGCGGATAACCCTCTTATCCACTTCCTGAAACAGGTTTTCGGTCAAGCGGCGCCAGTTGCTGTCCTCGTCCAGCAAGGCGGAACGGATAGCCTGGATTTTCTGGGCTTGCTGCTTCCCCGGATCAAGCTTTTCCGCCAGGTCGAACATTTTGGGCAGCTTCTCCAGGGGGCGGTCCGACAAGTAGCGCAGCAACAGTTGCACTCCTGCCCTTTGCACACTTTTCATTTTATTTATGCCTCCACTTCAGTTATAGTTTTTAGTATCGATAAGGAGTTATTACTGACTAAACGTTCAGTCAATAAACTCCTAGAATAAGCCCACCGAAGTCCAGGAACTGCTTTCTCCCTTAAGATACTGCTATAAACATATTAAGGCCTGGTCTTAATGGCGTTATGCATCAAATAACTGCTTTCGCTAATTAAGGAATTAAGGACAATTTGAACAGAACGGACAAATGAACTGCGCATCTCGCTGTCGCTGAGAGAACTGATCTCCTGGTAGTCATCAAAGTAGGCGGCAAAACTGACCAGGGGGATAATGGAAAAGAAGAAAAGAAACAATTTCAGATCATCGGTATAGTAAAACTCTCCTTCGCCCTGAGAGATTGTTTTCAATATCGGCGCATCTTCCCCCAATTTCAGCATCTGAAACAGCTTGCTTTGGTGTTTGTCGCCTTTAAGGGACTCCAGAGTCAAAATACGAATAATTGCTCTATTTTCCAAGGCAAAATCCAACAACTGCTCAATATACTTATGAGCGCTTTGCAAGAAGTATTCCACCGCTTCCTGGTTGGCAAAACGCAGCCGGCCCTCCTCCATCTTCATTTGCCCCTCTTTGATCATCTGCATAAATATCTCCCGAAGAAAATCCATGGCAATGGAGGCGGCGCTGTCCAGGAGCGATTGAACCAGGTGGTCCAAGATCTCCTCCTTGCTTTTGAAGTAGTAGTAGATCAACGCTTTGGTAACCCCGGCTTCATCGGCGATTTCATTAACGCGCGTGGCATCGCATCCTTTTTGAGAAAACAGCTTGATGGAAGCGTTGATGATCCTCTCTTTGGCGTCCAGCTTGGAAGTATCTTTCAACGGCCCGCCTCCTGACTGACCGGTTATTCAAGTTAATTATATAATATCTTGCCTTTTATTTGCAACCAGATTAGGCAAATTTAACTTAATTAACGTTTAGTTAACGTTTCATGCCGGCTGTCCTGTTCCTCCCCGGGCGGAAAACCAGGTAATGACCGGACCGCCCTGGGAAAAAGCTTGAAGCGCTCCAGCAATCCGGGCGGGAAAACAAATAAACAGCCGGGCTGCCCTGGAGAAAGCTTAAAGCGCTCCGGCAGTCCCGGCTGGAAAAACAGAACAGAACAAGACCCCAAAAGGACCCGGCGGCGATGCCGGAATTAGGCGCGCCGCTCCAGCATCTGCCGGGCCTGGAAAACCAGCCCCTCGATCATCTCGTCGCGGCCGGCGTTTTCTTTCCCGTCGTAGTAGACGGTGATCACCGGGAGCCCCAGCTCCTGGCGCAGCATCCCCTGCTGCGCCTCCACGTACGAGCCGGGCATACAGGTAAAGGGGGCCACGAAGACCGCCCCGGCGGCACCGCTGCGCTGGGCGATGGCGGCGGCGCGCCCGATGGTCATCGGCGGTTCACCCCCGTAGTGCGAAGAGATGTAGCGCCCGGCCCGCTCCATGATCTCCTCCGGCCCCGGCTCCTCCAGGTCGTGCAGCAGCCCCGCGGCGGCCTGCTCCAGGCGGGCCTCGTCCCGCCGCGCCAGGCGGTTGATGGCCGCGTAGCCGCTCTTCAGCAGGTAGCCGGGCAGGGTGGGGCGCAGGGCGTGGCGGTCGCAGGCTTCCCGGTACCAGATATAGGCGGTGTAGCTGAACAGTTCGCTGGCCGGAGCCAGGCAGGCTTCTCCCCCCGCCGCTTCGATCTTGGCGATAATCTGCTCG
>LFRQ01000066.1:0-154 GCA_001512835.1 Clostridia bacterium DTU022
GAAAGTAAAGAGAAAGTAGGTAAAGGGGCCAGGTCTTGAAATTTGAATTCTGTGAGCAAAAAAATATTACGAGAACCGTCTCCGTGATTGAGTTTACAAAATATGGATGAAAATTCACATTTCAAGACCTGACCCCATCAATAATTGACCCCAT
>LFRQ01000066.1:201-1822 GCA_001512835.1 Clostridia bacterium DTU022
GGGCTTTAAGTTGAGCCAGCAGAAATTTTTCCGCCTCTCCGTTTCCGTAGAGTTCCGCGGCCTCCCGGCTCCAGGCCCTGGCCTCCTGGAGGGAAACCCGGGAGAGGGCGTGCTTCACCCAGGGAACCTGGGCCGGTGCCATGCTCAGTTCCTCCACCCCCAGTCCCGCCAGCAGCACCGCCCCGGCGGGAGAGCCGGCCAGGTCGCCGCAGCAGCTCGCCTTGATGCCCCGCTCCCCGGCCCCGTCCACGACCTTTTTAATCAGGCCGATCACCGCCGGGTGAAAGGGGCGGTAGAGGTGGGAAACCGCCCTGTTGGTCCGGTCCACGGCCAGGGTATAGGCCACCAGGTCGTTGGTCCCGATGCTGACAAAGTCGCACTGTTCCGCCAGGCGCTCCACGGTCAGAGCGGCAGCCGGCGTCTCCACCATGATGCCCAGGGGCACCTTCTCGTTATAATCCTTCCGGCTCCGCCGAAGCTGGTCGGCGGCCATTTTCATCAGGCGCCTGACCTCCGCCAGTTCTTCCAGGTCCGCCACCATGGGCAGAAGCAGCTTAATGTTGCCCTGGACGGCAGCCCTCAGGAGGGCCCGGAGCTGGATTAAAAATAGTTCTTCATGCTCCAGGCAAAAGCGGATCCCGCGCAGCCCCAGGAAGGGGTTCGCCTCCCGGCGTCTCTCCAGGTAATTCAGGGGCTTGTCCCCGCCCACATCCAGGGTCCTAATGGTCAAGGGGCGTCCGTCCAGGTCGCGGGCCAGCTTTAGATAACAGCGATACTGTTCCTCTTCTCCCGGGGCTTCCGGGCGGTCCAGGAAGAGAAACTCGCTCCGCAGCAGGCCAATTCCTTCCGCGCCCAGGCTCAGGGCCAGGGGAAGATCCCGATCCCCTCCCAGGTTGGCACTGACCCGCAGGCGCACCCCGTCAGCGGTAGCTCCCTCCCGGGCGGCCGCCTTTTTTACCAGCTCCCGGGCGGCGCGCCACCGGGACTGCCGGGCCTGCAGCTTTTTCTGCTGGCCCGGAGAGGGGTTGATAATTACTGTTCCGCTGGTCCCGTCCACGGCCACGGTATGGGAGCCCTTCCGCACCCACGCCGGCAGGGGACCGACCCCCACCACCGCCGGCAGGCCCAGGGAACGGCAGAGGATGGCCGTGTGGTCCGAGGCGCCTCCCCCGGCGGTGACAATACCCGCCAGCTGCTCGGGGTCGCAGCCGGCCAGCATGGTGGGCGTCAGCTCCGGGGTTACCAGGATGCTCCCCGGCTTCAGGTCCAGCCCATCCCCGGGGCGCTGCTCCAGGCTGGCCANNTTCTTCATCACCGGTCCGGTAAAGGCAGGATCCTCCAGGATGGCCCGATAGGCCCGGAAAATATTCGCCGCCTCCCGGTCGTGTTCCCGGATGCGGGCGATCAGGACGTCCAGCTCCAGGTGAACGGCCTGCAAGGCCTGCTGGAAGCGGGCCTTCTCCTCCTCCGGATCCCGCGGCGTCTTCTGTCGGGAGGAAGACCTTTTCCCCGGGGAGACGTACTGCAGCGGCCCCAGGGCCACCCCGGCAGAGACGCCGGTTCCTCTTAGAATCACGCCCTTAGTCTTCTCCATGGTCTGAACACTGCTCCTGTTTCTCCT
>LFRQ01000077.1:0-397 GCA_001512835.1 Clostridia bacterium DTU022
CTCCTCCACCGCTTTTATCCACCGCTGCACCAGCTCTTTTTCCGCCGGGTGCGCTGCCGGGAAAAAGTGAGCCAGTTTCAAGTCATAGACCCCGTCTTCCCCGGAAGTACAGCCGGAAAGAAGGGAAAATAGCAGAGCCACGGCGATCAATCCAAAAATGATCTTTTTCAAGTCATCTCCTCCTGGATAGCGGTTGGCAGGCGATAGAAGGCAGCAGCAAGGAGAATTCGGGGAAAAGAAAAATACACTCCCCCGGGAGTGCATGGTCAGCATGCAGGATGTACCTCACGTCAAACCGTTCTACCGACCTACCACGCGGGTAACTGTTATTATGCTCTTTTGAACTATTCGCTGCCGAAGCAGCTTTTCCTTTTTTATTTTATGCCCGGTTCTTTTT
>LFRQ01000077.1:632-17537 GCA_001512835.1 Clostridia bacterium DTU022
GTTCGCCTTAACGAGCTTAGCCTTAAGCCGTGCCAGGCTTGTGACGGCTGCGCCAAGGACGGTCGCTGTGTAATTAAGGATGATATGCAGCTGCTCTATCCCAAGGTGCTGGCTGCCCGGGGGCTGGTCCTGGCCACGCCCATCTATTTCGGGTCCGTCTCCGCCCAGTTGAAAATCTTTATTGACCGTTTTCAGTGCTGGTGGCAGGCCAAGTACCCCCTGCAATCCCCCTTTGTCTCCGGGAAGGAGAAGCGGTCCGGCTTCCTGATCTGTTCCGGCGCCCTGCGCCAAGAAGAATACCGTCACAATGCCGTACTCATTGCCCGGACCTTCTTCCACATCCTGAACTTTCATTACTGCGGCAACCTCTGCATCCAAGGAGTCGATGAAAAAGGAGCCATTAACAAGGATAGGGCCTACTTAAAGCGGGCCTTCGATGCCGGCATGGCTTTCCCCATCCCTTCCCCTGCTTCTCCTTGATCGAAGGAAAGCCCGGGGGGATCCCCTCCTGCCGGACGGGATGCTGGCTTTCCCCATGCTCCCCCCGGAGGGGCGGCGCCGGGACCTGCCTGGAGAAGCCGAACCATAGCTGCCAGGGGGGCGGAGGAAAGGGCCGGCTTCCCTTCCCGGCTTCGCTGATTTCCGCCCTCCAAGCAGATTTTGCCCCGGGAGGCCAAGTTTCCCCGGGGCAGTCATCCGTTTACGCCGGAGATCCTGCCCCGCCCTTCGCCCGGCAGAAGCGGCAAAAATGGCAAAAGGGCTCCCCCGGGAGGAGCCCCCGTTGCCGCCAGGATTAATTTAAACGGCGAGCCTTTAAAATCCCTTGTTCTTCTGCTTAAGATATTCAAAGATATAGGGGTTAATTACCTTGATGTAGGTTCCCTTCATACCCAGGGAACGGGATTCAATCACGCCGGCGCTCTCCAGCTTGCGCAGGGCGTTGACAATTACCGACCGGGTGATCCCCAGCTGATCGGCCACCTTGCTGGCCACCAGGAGCCCCTCCCCGGAACCCAGTTTCTCGAAAATATTTTCCACGGCTTCATACTCCGTGTAGGATAGGGTAACCATGGCCAGCTGCACCACCGCTTTGCTGCGGGCCTCCTCTTCGATTAATTCGGCCCTGGCCCTGAGAATTTCCATGCCCACCACGGTGGCCCCGATTTCGGCCAGGATCAGGTCCTCGGCATCAAAGAGCTCGTTAAACCTGGCCAGAAGCAAAGTGCCAAGCCGCTGCCCCCCGCCGATGATGGGAATAATCGTAGTTATCTTATTGGCAAAGAGGCACTGCTTGGACTCGATAAAAACACAGTCGTTCTTTTTCTGCCGCAAATTTACATAGGATTCTTCCTTTTTAAGCAGGGAGTCGTTGTAACGCTCGGGGAAAACGCCTTTTTCCAGAACATGATTGACCATTAGCTCGCACTCAAAGTCATCCACCATGGCGTAGCCCAGGATCTCTCCCTGGTGATCGGCAATGTAGATATTGGCATCGATTACGTTTTTCAATACCTCCGCAACTTCCTTGAAATCTACATATTGGCCCGTTGTTTTCTGCAAGATCTTATTAATGCGGCGGGTTTTCTCCAGCAAGGGGGATGTTTCCAAAATTCTTCCACCTGCCTTCTCCTTGAAACTATTAAAAAATAATGAGTTGTGAATATTTAGAGTTTTCTACATAGTTAGACATATACCTTCCGCTGCTTCTCTTTTATTTTTCTCCTGGTGCCATAGGCTTCTTCATGCGCCTTCTTCTTTTTGCCGCTGCCCGGCGCCGCTCCGCTTATTAATAAATGCTTTCTCTTTCGCCCACTTTGCGCAGGGCCCTAAGCATAATTTCCAGCCCCTCCAGCACCTTCATCAGTTCCTCATCGTCCAGTTGCTGCTCTACCAGGAAAAAGTAGTTGTTCCAGTCCTTTTTTATTTTCTGGGCGGCCAGGTGCCCTTTTTCCGTCAAGTCCACGTACGCAACTCGGCCATCTTCTCCGGACTTAACCCTCTTGACCAGGCCGGCAGCTTCCAGCTTGTCGATATTGCGGGTCATGGTGCTCTTGGCAATGCCCAGTCTCTCCGCCAGGACCCGCATGGGCGCAGGGGCTGTCTCCAGAATCTTGATTACAATATAACCCTGGTAGGGAGTAAGCTCCCCGGATCGAACTTCAACTTTTTCAATCAATTTGAGCTCGTCGGCAATGGACATTAGTAGAGCAGCCAGAGGATTCATAAAAACCTCCCCCATACCATTTTTGTAAAGTATAACCATATTAACTGCTTTAATGCAAGACCTTTTCCAATCTTGTAAAAAGTAAGATAGATTGCGAAAAAAATACAGGGGGCAGCCCCTGTATAAAAAATATATATAGTAGGAGGTTAGGTTTTTTCGCCATTCTAAGTTTGGAGATTATATTCTACACAAATGAGCGAAATTCCTGCCTTAGTCTGAAAAATTTTTATAAAAAAAAATTTCAGACTCCGCCCATGTTAAACTTTTCCTTGATAATTCTCTGCAAACCGGCAAATACTACTACTGAAACATGGGTCTGTAGCGGCCGAGCCCAGATTGCAGTAAGGTCAAGGCGGCTTTACTGCAGTCGGCCAAAGGCTGATAGCAGGTTCAAGGAGCTTGCTATTAGCCGGCGGGAAGATCATAACAGGTTCCCCACGGCTCTGCAGCAGACGAAAAGTCTGCTGCAGGGTCAAAAAGGATCTGTTATGGTCGAGCTAAGATCGGTATAAGTTCTTGATCTGCTTAGGGCGAAAAAGGGTTTCCCGAGGTCGGCAACGGTCGAGCAGATCGTTGCCGGCTTCAACAAGGACTTGTACCGGTCGAACAAAGGCTGATATTGGTTCTGAGGTGGTCCGGTTCAGCCGGGCGGCTGTACCGGGCTAATAAAGGATCAATATTAGCCGGAGGTAAGGTCGCTACAGGCTCTTGTTTTTGCTTTGATTTAATCGCACCGCCTCCCGGGAAGAATCATAAATGACCCACAGGTAAATGGCCAGCAGCCCCAGCCGGCTTAAATAAAAAGCAAAGAGAGCAAGGAAAAACCAGAACAAGCCCTTGCTGCTTTGCCCGATGTACATATAGCCGGCTCCGGGAAAGATAAGATTGAGGATCCCGGCCAGGAAAGGGTCCTTCCGGCTTTCGGCACCGGCCCGGCCTCCAGGCGCCGAGACCAAATCGGAACCACAGTACCGGCATTTGACCGCAAAATCGATGATTTTCTCCCCGCAATAAGGGCATATTTTATAGCGGCCGCCCCGGTCCGGAGCAGTCTTCCGTACCGGCCGCCCCGGGCACCCCAGGGTAGTACAGCCCCCGGTCCTCTCCCAGCAAAGGGGATGGTACCCCTGGCCGCAAAGCCGGCAAATGATTAGCTCTTCGCTTGGAGCAAAGCCCTGGCGGCAGGCAGGGCAAAATTTTTCCGGCATAACCTTTCTCCGGCGATAATAAATTTTGCAAGATTAGTATATCATAGAACCATTCTTTCCTAACAAAAATTAACTTGCACTTCACCGGAAGAAAACGGATAATATAAGCAAAGTATGAAGGAGGCAGGCCATGGATAGCCGGAGTACCGCCCGGGCGGCCCTAAGAATGGCCTTGACTCCCAACCGGGAAGCCGAGGCGGAGTTAAAAAAAGCGCTGGAAGCGGAACAGATCAAGTCCACGGCCGTTGACTACGGGGGCGAGTTCCTCAGTTCACTGCAGAAAGTGGTGGAAAGGGCCGTGGTGGCCTCCAAGCGGGAGGGCCTGGTGGATCAGTCCCACCAATGCGAGGGTGCTGTGGCCGGAGCCACCCGGGAGGCCCTGGCGCAAATCATGCCCAAAGCCTTGGGGCTTAATGTGGGCGGCAAGGTGGGGATCGCCCGCTGCGGGCCCCATATCGCCGTGGCCATCTTTTTCGGCATCGGCCTTTTGCACCTTAATGATGTTGCCGTCGGCCTGGGGCACCGGGTAGTCCAGGACAGTTAGGGCATTTCTGCCCGGGCAACCGCCGCCCCGGAAAGGAAGGCCGGGCCCGGGGAAAACCTGCTCCCGCTGTACCGGTGGGAAGCGCTTTTATCGTTGGGGATGGAAAAGCCGTCGGTTTGGCCGGGCGGTTCCCAGGGCGGCAGCCGCCGTTTTTTTATTAACTGCCCCCCTTATTCCCACTTTACAAATTCTTTCTCCACTATATCCGGCCTTTCAAAGAGCTCCACAATCTCCTTCAGCATCTGCAGCAGCTTCTCCCTCTCCGACGCCGGAAAACGGGAAAAGTACAAGGCCAGCAGCAGGTGCCTCTTCTCTTCCACTTCTTCCAGGAGCTGCAAGCCCTTGGGAGTAATGCTGATCCACACCTGGCGCCGATCCCTGTCTTGTCTCTCCCTTTCCACCAGGCCGGAACGGTAAAGGCGGTTTACCAGGGCCGTTACTGCACTCAAGGTAACCCCCAGGGTCTGGGCCAGGTACGAAGTATTGGAGGGGCCCCGGTTCCGCAGGCAGCGCAGCACCACAAACTGGGTCTCCGTGATCAGGTCTTCGTTATATTTGCTGAACAGAACCCGGAAACGGCCCAGCATGCGACTGAAAACCAGGTCCAACTCTCTGATATAGCCCATCAAGTCCTCGCCGTCGATTTTCATTACCTCCGTTAAAATTTTTAAATAGTTTATTAATTTAACAATATTTATACACCCTGGAAGTTATTCCGTCAAGCCCCGCTGCGCTCTCCCGCTCCCGCTTATCAGCGGCCGCTTCTGCTCCTGTTCCACCCCGCCGCTTTTTATGATAAACTTACAACGAAAAGAGGCAGGTGATCCCCTTGGCCGGTCCCCTTCGCTCCGGCAAATCTAAGGAAGGGCTATATATTCTGCTGCCGCTCCTCTCCGCGGCCCTGCTGCTGCCGGCCTACCCTCCCCTGGAATGGGGAGGCCTGGCCTGGTTTGCCCTGATACCCCTGCTCCACTTCTCCTTGAAGGCAGCACCCGGCCGGGCCTTTTGGGGCGGCTTGCTTTTCGGATTGCCCTTGCACCTGTATCTCAACCACTACTTGTTTGGCGTTCTGTATGATTTCCTGTCTCCACCCCTGGCCGTACTGGCCATGGCGGCCCTGGTGCTTATCATCTCGCTGCTGAACGGCCTCTTTTCCTGGCTGGTAAGCCGGGCCCGCTTCTACCACCCCCTGCTGCTGGCCTTCTTCATCCCTTCCCTATGGCTGGCGCTGGAATACGTCCGCTCCCTTAGTTTCCTGGGTTACAACGTGGGCTACCTGGGCTACACCCAATGGCAGTACCCCCTGCTGCTAAACTTGGTCTCCTTTTACGGCTACTGGGGGCTCCCCTTTGCCATGGTGGCTTGGCAAAGCATGGTCACCCTGGCCTTGGAGCGCCGTTTAAAGGGCAAGGCTTTGCCAACAGCGGCGGCCGTCTTCCTGCTCTTCCTGGCCATTGGCCTCGCCGCTCCGGAGCTATTCCCTCATCAGCCGGGGCCTTCTTTAAAAACGGCCCTGATCCAGGGCAACAGCAGCACGGAAGAGATATTGAGCTCCTCGGGGAAAAAAGTGATCCTCCGGCGCTACCTGGACCTGACCCGCCAGGCAGTAGAAAATAAGCCGGAAACGGAACTGGTAGTCTGGCCGGAAACCGTCGTGGAACTAAATTTCAGGAAGGACAGGGAGCACCTTCCGGAGATGTCCTCCCTGGCTGAAGAACTGGGGATAAGCATTTTGTATGGGGCCCGCGTCCGTACCGACGAGGCCCTTTACAACGGGATTGTTTTATTGGTACCGGGGGAAGAGCCCCAGACTTACTACAAGCAGCGCCTGGTCCCTTTTGTGGAATACTTTCCCTGGGAAGAGTGGCTGAACCGCCTTTTAACCCTGGAAAGCAAGATCGGCAGCTACACCCCGGGTCCGGGGCCGGCTCTCTTTGAGCTGAAGGGAATCCCCTTGGCCGGGGTGGTCTGCTACGAGTCCTATTTCGGAGATTACGCCCGGCACTTTGGCCGGGCCGGAAGCCGCCACCTCTTCGTCCTGACCAACGACGCCTGGTTCGGTACCACTATTGGGCTGGAGCAGCACGCCCAAGTGGCGGCCATCCGGGCCGCCGAGCTGGGAATAGGAACCACCCAGGTGGCCAACAGCGGCATTACCATCTCTTTTGATCTCCGGGGCCGGGAATTGCTCCGGACAGGCAAAATGACCAGGGAGATTAACACCCTTAACCTGGATCTGTCCCGCCGAAGCACCTTCTACCTCCTGGCCGGGGATTACCTCCCCTGGGCCTCCCTTCTCTTCCTGGCCGCCGCGGCCCTCCCCCGGCAGGTGTCCAGGAGAAGAGCAGGATTGCCGGTCCGGAAAAGCTAGAAGCCCTTGATGACCACCACGGGAGTCCCGGCATCGGCAGAACCGCTTACCAGGTCGGCCAGGCTGGCCAGCACATCTTCCATGCGGCGGGGCGTTGTCCCCTCTTTTTCTATGGAGTCGGCAGAAAAGTTGTCCGGCCGCAGGCTGCTCTCCAAGATCCGCTCGATCTCCTCCTTGCTCTTGCCGCAATGGTAATAGTAGTCGGCCAGGTACTTATATTTAACCCCTTCCCGAAAACGCTTTAACCCGCTGGTGGAGGCGAAGACAGGCTGGGGATCGGCCAGCTCATAGATGCCGCTGCTGGGGTCCCGGTAGGCGCCGTCGCCGTAAATCAGCACCTCGGCCTTTACCTGGAGTTCGCGGTGCAGCCGCTCCTGAAGCTGCTCCACCACCGCCTGCCCTTCCCGGGGAGCCAATTTTACGCGATCTCCCGAAGACATGTTGCTGCCCAGCAAGCCCCATTCGGAATAGACGCGGCCGCTGGTGCATATTTCGTCAAGGCGGATGCAGGGGCACCCCTGTTCCAGGATGGCCTTCTGGGTTTCATGGCGGCCGTGTATATCGGCGGCAATAACCCCGTCGGGGCGGTAGTCCGCAATTCTGGCCGGGTTATTGCCCAAGAAAATGGTGGCCCTGGCTCCAGCTTCCCGGATAATGTCGTGGTAAAGCTTGACATAGTTTACTCCGGTGATGGGGTGGATAAACTCGGGACCGTCCAGGCTGGAGGGAACCAAGAACTCTTCCCCGCAGGAATAATCCGGGCTGATGACCTGGTTGCCCACCTCGTCCCGGGGGAAGGAGAATTGAACAATCACTTCGCCCTGGGGCACCGCCAGGGCAATCCCTTTTAATATCATGGCAAAGCGGTTGCGGCTGGCGATGGGGAAGACCACCCCCACCTTGGCGTCGGGAGCAAGATTCAGCTTCTGCCGGATCTCCGCAGCGATCTCGTCGATGGTAACGTAGTTGTTCTGAGCCCGGGCGACCACGGATTCGGTGATACAAACAATATCGCCGTCGTCGAGAAATCCGTCCCGGCGGCATTCGGACAGTTTCTCAAACACCTTGTCTACAATAGACATCCCCGGCAAAATAACACCCATTTTCAAGCCAAAAGCAATAGGGCCGATGTATCCCGGCAATTTAGACATTCCTTTCGCCTCCTGTTACAGCCAGCATATTTTCTGCTCTTTGATAATCCTCCCAGGTATTAATATTGAAGAAAGATTCCCGGCGAGGGTCAACGGAGAGGATCTCCTCCAGGCCTATCTCTTTCACTTTCAAGCGGGAGTAAAAGTCGATGACCTTAAAACTGCCGGCGGCCAGCGCTTTCTCGATCACCTGGGCACAATCCCGGCTATAATAAGCATGTAGGGGCTCGTACTGGTCGTTGATCCGGGGCACCACCACGTCGTAATGGGGAGCATAGACCGCCATCCGTTTTACCAGCTCCAGATTCACAAAAGGCATATCGCAGGCAATTACAAATTGATAGGGCAGCGGCGACATGGTTAAACCGGCATGGATGCCCCTTAAGGGACTCTTCTTGTAGCCAATCAGCAGATCCCCGCCGATCTTAACAGGCAGCCCCTGGAACAACTCCCGGCGATCCGTTATTACTGTAATTACATTGAAATAAGACTCCAGCCGGTGGATAATCCTTTTAATCAAGGGAACCCCTGCCAGGGGCAGGATCGGCTTGGGACAGCCCAAGCGCTTGCTGTCCCCTCCGGCCAGAATAATCACCCCTCTATCTTCTCCGGGGCTCATAAGCCCACCTGCCCTTCAACCCGACTCTCCCGCATTCTTCTTCTTTCGCTCATCACCACCATAAATATTCCCAGCTCATACAGAAAAAGCAGCGGCACAGCCATGGCCATCTGGGAAATAACATCGGGCGGGGTGATCAGCGCCGCCAGCAGCAGAATGGCCAGAAGGGCAAACTTGCGGTTGCGCCTTAACCAGGCGGAGGATACCAGGCCGATACGCCCCAGAAGCCAGAAAAGCAGCGGAAGCTGAAACACCAACCCGAAGCCCAGGTGAAAAGAGAGCATAAACGAGATATACTCGCTAAAATTAAATTGCGGCTCCAACTGGCTGGCAGCAATCTTCAAGAAAAAGCCGATGGCATAAGGAAAGGCAACATAATAAGCAAACAAGACCCCGCCGAAAAAGAAAAAAGTTATCCCGGCGACTGCTCCCAGCAGAAAGCGCTTCTCGTGCTTGTACAGCCCGGGGAAAACGAACGCCAAAGCCTGGTACAAGAGCATCGGCGACGCCAGAAGGACCCCGGCAATCAGGGAGAGCCGCAGGTAAGCCGAAAAAGCCTCCGGCGGAGAGAGAACAATCAGCGTCAAACCGGGAATGGGCCTGCTGATAAGATGGCGGATCCGTTCAATTTGGGTAAAACTGAATACGGCGGCCGCCAGTACACTGGCTGCCGACAGCACCAGGCGTACACGCAACTCCCCCAGGTGCTCCAACACCGTCATGGTGCCGTCCCTGTTGGCGCTCCTCCCAAAACCGGACATTTAGATTACCCTAATTCTGTTTTTCTGTTGTCGACGATGTTTCTTCCTTGTCGGTACCTTTTCCCTTTAGCCCGTCTTTAAACTCGGTTACACTCTTGCCGATAGATTTAGCCAAAGCGGGAAGCTTGGCGGGGCCAAAGATCAGGAGAACCACCACCAGTATAAGAATAAGCTCCGTTGGCCCGATTCGGCCCAGTATGCCCAGCACCTCGAACCCTCCTTTGCCTGTTGCCTCCTTAACTCAACAAATACAATTCTACTCCCGGTCGGTATCCCTCTCTCCTGGCCAGGTAATCAAGCTCGATGGTAAAAAAGTTTTCCAGCTCCAGAATCACCGGGCGGGCCATATCTTTCTCCACCGCCGTCTTCAAATAATTCTTACACCGCTCGCAAAGCTGAACCCGGCGGCCGGGATGCTCCTCGGTATAGAAAAACTGCAGCTGGGCATGGTCTTTGCAGCGACAGAAAGGACACTCCAACCGAGGAAATTGCCACTGAGCATGACAAAGCCAGCATTCCAATACCCTGGCCCCGTCTTCCTTTCTTAGCTTGGCCATCATGGGGCGCCGGCCGCATACCGGACAGAAACCCTCTCTCCACAAGGCCAGGGCCTCCCCGTCTACGGCTTGCCGGGCATAAACAGTGTAGAAAGGGGTCAACGCTGCAAAAATAATATACGAGACCAGCCCCTCTTCCACCCCGTTCCCGGTCAGCCACTGCTCCTTCTTTATATAGTCCTGCAACTGGTCACTGTCAAATCGGGAGCTCTCCGAGAGAAAACGATCCAGCTCCCGGCCCTGCAGCGCTTCCAGGGAAAGAACCTGCTCCAGGCAACTTAGCCGGGGAAAAATCCGGACTACGGTCTGGACCAGTTCTTCCAACAATTTGCGAAAAAGAGCGCCGTCGATCTCGATGGCCTCCTGGGAAAGCAAAAACCGGCCTTCCCGGAAAAGCTGCTTCATTTCATCGGCTGCCCGCAAACCGGTGAAGCTAATCCGCTCCATATAACGGAACCACAGTTCCAGAATTTCCCGGAAGAAAACAGTGGTTTCATCCTCCTCCCAGCCGTCCCTTAGATAACCTTCAAAGCTGTACTTCAATTCCGGCCAGCTCATCGCCAACCCGTGGGACATTAAACCCCCTCCTTCTCCGGCCCATGGGTGATGCTATTTCGCATCGGTCCGGCTCTCGTCATCCTCCATAATACTTTTGCTGAGGTCCTTGGAAGCTTCTCTAAATTCTCTTAAAGCCCGGCCTATGGAGCGACCCAGCTCCGGCAGCTTGGTCGGACCGAAGATAATCAGTGCCACGGCCAGGATCACCAACAGTTCCCCCATGCCGATTCTGCCGCCAAACATCGCTTCACCTCCCGGATTACAGGAACCCCGGTTAATCATAACAGATTTTTTATGCTAGTTCTACAGTAAATCTCTATTTCCTTTTGTTTTTCAGGAGCAAGCCCCGGCTATTGCTTATAAAATTGAAATATAATATATATTTTGTTTATTCTTGGGCAAGAAAGCTATTTCTTTATTTGTTTCCAAGCACTTCCCGCCGCCCCTGGGCATCTTGGAAAGCCGGAGTCCGCCCCCTCCCGGTCTTCAGTTTAGTATATATTTTCCGGAGCTCGTTTAAAGCCAAACCAAAGCCCGGCCCCCTGGGCTTGGAACCCGACCTCCTACTATTGGCGGCCATATTTTTTTTGCTGCTGTTGGACTTTGGCTTCCGGCAGCAAAACGGCCTAGCGGCGGGGAAGAATATCGGCAACCTGCAAGGAGAGTTCCTCGGTCAGGTTGACCAGGCGCCCCTTCTGCCGGTCTTCTCCTACCACCTCGATTACCGGTCTTAGGGGCATTCCCTTGTACAGTTGGACCACCCGGCCCGCTTCGCCGTTATTCAAGCGCACCCAGGTGCCTAGGGGATAGAAGGGGGTGTTATGGATAAAGGTAATCAGCAGATCGAGATCCAGCTCTTCGGGAATGCTCATCAGGATCTCCGCCCCGATATGGGGCAGGACCGCCTTGCGATAAACCCGATTCGTGGTCACGGCATCATAGATATCGGCAATGGCCAATATGCGGGCCCAGGGGTGAATCTGCTCTCCGGAAAGCCCCTGGGGGTAGCCGCTCCCGTTCAAGCGTTCATGATGTTGGGAAACCGCCAAAAGGATCTTGTCGTTGACCTTATCCAGGGTGGAGACCCGGTTGACGCTGTACTCCACGTGCTGCTTCATTATTTCCCACTCTTCCGGCTGCAGCTTTCCCGGCTTTAGCAAGATGCTCCGGGGTATATCCACCTTGCCGATATCATGCAGAAGACCGGCCAGGGTGATCTGCTTCAACTGCTCCATGGACCAGCCGCAGTAGCGGGAGAGGACGGCACTGTAAACGGCCACATTAACGGCGTGGGTATAGGTATAATTGTCGAAAGCTTTTAATACGGCCAACTGCATGATCACCTGGGGATCCTTGATTACCTGCAGGCACAAGTTGTTGGCGGTGCTTACCGCCTCCGCCAGGTCCAGGCTGCCCTGGGCGGCTCCCTGGTAAAGATACTCCACGGCACTGACGGCGTCGCGGTAAACCCGGTAGCTTTCCCGGTCGATAAATTCCAAATAACTGTAATCATCTCCCCGGGAATAAGGCAGCACTATCCTGGGCAGCAGGCTCTTCTGCTGAATGGCCCGCAGGGGGAGAACCTCCCCCGTCGTATCCAGCTCCTCCGCCATCCTGGATTCCGGATCCTCGATCAGGCAATAGCCCGTCGAAGCAACCTGGTGGATAAAGGAAACCAGGTTGGCGTTCAAGATAGTTCCCCGGTAGAGCAGGACCACTCCCGTGCTCCGGTGAATCAAATCATCGGCCAGGACCATTCCAGGTGCCAGCAATCCAATGTCAATCTTCTTCATGGCATACTCCGGTCATAACTCCTTACGGCGTTCAGTTAATAAACGTTGATTTCAAGCAAGCTGAGCAGTCCGTGAACCGCCGCCAACTGCTGCTGTATCCGGTCCTCCAGAGGCAGCTGCGTAGTGGTCTCCACAAAAAAACCTTCCAGCCCCAAAGACACCGCCGCTGAAATAGTCCCGCCCGTGATCGTCTTGGTATGGCGAAGAATAAAATGATGCTCTTCCTCCATAATGGAGTGGTTTATAATGTTGATCAACTGCTGGATAAGGTCCAGGGAATCCAGCCCCCGGGGGTACAGGATGGATTGGCCCAGGCCGCCGGCTTTGACCCTTTCAAATTGCCTGGACTCATGCAGGTCCACGACCCAGTCCGGCTTAAACTCCTCCATGACCTGGAAGATGGCGGCGGCGATCCTTTCGCTGCTGCCCCCCTGCGCCCTTCCCGGGAAAACCCTGTTTAAATCTTTGGTTCCCGGGAGGAAGCGCACTTTTGCATCAATGGCCCGGACATTGGCTCTGGGTATAACCAAAAGCCTCCCCCGGTCAATCTCCCAGGAAACAATCTTCTCTGCCGCCATGTAACCGGCAGGCTCGTTGCCGTGAATCCCCCCGATTACCAGGACCGTAGGCCCTTCCACGGGGGAGGCGATTATATACAGGGGTGTCTCTTCAGGGGTCCCGGGCAGAAGCAGGCGCTCCGTCAAGGTGGAATTCGGGCCCTGGAACGCCCCAAAACTTGGCTGCAAGGAGGGAGGCAAGAGGCTTGTCTTGCCGCTATAGCGCCAGATGGTAAGCAGAAGAAAAATTATCAGCGTAACAGCAGCGATCAGTATCTGCTTGGCGGATTTCATGCTTTTCTCACCGGCCATCGTCTATCTTTTGCAGAGCTTCGAAAACTCTTTCCGGTTGAAAAGGCTTCAGCACAAAATCCCTGGCGCCGGCGGACAGGGCTTCCAAAACCAGCTTCTTCTTGCCCATGGCGCTAATGACTACGATATTGGCGACGGGGTCAAACCCCTTAATCTGCTTAATCGCCGATATGCCGTCCAGCTTTGGGAGAAGAATGTCCAGGGTGACCAGAGTAGGCGTCAATTGCCGATACATTTCCACCGCCTTTTCACCGTCCTCGGCTTCTCCGATTACCCGGTACCCGCCTCTCTCCATTATGCTGGACAGGGTCAGCCTCATGAAGGCAGTCACATCCGCGATCAACACCGTTTTCGCCAACTCTTTTCACCCTCCATCCCATCCCATTAAAAAGGGCGATGGCTCTGCTCCTCCAGGCTGGTGATCCTGACTCCAAAATACTCATTGACCATAACCACTTCTCCGCGCGCTACCACCTTGTCTTTAACCATTATTTCCACCGGCTCGCCCACATGGCGTTCCAGCTCCAGGAGGCCTCCCCTTTTCATGGTCAGAAGAGTGCCCAGAGGAACTTTCTTCCTGGCAAAGACGGCCGTAACGGTAACGGGTATATCCTTGACCAGCTCCAGCTGCTCAACCTGAAAATGTTCCTCCTGATGCACCGGCCTGATCACTACTTGCTCTTCTTGAACATCCTCTTGGACCTCCTCCTGTCCTGCCGGGCCGCCGGCAGCGGTGCCGGGCACCTTTATTCCCCCGGCTGTGGCCAACTCTTCTTCGGAGATGACGGGAAGAATTAGTTTTCCGTCAAAATCGGGGCCGCCTTCCGGTGCCTCTCTCTCTTCTTCCCGCCCGGCCGGGCTCTCCTGCTCCTCCTGCCCCAGGGGCGGCTCCGGATCCCGGTTCAACGGCTGCTCCGGAACAGCTCCTTCCTGCTCCTTCGGCTGGGGCCGCTCCCCGCTTTTCTCGGGGCCGGTACCGGCGGGGTTCCCTTCTCTTTCCCCTTCCGCCGGGGGTTCGACCTCCCCCTCTACCGGCGGTGAACTTGTGAAGGTCTCCGGACTCTCAGGCTGCCCGGAAAGCATGAAGGCCACCAGCTCTTTGGCCCAAGCCAGGGAAGCCACCAGGAAGATGGTGCTGTCCAGTATATCCGCAATTTCTACCCGGAAAGAGATTTCTACGGCCGTCTCTTCTTCCAGTTCCATCTTATTAAAGAGAGCTTCCCGCTGGGATAGATCGCAGGGGATTACTTCCGGGGAGTCAACGCTGATGGGCCGGTGAAAAAGTTCGGCCATGGTGATAGCGGAGAGGCCCATCATCTGGTTCATGGCTTCCGCGATGGCACTTAGCTGCATCTCCGGCTGCTGCCCCAGTTCATCCTGCTGGTAAGTCTTCATGATTAGGGAGGCAATAACGGCGGCGTCCTCCTCTTTGATGAGGAGGCATTGGCTGCCCCGGAGTCCGGAAAGGTACCTGGTTTTAACCAGCAGGCACCTGGGCGAAAGATCTTTGCCCACTTCCGCCTTCTCCACCACCCTAACCTCGGGGGTGGTAACGGTTACCTTCTGCTTTAACAAGTTGGCCAGGGCCCCGGCCGACGCTCCCAGGGCGATGCTGATCACTTCAATAATGGTCTCTTTTTCGATGGGACTGAGATCTGCCATCTTCCCCTCCTCCGAGCTTAGCGAACCAGATTAACTCTATGCTCGGGTTTCTCAATTGAAGTCACCCGGACACCAAAATGTTCCCCCATGGCCACGATTTCTCCCCGGGCGATCAATTTGCCGTTAACCAGAATATCGGCCGGCTCCTGAACCAGACGATCCAGCTCAATGACCGTCCCCGCCTGCAAATTAAGGAGTTCCTTAATGCTCCTGCGGGTACTGCCCAGGCGCACGGAAAGTTCCAACTTCAGTTCCAGGCCCAGCTCGATCTTGCGGTCAATCTGATCCTCTCCCGGGGCGGTTTCCGAATCGCTGAACAGCGCTTTTATCTCCTCGGGGGTCAGAGCGCCTTCTTTCATATTTCACCTGCTCCTTTTTGCTCACTAATGGTATCGGTTATTTGCACCGCCAGGTAGCAGCCATGAACACCGGGCTGCCCCTGGAAGAGAGGCATGTCCTCCACCAGGATCTCCATGGGCTCCCCTTCTTTCCGGTTTAACTGGATCACGTCGCCCTCCTGGATCTGCAGGAAATCCTCCAGGGAGAGGGGCGCCGACCCCAGGACTACCTTTACCTCTACCTCGACCTGGGCCAGGCAGCCGATTAGCGCTTCCGGGCTCGGCTTGCGGCTGGAGGCTTTTTGGACCTGGCTAAACCAGTGCTGGGCCGTTAAACTGGACAACACCCGCTCCAAGGTAATAAAAGGAAAGCAGAAATTAATAAACCTTTTGTTGCCCTGGATCTGAACGGAGAGGGTAACTTGGGCCACGGTCTCGCTGGAAGAGATGCCCTGGCTAAACTGGGGGTTGGTCTCCATGCTCTCGATTTTTGGTTGAAGCTGGGTCACACCTTTCCAGACATAACTAAGGTTGTCCAGCAGCTTCCCGTGGACCTCCTGCATAACGGTGAGCTCGATCTCCGTCAGCTCCCGCACCTTGGGGCTGCTCTTCCCTTCTCCACCAAAGATGAGATCGATCAGGGTAAAGACGAACTGGGGATTGGTCTCCAGGATGGCGTTTCCCATGTCCGGGGCCATGTTGAACACCGTGAGCAAGGTGGGAACCGGCAAGGAGAAGATAAACTCCTCGTAGGTTACCTGGCTGACAGATACCACAGCCACCTTCACCGGAACGCGCAAGTAAGCCGTCAGGAAATTGCTCATAACCCGGGCATAGTTCTCGTGAATAATTTGCAAGGTGCGCAGCTGTTCCTTGGTAAACTTGGTGGGCCGGCGAAAATCATAGAGTTGGTAGTCCGCCTTGTCCTCCCGAATGCTGACCGCATCACCGGCGGAAAAGGTGGTTATGAGCGCATCGATTTCCTCCTGGCTTAAAATGTCTTCAGCCAAAAACAATCCCTCCCGTCAGCATCGCCCTAGGATTTTGCATGCAAGGTTAAGGACCAGAGTTCATCGGCGGTAACCAAGGCCCGGGCGTTGGCCTGCAAGGCCCTCTGCGCATTGATCAGTTGGATCATCTCCCGGCCCAGGTCTACGTTGGATTGTTCCAGGTGGAATTGGCGCAGGATGCCGAACCCCTGGCTCCCCGGGTTGGCTCCTTCCGGCGCCCCGGAGGCCTCCGTGGGGAGATAAAGATTTCCCGCCACCGCTTCCAGGCCGGCCGGGTTTACAAACCGGTACAGCCGGATCTGCCCCAGGGCAACGCGCTCTCCGTTGAGAGCGACGGCAAAAGCCCGGCCGTCGGGATCCACGGTTAAAGAACCCGGCCGCATATTATCCAGGGAAAAGGGCACCTCCAGGCGATCTCCCCGGGCGGTAACCAGGTTGCCCCGGGCGTCCAGGAAGAAGTTGCCCTGCCTGGTATAGGCTACACTGCCGTCACTGCAGATAACCCGGAAAAACCCCTCCCCCTCGATGGCCAGGTCCAGGTACCGGTTTGTTTCCACGATCATCCCCATGTTGAAGTAACGGACCGTTCCCAAGGAGGCGACTCCGGCCCCCGTTCGGGGTTCTTCGACAGGAGGCGGCGAGGCGGCCCTGGAGATGGGCAGCCTCCGCTGGGCGATGCTTCTCCCCAGCAGGTCGCCAAAAACGAGCTCTCCTTTTTTATAACCGCAAGTGTACACATTGCTAATATTATGCGCCACCTGGTTCAAGGAGCTTTGAAAAGCCATAACCCCATTTCTGCTGATGTGCACGGCCTTGATCATCGGCTCACCTCATTTCCTAAAAGATCCGCCTAGCCCAGGGCTCCCAGCTCATTGGCCGCCCGGGCCAGAAGGCTGTCATAGGTATGCATCACTCTCTGGGCCGCTTCGTAGCAGCGCCTTACTTCCAACAGAGAAGTCATCTCCCGCGTCAAATCCACATTGGAGCTTTCCAGGAAGCCGGACCAGACCGCTGTTCCTTGGGCGGGAAGGGGTTCCCCTCCCTCCACCCGGTAAAGGGTATGCCCGACCCGCTGGAAGGCAGCTTCCGGGCCAAATTCCACTATCCGCAAGCGGCCAAGAAAAACTTCCTCCCGGTACAGGGAGCCGTCCGCAGCAACCCTGACTTCTTCGGTACCCAGGAACAGGGGTCCGTCTTCCCCCATGACCAAATCCCCAGCGATGGTGGTCAGGTACCCCTC
>LFRQ01000077.1:17587-19797 GCA_001512835.1 Clostridia bacterium DTU022
ATGGCTACATTATGCGCCATGGTCCCCACAGGCCTTCTCTGTTCCTGGGGAAGGGGTCCCGTACGGCTTTTATGAACCAGCCACTCCCCGAAGCTGGTTTGCACCGCTTCGCTGCGTTTGTAACCGGGCGTCCGGATATTGGCCAAATTGTTGCTGATTAACTCCAGCCGCACCTGCTGGGTTAACATGGCCCCTTCGGCCAGATAGAGTCCTATCATCTCCTGCTCCCTCCCTGGTTAATGATGATTAAACTCGGACATCTTTCTCTGCAGCGATAATATAAGCTCCACTTCTCCCTGATCCAGCCCCGTCTGGCGGGCAATCTCTTTCAGCTCGCAGCCTTCCGCCCACAGGGTTAGAACACTCATCTGCTTCTTCTTGCGCTGGGACTGCCGGTCTTCCGCGGACAACAGCGGCGCCTCTTCTCCCTCCGGGGAAGGGCTTTCCGGCGTTCTGGCGGCCCCTCCTTCGATCTCCTCCAGGCGCCTTTCCAATTCCTCCAGGCGCCGCTTTAGATTGACCAAGACCCCCTGCTGCCCGCCGGCGAAAAGCTCCCGCCGGATAAAATCCGGGAATCCCGCTTCCTTGCTCCACTGCCGGATCCATAGCATGCTGATGCCTACTCCCAGGAACAATCCCATTAAAAGTCCCCATAGAAACATGATGAATACCTCCAATGGGAGAGTTAACAGCTGCTCAACATTTTTTGCAGCCTCTGCAGCGCCCGGGCGTGCAGCTGGGAAACCCGCGCCGGCGAGATCTTCAGCAGGGCGGCGATCTCTTTCTGGGTTAAATCCTCATAGTAGTATAGGGCCAGCACCTGCTGCTCCCGCGGGGGGAGATGCTCCAGAGCCTCGGCCAAAAGTTTTTCCCGCTCTCTGGAGATAACCTCCTCCCCGGGCTCACCCTGGGGGGCGGCAATAAAATCCTCCAGTTTAACCCCGTCTCCCTCCAGGTTTTCAAATAACCATCGCTCCAAGGAAAGAATAGAGAATAAGTTAAAATGAGACCATACTTGCTCCACCGTGGCCGGCGGCCAGCCCAGGTAGGCAGCAATTTCCTCCACCGAAGGCTCCCGCTGGTACTCCTGAAGAAGCTTCTCTTCCGCTTGCTGCACCTGCCGCAGGCGCGGGAAAAAGGAGCGGGAGGGCCAGCTTAGCTTGCGCACTTCATCGATCATGGCTCCCCTGATCCGCCGGGCGGCATAATGGATGAATTCCACCCCCCGGGAGGAATCGTATCGTTCCCAGGCCTCCAGCAAGCCGATGATCCCGCTTCCAATCAGGTCGCTCTCCTCCAGGGAAGGGGGAAGACCGATGGCGATTTTGCCGGCGATTCTCTTGATCAAGGGAAGAAAAGAGAGAATTACCTGTTCCTTCTCCTCCCCCGGCCGGCGGTAAGCCTCCCGGACCCTGTTCTCCGGCACGGCGTGCTTCACCTCCGCCCCCCCCGCCGCTTGGCCTCTTCTTCAAAGATATACTTGATGATCCGCTCCCGGGTCTGCTCCTCCAGGTCGAAGAAGGAGACGCCCACCCGGTAGCGGGTCTGCTCTCCGATTTGGAGCGGTTCCGCCTGGATTACTTTTCCCTTCACCTCCAGACCTTCTTCCTGCCTCCCCTCCAGGTACAGCTGGATAAGCAGCTCCGCCTGGGAAGGGAGAGGTTCCGTGACAATCATCTGCAAGCCCCCGCCGGAGAGGTTAACGGTAAAGGCCCGCTTCCCTGGGGGCAGCAATTTTTCCTTCACCAGCAGCTGCCTGGCCTTAATGGAACCGGCATGGAGCAGCTTCTCCGTCCCGCCCATCACGGCGGTGGAGCTGCTTTCCCCCCNNGCTTTCCCCCCCGATAACCCAGTATTCCAGCTCCAGGCTGCATTTCAGGCGGTAATGCTCCCGCCGCTGCAGGCGGCTAAGTACCTGGGGGCGCTCCACCCGGTAACCCTCCTGGATCCGCTCCAGGATCCGGGCCCGAAAACTGTACAGGGCGTCCTCCCCCACCAGGTAAAAGCGCCAGCTCTCGCCCGGGGACATCTCCAGCTTTCCTTCGGAGGAGACCGGTTCGCTGATGGTGACCCCTACGGGATCCAGNNTCTTTAACAAAGGCCTCGTAGTAAACCTTATCCCCTTCCGGCACTACTTGAAGCCGGGCGCCGGTCCTTAGCAGTCGTTCAACTACCAACGATTCTCCCCCTCCTGTTAGTAACGAACTGGT
>LFRQ01000010.1 GCA_001512835.1 Clostridia bacterium DTU022
GCAGCCTCCTTTCGGGCCCATCTTACCCCCAGGTAGCAAAAAGGGGTATCGGCCACGGCTATTAATAGCTTAACCAGGTACTGGCTGAAGCACATCCTTAGCAGCGCCTCTCCCGGCACCGTTCCCCAAAAGGCCAGCGTTATAAAGATGGCGGTGTCCAGGAGCTGGCTTCCGAAGGTGGAGAGATTGTTGCGCAGCCAGAGATGCCGGCCCTTGGTCAGCCGGCGCCAGAAATGAAAAGCCCACACATCATGCATCTGGGAAACCAGGTAGGCGGTCATGCTGGCCGCTACCATCCGCGGCACCGTCCCCAGGATGGCTTCATAGGCCGCCTGGTGCTCCCAGTGAGCCGCCGGAGGCAGGACCTGGCCCAAGTATAAAAAGGCCACCATCACCAGGTTCATGAAGAAGCCGAGCCAGACCAGTTCCCCGGCCTTCTCCTTGCCCCATACCTCGCTGACCACATCGGTAACCAGAAAGGTGACGGGATAGGCGAAGACCGCCGCGGGAAGAACCAGGCCCCCCAGCTGGATAATCTTCCCGGCCATGATGTTGGCCACCAGCAGGCAGGCAACAAACAGGACCGCCAGAAACATCAATTTTCGATCCATGGCCCAAAGGCACTCCTTGTTTTTTATTAAGCAGGGTAGCCGCGACCTGCTTTTAATATTATAATTTAGTTTGCCCGGCAGGTAAACCGCCCTTCCCGCTAGTGGGAGCGGTCCCGGATCTTGCCGAGAAAGTAGTCCAGGAGGCGCTGCACCCCGGTGCTCAGCACCCGACGGCGGTGATAAACCAGGTAAAGGGTGCGCCGCAGCTCCATCCCCGCCACCCGGTACCCTTCCAGCA
>LFRQ01000091.1:0-14501 GCA_001512835.1 Clostridia bacterium DTU022
TATAGATTGTAATTACCGGAGCCATTATATTAAGAACAGCTTTTGCTTACATCACACCCTAAAAGAATCTTAGGACACCTTAACGGGTAATTTTTGATAATTCTAAAGTAGCATGAATTATCTGAAAGAGGGCATCCGGGCCAGCCTCCGGCGCCACTTTCGAGCCAGTTGCCGCCGCTGGCGAGGATCCAGGAGGGGTAAAATAAACAGAGGCAAAGCGGGAAGCAGGGCAAGGACGGCAACGGCCAGCCAGTAGCTTCTGCCGGCCAGGAAGCCGATGAGCGGTACCGGCAAAAAGGGCAGAAACATGCCGATGACGATCCTGGCTTTATGCAGGCCCGGCTCCAGGGCGTGGATCTCCGCCACCACAACCGCTTTCTCCCCGGGCGAGAGGATAAACTTTTCTTGGGGCAGATGAACCTGGGGGTCGCTGGAGACGACGTAGTAGATAGAGGGGACCATCCCTTCATTTTTTATTTCCGCCAGGGTGATCTCCTTGCTGGTCCCCTGCTGGAGAACGCCTGCCGGGCTGCCCATCAGCACGCCGGGACTCTCTTCCACGCCGTACGGCAAGGTAATAAACAGGCTTCCCATGATCATTAAGGCACCGATGATCACGGCAAAGGCGATGCCCCCAAGGAAATACAGTTGGCTGCTCTGCAAGGACTCTTTTTTCCGCCTCTTTTTAGATTTAAATATTTCATCCAGCACCAGGGCTCCCGCCAGAATTCCCAGGAAAACCGGCAGGAGGAGGGGGTTTTTTACGTTGCTTTCCAGAAAAAGGGGCAGGTGGCCCAGCAAGGGTATTTTTAGAGGCTTCCCCCCGATGGTGGGTACAACGCCGGCAATCCACTCCTTTTGGATGGGAGGATAGCCGGTTCCTTCCTGGTCGGTAAACTCGTTGGCATCCCCCTTGGTGATGAACCCCTGTTCGGGGTCGCCTCCCACAATGCGGTGCAGGATCCATTCCCGGATGCCGTCTTCCTCGGAGTGGAAAACAATTATCTGACCGGGAGAATAATCGGTTTTATCACTGACCGGCAGCAAAAAGACGATATCCCCCCTGGTGATCACCGGTTCCATGCTCCAGGTTTTTACGGCTACAGCCAGGGTGGGCTCCCGGCGAATAATAGTAGCCAGGGGAGAAAGAAGCAGGAGAAGGATTATGACCAAAAAAATATATAATCCCCATTTGCGATGCATGGCAGGCTCCTTTATTTGACCTGACCGAGCTTAACTTGAGCTGGTCAAACTTAACCAAGCCTTTTCGGCAGGGCCTTAATCATCGTTTATTTCTTCCTCTTGATCCCGGCTGTGGGTAAAGGCATAGAGGGCGGCCTGGGTGCGGTCCTGAAGGCCCAGCTTATCCAGGATGTTTCCAATGTGCTTTTTTACGGTATTTTCACTAATAAACAGCTTTTCCGCGATGGCTTTATTGCTCAAGCCTTCGGCCAGGGCCTGAATGATGTCCTGCTCCCTGCGGGTAAGCTTCTGAAAAGGGTCTTTTGTCTTCCGGTTAATAATGCTGTCGATAGTAACCGGGTCAAAGTAGCGCCGCCCCCGGGCTACCAGCCTGATGGCGGAAATCAGCTCCTCAGGGAGAGCTTCCTTAAGAATAAAGCCCTCTACATTTTCCGAAGTGGCCCGGGAGATTACCTGCTGGGAAGAATAGGAGGTAAGAACGATGAAACGGCAATCCGGAACCTGTTTTCTGGCCCGGCGGATCAGTTCAAAACCGTCTCCGCCGGGGATCTTGTAATCCACAATGGCGATATCGGGCTTTTGAGCCACAATAGCCTCCAGCCCTTCTGGGCAGGAATCAGCGGTGCCCACTACCTCCATGTCTTCTTCCCTGGAGATAACCCGCTCCAACCCGCTGCGAACGATGGGATGGTCGTCAACTATAACTATTCTCATGGGGCAACTTCCTCCCTGGGAAAGATTCCGTTTTGAAGAGGAATGGTACAGCTAACCCTGGTCTTTCGGCCGGGGATGCTGTCCACCGCCAGGGTGCCGCCGATGTTCCGGGCCAGTTCCTTCATGTTTACCAGCCCCAGGCCGTTTTCGCTTCCCGACCTGGCGCTCTCCGGATCGAAGCCGGCCCCGTTATCGGCAACCTCCAGCAAAATACGCTGTTCGTCCGCTTCCAGGAGAACATCGATATTGCTGCAATAGCCATGCCGGATGGCATTGCCGGTGGCTTCCCGCACAATTCGATACAAGGCTTTCCGGGTCGTCCTATTTAAATGAAGGTCTCCCCGGCATTCAAAGTTGACGGTAATTCCATTGAGGCGGGCCAGGTCGTACAGGTATTTTTTTACTTCATCAATAAACGGTTCTGCATTTCTTTTGGTAAAGCTTAGGTCGTAAATAGTCTTGCGCAGCTCCTTAAGGCTTTCCTGGGCGGTTTTCTGCAGAAAGCGGAGCTGCTGCCGGGTCGATTCCGGCAGGGAGTCTGTATTTGCCAGCTCATCCAGGGCATAAACGAGTCCGAAAAGGTTCTGGGTAACCCCGTCATGGATCTCCCCGGCAATGCGGTCTTTCTCTTCCAGCAGCAGCATCTCTTCGGTGACCGCCTCCAAGGAATATTTCTCCATGGCTACGGCGCAAAGCTTGGACAGGTACTGCAAGGTTTGCGTCAGCTCGCTTAACTGCTCCCGCTCGCAGTGATCTTCAAAGTAGGCGGAGATAAGGCCGTAAGTATGGGACTTTGATTTTACGGGAACGGTAAGAAGAGCGCCGGGGGACGACTCCTCTTCCTCCGGATAGTTTATTATAACCTGGTTGTTTTGCTGGTTATGGATATTGGCCAGTATCTTCTTTAGGTGCGGATACCACTTATCTTCGCTGAGGATCCGGCGCGGCCCCCGCACGGCATAGAAGCACTGCTTCTGCTGTTTTTTAAGGACGGGCGACAGCTCGATGCAAACAATTACTTTCGTGGCCTTCAGCAAGACTTTGCTGTAAGAGGCAAAAAGGTTAACCACCTCCTGGGGCGTATTCCGGTGCGACAGGACCTCCACAATCTCGTAAAGGGACTTGATATGGTCCAGCTGTTTTTGCATAACTTCATTCTGCCGGGACAGGTAGCGGATAACAAAATTGTAAATCTGGGCGACCAGGGTAACCAGCACGAAAACCAGGAGATCGTAAACCCGGTTCGGCCAGAAAGGTTGATATCTTACCGGCTCATAGAGACTGTAGCGCTGGAGGAAAACCGCCGCCGAAATAAACGCCGCCGCCATGATCCAGCAGAAGTAGGCCGGCGGGAGGGTGGCCGCCAGGAGTATGGGATTGATGGCATACCAGATAAAGGGGCTGTCCAGGCCTCCCGTGATGATCAACAGAGAAGCCAGCCCCATGGTTTCAATGAAAATTAATGTTTTCTTGAACTGGTCGCCATTTTCATTTTCTTCATGATTAATATGGTAGACCCTGGTGAATATGTACGCCTCGACAAGGAGGGAAAGGCATACGCCCAGCTTGAGGTACAAAGGCGAGAAGGGCGGCCCGGCCAGGTAAAGGCCCGAAGTAACCATTAAGGAAACATAGCGGTAATATGTAAGCAGCGAATTCAGGCTAAAGTTTTTCCAAGACCGGTATTGTTTTATCGTAAAAGCAGGTGCCGGGATAGACATGGCAACCCATCTCCGTTAGCCAGTATTTTTAAAGAGCAAGTAAGACCGCGCGTATGCTCCCCAGTGCGCCGCCGCGTGTATTATCCACCATTTTTAAAGAGCAAGCAAAAGCTGGGCCGCATCAGCCCCGGTATTATGAGGCCCCTGTTCTACTGCCGGTTGACGGTTTTTTAGGCAGGCTGAAATAGTACAGGGTCTTCTCGTCGACTAAGAAAAACCGGCTATTTTTGTCGTTCCTCGGCCTGGCCACCTGAAGTATAGGTCTCTCTCGTTCATCAGCTATTTTCACCAGCTCTTCGAAACTGTCTACTTTAACTTTTATCAAGTCCGGCGGGAGTTCCTTAAATTCACCTACTTTTATGATTCTTCGCCCATAGCGCCGGTCAATTTTTTTCAGAAGCAGGGCTTCGGCGCTTTCTTTCTTCTCCCGGGAATATATTTTCGTACCGCTGAAAGCAGCCGCCCCCGCGAAAAGCAACATCAGGGAGGCAAACAACACCCTGCCCAGGGACACTTTCAGGAGCAGCCCGAAAATGTTCATCCGGTTGGCAGCAACCAGCTCTTCTTCGGCCCGATCCTCCTGGACATGGACCAGCTCCCCCTGGGGCTTAATGGTATATGGATCAACCTTAAATTGTAATTCCCCGGAAAAGCGGTCCTCAGTAATACTGCCTCCTTCCAATGGAGGATGGTGTATAGTACTGACCAGAACAATATTGTAGCCGTCGTAGAGATGGACCCCGGTCTCCTCCACAATCTTGTCCACCAGACCTTGCACGCTGCTTAAGGGCAGGTTAAAGGTGGTCTGGAATACCAGGGCCCCCTTCTCATCTACAAAGTTCTCGATGGAATGATTCAAGTTTATTTCTTTTTCCCACTGCTCTTCAGAGCGAACCAGGGCCTTGACCTGGAAATCAGTTTTCTCCCCGATATCAGCATCCGTGGAGATAGAACCCTTGACCGTCACTTCAATTTTGTCAGTTAATCTGAAAAAATAGCTTGGCAGGCCCTGAGGCAGAGGGTCAGCCTCAGGGTAGAGGACAGATGAAGTGGGGAAAACCCGGTAACTGTATTCGATGCTCTGGATACAATATCCAGTTTCCTGCTTGCCTACCACCGTCGCCGGCTTGCTGAAAGCTGCCGCCGTCATTGCGGCAAAAAAGAGCGCCGCCACAATAGAAAGGATAAATATGGTCTTCCACTTCTTGGGCACTGTCATTATCTCTTTTATCCTTCTGCTAATTCTTTTGCCCTGTAAATATCCCGGTCAGGTCCTTCGTTATTCTTCAGGACTATCGCTGCCCTGGCCATCAGTTGGGGGATCCTCGGCAGCACTCCCGCCTGAACCGGAACCTGCATTATCGTCCTGTTTTTGCTGCTCTTGCCCTTGGGAGTCTTGATTTAAACCGGAACCCTCATCTCCGTTGGCATCTCCGGTATTCAGACCGTCATTATGGCCGTTATTTCCAGTATTGCCGGTATTGCCGGCATCACCTGTACCGACCTGGGAATTTCCCTCCGGTTGAACTGCTCCCTGCCCCTTCTCCGACGATTGGGTTTCCGTCTTTACCGAAGCCTGTTTTTTCCCGCCGCCGGTCTCCCCTTTTATCTCCAGGGGTACCGTTATGGTCAACCGGCAGGAACCGCCGTTCCAGTTGGCCTGGAGGGTGGTTTCAAAAGTGGCGGCCCCCGGCTTGCTCTCTTCATCTAGATTTATTGATATTACCGTTTCCTCGCCGGGCTGCAGATCCCCGCTTGGGGGAGACAGCTTCTCACTCTCCAAGGTATATGTAATCGCATGCCCCATATTATTTTTAATTTTAAAAATCTCTGTGGCGACGCCTATCTGAACGGTCAATTTCTTTTTTACAGGCGTTACAGAAATTAAGGCGCCGGAATCGCTGGAATCAGTCACCTTCAGAGAAGCACTGCTTTTTACAAAGGCCGAACTGTAGCTATTTACCGCCCAAATACTGGCCAAAACAATTACAAGGAGAGCAGAAACCGCAAACCAACGCTTCATTAAAGTTAAACCTCCCACAGGTTTGAGTCCCTCAGCCCTTATTGTTTTGTGGTCAGGGGGAACAATAGTGGTGTGACAAACAATTACGTGCCGTATAAAGAACGAAAAGAGGCAAGTGTGCTGAAGTACTGCACTGTTAATTTTACTTTAGTTTCCGGTTAATGTCAAACAAAAAAATGTTTACTTTAACTGGAAAAAGGCTAGCGGGTAAAAAAGCGGTCCGGATCCAGGCAGCGCAAGCGGGTTAGCTCCTCCGGCGTCGGGAGTGGAACCGGCGAGGGGTCGGGTACAATCTGAAGCTCCCAGCCGCACTGTTCCCGGGCCTCCCGGAGAGCCCGCTCCCGGCTCAATCCGGGCCGCTCTATATAGCGGACCAGCTTCAGCTCCCCGTCCGCGGGATCCTTGCGAAAGACCCCCAGCTGGGAAACCAGGGTGGTGACCCGCTCCCCGGGAGAAGTGATAAAGGGGAGTTCCGCCACGAAGCGGTGGGGCGCCTGCTCCACCACCACGACCACCTCCGCCGCCCCCGCGGCCACATCGTTCCCCCCACCGGAGCCCACCAGGTACAGGTCGGCGGCGGGAATCTGCGACGAGTTGATGTTCCCCCACCGGTCCACCTGGGCCGCGCCCAGGACGCCCAGGCAGCGGCGATGATTGCCGGAGACGAAGACCCCCAGGATGTGCAGGATGTCGGTATAGAGGTCGCAAGTGGAAAAATTGCGCAGGGCAAAGACAAAGGGGTCTGCGGGAAGGGGGACAAAGCCGTAAAGGCCGATCTCCGCCAGCAGGGCAATTCTTCTCCCCTGCTCCAGGAGGCTGAAGTAAGCCAGCCAGCTGGCCAGGTGGGAAGCCCCCACTCCGGCCAGGAGAGAAGTGTAGCCTCTCTCCTTAATCAAACCTTCAATTTCTCGGGCGGCAGCGATGATCATGGCCTCGGCGGGAGTAGGCGGCACCGCCTCCCAGCCCTCCTCCTTGGCCAGGAAATGGAGGGGCCAGGTGGAACTGGAGAGCTTTCCTTTGAGCCGGTAAAGCCTCTCTGCGCCCAGCCGACGCAGGTAGGCTTCATGGTTTGGGCAGCCCAGGACCCAGTGCTCCAGCCACTCCCGGTAGCGCTCCCGGCTGCGGCTGGACCGGCGGGCGTCGATGATAAACTCCCGGTCTTCGGCGTAGCCCCACTCTTCCCCCCGCTGGGGAAAGTGATGGTGGCCGGAAGGATGGGCGCCGAAGGGCAGTTCCACCACTGCCCGAACTACCTCGGCGGGCAGCCGGACGTGCTCCCGGCAGCGGGAGAGTTCCTCCCGAGAGACCACCTTTTCCACGGAGACGATGGCCCCTTCCCGAGCAGCCAGGGGGCCGTAAACATTCCCTACCAGGGGCATGTTCAGGACGGTATTCCCGTCGGGATCCGCCAGCCAGCCGTGCACCAGGCTCAGATCCGGGTGCAGCGCCTCCACCAGGGCCGTGGGCCGGCCGCTGAAGGGATCCCGTATTTCGGCATAGCCGGAGAGATTTTCCGCCAGGGAGCTGCCCCGCAGGGACCTGGTGGGGAAGAAAGGAAGGCCCAGGGCTCCGGCAATGAGCCTCTGGGTCAGGGTTAGCATGCTCCACTCTTCGAAATGAACCTTTTTCTCGGCAAAGGCCTGCTGAATTAGCGGGTTGGGTGAGGGGAAGGGGTACGGGTCGCCCATGTAGCTGCAGAGCACCCGGCGAACCAGGTTCCCTTCCAGAAAAGGGACCAGGTTGGTGCTGCTCCCCCCGTAAGCAATAAACGTAAACCCGGGGTCTTTCCCCCAAAACTGCCGGACAATTTCATAGAGAAGGGCCATGGGGTAGCCCAGTCCGCTGCCGAACTGCAAGGCCATCCCGGGACGAACCCAGGTGCTTACCGCCTGGGAAAGGCCAACCACCTTGCCCCCGGCCGCCGGCTCGCGGCCCAGCGCCTTCTCAATCCAGGGCAACTGAAACACGGCCTATCCGCCTCCCTGATCTCGTTTTAAACAGGCTGATTTCCAGAGCCTGTTCCACCTGCTGCTACCACTTTTCCAGGGAGCCGGTCCTGCTTCGGCCGATGCCTCTTGACGGCAAGGGCCCTCCCCCGCCGAATGCCGAAGGAAAAGCCCCAAGGTGGGCTTCAGCCTTTGGCACAAGGGGGCCGGGCGCTGCCGGGGATCGGCCGGAAACAGGGCAGGCAGCTTATAGCGCGCTGCATTCCCCGCTATAAGCTTCCTGCTCTCTGCCGCAGCCAATGCCAGTTATAAACCGCAATTCGTGTATTGATCCCGTACCGGCTGCAATCCTGCCGTTTCTCGGGAGAGGCCGCTTGCCCGCCTTCTTCCCCGGGCCCGGGGCGACCGCCCCCCGGAAGCCGCAGGCTGCACCCTGGCACATCAATCGAAAGCCCTGGTATGGCCGGCCCTGTCGGGCGGTCCACCATGCCAGACGGCCGGCCCGCCAGGCTAGGCGGCCCAACATGCCAGGAAGCCTCCGTGCCGGAAGGCCGGCACTTAAGCCATGCCAGGATATGTTTAACTATATGCTTAAACTCGTCCGCCCCATCCGGACGGAATATCCCAACCTCGCCCTTAAGCCATCACACCAGGATATGCTTAAACCCTTTCCGGAGTCACTGTGCTTCATGTTCTTCATGAGAGAGCCGCATCTTTACAGGGTTTGATGGCAAGCTAAAGGGCTTAAAGTCTATTCCTTTTCAATCCAGCCCAGGGAGCGCTCCGCCGCCCGGCGCCAGTTCCGGTAGCAGCGCTCCCTCTCCTCTGCGCTCATCCGAGGCTGGAAAGAGGCGCTCTCCTGCCAGAGCCCGGCCAGGGTTTCCCGATCGGGCCACAGCCCCACGGTAAGCCCGGCCAGGTAAGCCGCCCCCAGCGCCGTGGTCTCCGAGCTGGCCCCGCGCCGGACCACCGTCCCGGCCAGGTCGGCCTGGAATTGCAGCAGCAGGTCCATAACGCTGGCTCCCCCGTCCACGCGCAGCTCCTCCAGGGGCAGGCCGGACTCGCGGCGCATCAGGTCCAGGACGTCCCGGGTTTGATAGGCCATGGCCTCCACCACCGCCCGGGCCAGGTGGCCGCGGGTGGTGCCCCGGGTAATGCCGATGATGATCCCCCGGGCGTAGGGATCCCAGTACGGCGCCCCCAGGCCGACGAAGGCCGGAACCAGGTAGACCCCTCCGTTGTCCTCTACCGTCAGGGCCAGGGGCTCCAGGTCCGAAGCCTTTTCGATAAGGCCCAAGCCGTCCCGCAGCCATTGCACCGCCGCCCCGGTTATAAAGATGCTCCCTTCCAGGGCATATTCCACCTTTCCTTCCACACCCCAGGCCACCGTGGTCAGCAGGCCGGAACTGGAAGCCACCGCTTTCGTGCCGGTGTTCATCAGCAGGAAGCTCCCGGTCCCGTAGGTATTCTTGGTCATCCCCGGCTGAAAGCAGGCTTGTCCGAAGAGGGCCGCCTGCTGGTCGCCGGCTATGCCGCCGATGGGGACGGCAGCCCCGAAGAAAACCTGGGGATCCGTCTCGCCGAAAAGGTGGCTGCTGGGCAGCACCTGGGGCAAGGCTTCAGCGGGCACTTGCAGCAGCTCCAGCAGTTCCTCGTCCCAGGCAAGGGTGTGGATATTGAAAAGCAGGGTCCGGGAGGCGTTGGAATAATCGGTGGCGTGCACCTTGCCCCCCGTCAGGCGGTAAAGGAGGTAGCTGTCGATGGTCCCGCAGGCCAGCCGCCCCTCCCGGGCCGCCTCCTGCACCGCGGGCCAGTGCTCCAGGGCCCAGCGCACCTTGGTGCCCGTAAAATACGGATCCAGGAGCAAGCCGGTTTTCCGGCGGAACTTCTCTTCCCAGCCCCTCTCTTTCAGTTCCTGGCAGAGAGAAGCCGTCCGGCGGCACTGCCAGACGATGGCGTTCCCCAGGGTCTTCCCCGTCTCCCGGTCCCAAAAGACCACCGTCTCCCGCTGGTTGGTTATCCCGATGGCCGCCAGGTCCTTAACGCTCCGCCCCGTTTCCCGGAGCAGATCCTCCACCGCGGCCAGGGTCATGGCCCAGATCTCTTCCGGGTCATGTTCAACCCATCCGGGCTGGGGGTAGTATTGCCGGTGTTCCCGGTAGGCCCGCCCTTGGAAGGCACCCTTCTCGTCCCAAAGAATCGCCGTCGTGCCCGTCGTTCCCTGGTCAATGGATAAAATGTAAGCGCTAATTTCCATCCCCTCCAGTGATTCTTTTTATGAACGCGGCTGCTTTTTGGAAGATGAGTTCCTTGTCGTAATCCATGGTGGCGACGTGATACGAGTTTTCCAGCCAAAGTATCTCCTTGTCCTGGGAACTTATATGTTCGTAGATGTAGGGGGCATTGGAAGGATGGACCACGTGGTCTTCCCGGGACTGGATGATCAGGGCGGGCTGCCTGATGGAGGGCAGCAGTTCCTTGACCACTTTCAGCAGCTTAACCAGTTCCCAGGTGGCCGGCAGGCTGATTTTATCATAAGCCAGTTCCGTCACTTCCGGGTTCTTGATATCGCCCCCCACCCCCGGGAGGGTCTTAATCACGTACTTCAAAACAGGCACCAGCGGCAAAAGGGGATTTTTCAGGTATACCGGGCCGCAGATAGGTATAATCCCCTTTACCTTGTCCGGGTAGCGGGCGGCCAGGTACAGGGTAAGGGAACCGCCCATGGAGAGCCCCGTCACAAAAACAGTGCTGCAGCGCTGCGCCAGCTCCCGGAGCCCCGCTTCCGCCGACTCGACCCAATCCTGGTAGCGGCAGCGGTTAAATTCCTCGATGGAGGTCCCGTGACCTTTGAGGCGTATACCTGAAACGGTAAAACCCTGGGCGGCCAGGTACTCTCCCATCTCCCTCATGCTGGAGGTGGTCCCGGTAAATCCGTGAATCAGCAAGCACCCCACATCACTTCCCGGGAAGTGGAAAGGCTCCGCCCCGGGCATAACTTTATATTCCATGGCACACCTCCGTCCAGGATTATTCGAAAAACTACTACAGTATTCTTAACTTAACGGAAATTTTCCTGCTCCCGGGGCCGTCATTGAAAAGGGGAACAAATTCTCTTGCCAGCAGTCAACAAAGTAGAGTTGAAATGGAGGGATGGCAAATGAAGAAGATGATGGCCTTATGCTTAACCCTGGCTTTGATTATTGGCGGAGCCGCTCCCGGCCTGGCCGATAGCTACGAGCAGCAGGCTTCCGCCTACCTGGCGCAGCAACTGGGTGTACCCCAGGAACAAATTAAGGTCAGCGGCAGTTTGCAAGATCTGCCCCTGACGGGAGAGCAGTTCTGGGCAGGCCGGTACTACATCGGGGAGGCAACCCCTCCCTCTCCACCGGCAGCATCCGGGGACCGGGAGGAGGTTCCGGGGGAAGCGGGCCACTCCGGCGGAGCCATCTTTATCCGGATTAAGACGGGGGAAATTATGGACTACCGGGAGGCCGAACCCTTCTTTAACGCCGAAAGAGAGCGGTGGGAGAAGGAACAAGAAAAATTAAGACAGGAAGCGGGCCGGATCGAAGTGGGCCTGTACTTGAAACTGGTTAACGCCTCCCCCGACCGGCTCTTTACCGTAATCTTCCGGCCCCTGTATGTTGAGACTGAAGCCATGAAAAAAGAGATTGAGAAAATATATGCCGCTTATCCGGAATTTTTTCCCGAGGAAGGCGTCCGGGAGTTCCCCGGCACGGTGCCGGTTCCCGGGGAAGTAGTAGTAGTCCCGGCAGTTCCTCCCGCGCCGGCCGGGGAAGAATCTCCACCGGCGCCGGCCGGGGAAGCATCTCCCGCCGCGCCGGCCGGCCCCATTGATCCCGCCAAACCCGCCGAAGCCCCTACGCCATCCCCTCTACCCGCTGGGGGCAAAGATAAAACGGTATCCAGCGATATGGTCCGGGAGCCGATAAAGGTGGAACCGGACGGGGAAAATGCTTCCCACCGGGACAAGGAAGGGGACTGGGAACGCTATCAAGCGATGAGCGAACGGCTGCAGGAGATCTACCGCCAGGGATGCTCCGCCAACCTGGAATTGCTGATTGGCGAACTGGAGGCCCTGGGGATTGAGTACGAACAGTTGGAACCGGATCCCCAGGTAAAAGCCACCCTTCCGGCGGGCCAGCTGCTGGCAATGAAAGATCGCCCCTACCTGGAAATGATTTATGACGAGACCACTTGGCCGGCCAAGGTGGTGGAGGATATGGCTTCCGTCCCCGGTTCGTTCAACGGACTGGCTGAAGCCGCCTTTGAAGCCGAAGGAGAAGATAACCACAAGGCCCGGCAGCTGTACTTGGTTTTGGGAGCGGTCCTAATCCTGGCCGGTGGATTCGTGCCGGCAATTCGCCGCCGCAAAGCAGCCACCGGCTGTGCCGATTAACAACCGTCAGCCACCGGGTATTGAGCACCGTTAAAGGGGGGCTGTTCCGGAAGAACAGCCCCTTAAATATCATTATGGAGGATTTGCCTGCTTAAAATAATTGGACATCCTTGGGTTACTCTCCATTGGCAGATAAACCATGCCAACTCCCTAATCGACAAATTTCGACATTCGAGCAGCGGTGACGGTGACTTTGGCTTGCTCTTTACCACCTACAGCAGGCATGCCGCGCAGAGCTAGCTTTTCTCACGCCAGGATTGCCTCAGCTGCAGAAAGCCGATCAAAAGATGGAACGGAAGGCAGTTAACAGAAGCAACGGAAAAGTCCCCCCTTCTATCCTCCCCCACGGTTTGTTGTTAAGCTACATGTTTTTTTGATTAATAAAGGATTGGGTAATTGCCTGTTTAATACTAATGTAAAAGTGATTGTTCATAATGTTGCCATAATGATCGCGAAAATGATCGCGAAGCAAGAAGAGGGAGCAAATGGCGCTGTCCTGGAACCCGCAGGAAATACAATGGTACGAAGAAGCCCTGCGATGGAGCAACTACCCGCAAAGTGTGCTGGGCAGCATCCTTGATCGGGAGATAAAAGAGAGCGATACGGTACTGGATTTAGGCAGCGGCATCGGAGCTATTGCTTTGTACGTAGCCCCTTTTTGCCAGCTGGTTAAAGCGGTAGACAGCCAGGCCAAGGCACTGGAAATTCTACAGGAGAAAGCACAAAATTTAGGCTTGCAGAATGTAGAGACATACCTGGGCAGCTGGCCCGATGTGAACGTGGAAAGGGCAGATGTAACCATCTGCAGCTACTCGCCTCCCATTTCACGAAGCAAACAGGGCTTGGACAAAATTATTAATGTAACCGGGAGAACAGGAATTATTTTAACCCCTTACCGAAATATGAGCGAGAATAAAGTGTTGCGCGAGTTTGCCTCTCTCCTGGGCATTCAGAGCAAACAATCTTCCTGTGACAATGGCTGCTGGGAAAAAGGTTTTTTGGAGAGTAAAAATCTTGAACTGCAATGCCAGTTGATAAAACACGACTTCAGCCAGCCGGTAAGAGATTATGAGGAAGCCTGGGAATTTCTCCGCAATCAGTTAGATGCCCCGGCCCATTTAAAAGAGCAGGCCCTGCATAGAATTCCCGATTACCTGGAAGAAAAAAACGGCCGGCTTTTGATCCCCATCATACGGGAGAGCTGCTTAATCGTGTTTAAAAAAATGAGCCCCAGGGGCCAGGGGGACGGTGACTTTGGATCGCCTTGAATTACCGACACTGCCGGTAAGGATGCCTGGTTGATGGCATATTGGAATGAGCCAAAAAGTACGTCCCCATTGAAAAATATGTCGAATATAGTCGAAAAGATATACCTTTGTTTACGGGTGAGTTTCGATTGATTCCCCGGTGAGCCGGAGGAACGAAGATTTTTAAACTCAACCTTTTGCGATTCAAGGGGTCGGGATTTTGACTTGATCTTGACCACCCAGCAGCGATGATCTGGTATAGTTATATGGTGGAATAAACAAAAGAACCGTCCCTTTGATATATAGTTATCCTTTGATATATGGTTATATAGTATAAATCAGAAGACCGTCCCTCTGGCATATTATTTGTCAAGCCGGCTCAAATATGGTAAGCTGGTAGTGGCAACAAGTGAATATTGTCCCCTTCGATTCATGGGTTCCTAAGGCACGGCTACGGACCATGAACGGTAGGGTTTAACTGGAAACGGTTAGGCCTCCCTGATTGGAAAGAAGGCGGTTTTATTCTTCGCTGTCCTTTCTCTGGGGGCAGCGATTTTATTTTACTGGGGGAGTTTGGCGGGTGGGCGTTTTTATTGCGAGGAAGATAAGAACTATTTACTAAAACATGGGAGCCGCGCATATTTGCAAAAACTGTCATGGAGAAAACAAATAGCTGCCATCCTCTACAAGTTACAGGCATAAGTTTCAGTTACGGGAAGAAGAGCGTTTTGCGAAATATTTCCTTTTCCGTTCCCCATGGCTCGATTTGCGGTTTGCTGGGGCCCAACGGCTCGGGAAAGACTACATTGCTGGGCTGTATCAGCGGAATTAAACAACCGGAAAGCGGCAGTATTCTCCTAAATGGAAAAGCGGTTCAAAAGATGACCCGGAAGGAGATTGCCCGGGAGATAAGTGTCGTTCCCCAGCAAACGGGCTTTATTTTTCCTTTCAAAGTACTGGACATGGTTCTCATGGGCAAGGCTCCGGTAAAAGAGATATGGGAAACCCCCAGCTTAGCCGACCGGCAAGAAGCCCTGGATGTTTTAGAGAGGCTGGGCATCCGAGAGCTGGCCGGGAGGACATTTCAGCAAATCAGCGGCGGGGAAAAGCAGATGGTCCTTATTGCCCGCGCCCTGGTCCAAAACACCAAGATTATGCTGCTGGATGAACCGACCAGCCACCTGGACATTAAAAACCAGGTCTTAATTTTGAATTTAATAAAAA
>LFRQ01000091.1:14662-15252 GCA_001512835.1 Clostridia bacterium DTU022
ACTGGAAGTAACAAGTAGGGGGGCAAAAGTTGTTGTGCCCTCATGCTGGCAGTAGCAGTTTGTAAAGAAAGGAGCCCAATGATGAAACCTTTGAAGGCAAGCAGAGTTGGAATTATTCTGATGTTGGGACTGCTGGTCCTATTCCTTGTGGCCATCGGGTGCGGGAAAGGATCAGAACAGACTGGAAATGGAGACGCCGGCGAGGAGATAGTGGTAACCGACGGGCTGGGTCGCAAAATTACTTTGTCCAAGCCGGCGGAAAGGGTATTAACCACCTATGGAATTGCTACCCACATGGTGTTTGCCCTGGGGGCCCAGGACAATCTCGTCGGCTATGATACCCCTTCCAAGAACAACGCCTTCTTTAACGCCCTGATGCCCGAGTTCGCCAACCTTCCCACTCCCGGAAGCCCCGGTGAAACTAACATTGAGGAAGTCATTGCTCTGAATCCGGATCTTATCCTGGTAGCAGGACGAAACAAGGAACTGGTTGACAACCTTGAACAAAAGGGCCTTACCGTGTTTGGAGTGGTGGCCGAGGACCTGGATCAATTAAAAGACAGCATGATCAATTTAGGCAAGGCCCTGGG
>LFRQ01000102.1 GCA_001512835.1 Clostridia bacterium DTU022
CCTAAGGAGGTCGGGCAAATGTGCATGGAAAAATCAGCGTGGGAAAAAGCCGTTGAATTTCACGGCCACAGCTGTCCGGGGCTGGCAACAGGCTTTAGGGTGGCGGAGATTGCCCTGGACTATCTGCGGGAAAGCAGGGCCGCGGACGAGGAAATCGTCGCGGTCGTGGAAAATGACGCCTGCGGCATCGACGCCATTATGGTGGTAACCGGGTGCACCCCGGGGAAGGGCAATCTGATCTTTAGAGATATGGGGAAACAGGTTTATACCTTTGGCAGCCGCAACTCTCAAAAAGCCGTTAGAATATCGGTGAATACCGGGATGCAGCAAAGAAACCCCGAAGCCAGAGAACTTTTCCAAAAGGTGAGGGAAGGCAGGGCTACCCCCGCGGAAAAAGCAAAATGTGAGCAGCTTCGCCAGGAACAGATCCACGAGATATTAAATATGCCTGCGGAGAAGTTCGCCTCGATAAAAGAGGTGGACTTCCATTTGCCGGGGAAAGCCCGCTTGTTTTCCTCGTTGAAATGTGCTTCCTGCGGGGAGTATGCCATGGAGCCGAGAACCAGGAACCAAAATGGAAAAGTGGTTTGCCTGGACTGCTTTGAAGATTACTCCAGGATCTTTTTAAGATAAATTAAGGAGGGGTAAATAAGTGTTTAAAAATAATACCGTATTGATTTCCATTGCCCTTTTAATTTTAATGTTCATGTTTGCTGTAGGCGGCTGCGATACGGAAAAAGTTGAGCATGCCGAAACGGTAGTCTTGCGCCTGGAGGGAGGCGACTGGGGCTTCCCCCAGCCTTATACCCGCTACTCCAGGGGTCCCGGCAACGCCAAGGTTAACTACATCTTTGACAAGCTCATCGAGAAGGACGAAAATGGGTTTATTCCATGGTTAGCCCAGGATTGGGAAATCCTTGACGGCGGCAAAAAATATGTTTTCCAGCTGGTAGAAAACGCCCAGTGGCACGATGGAGAACCCTTTACCGCCGAGGACGTGGTCTTTACTTTTGAATATATCAAGAAATACCCGCCGGTAGACGCCGTGGACATTTTTATGGACGACTCCTTTTTGCTGGAAGTAAAGGCCCTTTCGGACTACCAGGTTGAGTTTACTTTTGCCGGTGTGGATCCAAACCTGTTTGAAAACCTTAGCTCGGTCTATATTCTGCCTGAGCACATCTGGTCGAAGGTCGACAAGCCCGATGAGTTTATCAGCGAAGAAGCGGTTATCGGTACCGGCCCCTTTATGCTTACCGATTACAACAAGGAGCACGGAACCTACCGCTATGAAGCTTTCCGCGACTTTTGGGGACCGGAGCCCGCCGTGGATGTGCTGGAATTTGTCCCCGTCAGCGACCCGGTCCTGGCCCTGGAGAAAGGGGATATTCACTGTGCCGGTATACCCGTGGATGTTCTCTCCCGCTTTGAGAACGACCCCAAGTACACCATCGTTCAGCGGCCGGGCTTCTGGGGCTACCGCCTAAGATTTAACATGGAAAAGCTGCCGGTCTTTAAGATCAAAGAGCTGCGGCAGGCTTTTGCCTATGCCATCGACCGCCAGGACCTGGTGGAAAAAACCGCCCGGGGCGCCGCGGTAGCCGGCAGCCTGGGAGTGCTGCCTCCAGACCACCGCTGGTTCAACCCCGACTTGCCCAAGTACGAGCAGGACCTGGAGAAAGCAAAAGCGCTCCTCAAACAGGCCGGCCTGGAGGGAGAAAAGCTCCGCTTCGAGCTGCTGGTGGGGGAAGATACCGAAGTAAGAATTGGAGAACTGATCCGGGAATACCTCTCGGATATCGGCATCGAGATCCAGGTTGTCTCCACGGACATGAAATCCAGGGACAGCCGAATTGCAGAAGGCAACTACCAGCTGGTGCTGGTGGGCCACGGGGGTTGGGCCCGGGATCCAAGCTACCTGGGAGAAAGATTTACCGGCGGTGACCGCGGTGACTGGTCCAGCGGGACCCCCGGCTACTACAATGCCCGGGTGGAGGAACTGGCGAAGCAGCTTAAAACGGAGATAGACGAAGAGGTCAGGAAAGAGATAACCATGGAGCTGCAGCAGGTTCTGGCGGAAGATGTGCCGGAAATCTGCCTTTACTTAACCACCGGCCATGATGTATATCGGAATGATATCCATGACGGCTGGAGGCATGTCTTTGACCACCACATGATGGAGCACAACATCCTATCCTTTGTAAAAAGGTAGCTTGCCGAGGTTGATGCGACGTGAATCCCAATAGTAGTCACCTTTTTCTGGAAGCAGACCACTTGACTGTCCAATACCAAACGGCGGAAAGCTATCTGCCGGCTTTAAACCGGATCTCTTTCCGCCTGGACAGAGGGGAAAATCTGGGCATCATCGGGGAATCGGGCAGCGGCAAGACCACCCTGGCTATGGCTTTGATGGGCTTAATCGTCCCCCCGCACAAGGTCTTTGGCCGGGTCCTGGTGGCGGGCCAGGAGTTGCTGGCCCTGGCGGAAGAAGAGAAGAAAAAGCTGCGCTGGAAGACTATCGCCATGGTCTTTCAAAATTCCCTGGATGTGCTGAACCCCGTGATGAAAGTGGGCACCCAGATCGTGGAGCCCCTCAAGGAAGCCGAAAACCTGTCGGAGCGGGAAGCCTCCGGGGAAGCGGGAAGGCTGCTGGAACTGGTGGGCCTGGAAAAGTACTGGAAAGATGCTTATCCCCACCAGCTTTCCGGCGGCATGAGGCAGCGGGTGCTTTTGGCCATGGCTCTCTCCTGCAGCCCCCGCCTCCTCATTCTCGACGAGCCGGCCAGCTCCCTGGATGCCGTGGCCAAGAAAAACCTCTTTGAAACGGTTCGCCGCCTGCAGGATAAACTTGGCTTTTCCCTGCTGGTCATCTCCCACGACCTCTCCACCATGAAGGATCTGACCGATAAATTGATGGTGCTTTACAGCGGAGAAATAATGGAAAGGGGTCTGACCCGGGAGATGGTGGAAGAGCCGGCCCATACCTATACCCGAGGCCTGATCAACTCCTCGGTCCAGGCCTTTCCCTACAAGGATCTCTGGGGCATTCCGGGAGAGGCGCAGCCCGGTTCCGCCGGCTGCGCCTTTGCCGGCCGGTGCACCCAGGCCTCGGCGGAATGCACCGAGAAGAAGCCCTCCTTAAGGCAGGTCTCCGCCAACAGGGAGGTGGCCTGCCATCGAGGCGGCATCGTGGACCTTTTAAAGGCCACGGATATTTCCAAGAGCTACCGGGTGCAAAACAGAACCATCGCCGCCGTCAGCGGCGTCTCCATGAGAGTGCGCCACGGCGAGACGCTGGCCCTGGTGGGCAAATCGGGTTCCGGCAAGTCCACCCTGGCCCATATCCTTGCCGGCTTTTTGCGCCCCGACCAGGGGGAAGTGGTTTTTAACGATCGGGCGGTCAAAAACAACTGGCCGGCCTGCGTCGAGGGCGGCATCCAGCTGGTTTTGCAGGATCCCTTCAGCTCCCTGAGCCACAGGTTTACCGTGGAAGACGCCCTGCTGGAGCCCCTGGTTGTAAACAAGATCGGCACTGCGGAAGAAAGAAGAGCAAGGATTAAGGCGGCGCTGAAGGATGTCCAGCTGCCCGCGGATGATTCCTTCCTGAAAAGACACTGCTCCTCCTTGAGCGGGGGGCAAAGGCAGAGGGTAGCCATCGCCCGCGCCCTGGTAATGAAGCCGAAGCTGCTGCTGGCCGACGAGATCACCTCCATGCTGGACGTGTCCACCCAGGCCAACCTGCTGCGCCTCTTGAAAGGGCTGCAGAACAGCAGCGGCTTTGCCATGGTCTTCATCAGCCACGACCTGCAGCTGGCCCGCAAAATCGCCGAAAGAGTCATTGTGCTCCACCACGGCCGCATAGCGGAAGAGGGCTCCACCAGCTACGTGACGGAACAATCCTGCTGCTGCCACACCAGAGAACTCATGGAAGCGGGTCTGTAGGAATGGGGGTTTCCATTGCTTCGATAAAACAAAGCATTTTTCGAGTCCTGGAATATGCGCTGGCCTTCCTGGTGATTATCAGCCTTAACTTTGCCCTGCCCAGGATGATGCCGGGAGATCCCTTTCTGCATTTGTCCGGCGAAGTAGACGAAGTGCTTACCTTTTACTCCCAGAAACAGGTACAGTATTTCCGGGAATATTACGGGCTGGACCGGCCGATCCACGAACAATTTCTCACCTACCTGAAAGAGCTGGCCGTGGGAGACCTGGGGTTTAGCTATTATTACAAAGAAAAGGTGAGCACCATCATCCTGGACCGACTGCCCTGGACAGTATTCCTGGTGGTCAGCGCCATGGCTTTAAGCCTCATCCTGGGCATAGCCCTGGGCAGCTACTCCGCCTGGCGCAGGAATCAATGGCAGGACCAGGTCCTCTATACGGTGCTCATCGTCTTCTCCGAAATTCCGGCCTTCCTGGTGGGCCTGGCCCTGCTAATCGGGCTGGCAGCCGGCCTGGGCTGGTTCCCCCTGGCGGGAGCGGCGACCCCCTTTGCCGGCTATAGCAGCGTCTGGGAAAAGATCGTGGATATTCTTCACCATGCCGCCCTCCCCATCCTTACCTTAACCCTGGCCCGAACGGGGGGCATTTACCTGCTGGTCCGCAACAGCCTGGGAACCGTGCTGACGAAAGATTATATGGTGACCGCCAGAGCCAAGGGGTTAAAAGAGTTCCGCATTCGCTATCTCCATGCCCTGCGCAATGCGCTGATGCCGCTGTTCACCCGCGTGGCCATTCAGCTGGGGGCGCTTTTGGGGGGAGCCATTTTGGCGGAGAATGTATTCTCCTACCCGGGGCTGGGACTGCTGATGCGGTCGGCGGTGGTGGTGCGCGACTACCCCCTGATCCAGGGCATATTCCTGGTCCTGGCCGTCGGGGTAATGGCGGCAAACATGCTGGCGGACCTGGCTTACAAGTATATCGATCCCCGGACCAGGCCCGCTGCCGGCCTTAAGCCGGGCGCTGCCCTGCCGCTTCCCGCCGGCGGCGAAAAAGGAGATGCTTAAAGGGGAAGCTTGATGATGGCCAAGAAAATACTCCTGGGTCTGAAGTCAACCTGGCAAAACTTAAGCATATCGGGGAAAGTGGCGGTGGCCATCCTAATTCTGCTGCTGGCCATGGCGATTTTTGCTCCCTTTCTGTCCTGGCTGCCTCACTATCGCTCCTCGGGGCCTCCTTTGCACCCCCCGGGATGGCCTCATCTTCTGGGGACGGACGAGCTGGGAGTAGACATCTGGGCCATGATCTGCTACGGCGCCAGGGTTAGCCTGGCGGTGGGCCTCGGGACCGCCTTGCTGGCCGGGCTGGGCGGAGGCATAATCGGGATATTTGCCGCCTTCAAGGGAGGATGGGTGGACCGCTTTGTCATGAGGTTAATCGACATCATGATCGCCCTCCCCGACCTGCCGGTAATGATCGTGCTGGCGGCTTTTTTCGGGCCGAGCCTGCTCAATATTATTATTGTGCTGTCCCTTTTCTCCTGGTCCATACCCGCCCGGGTCGCAAGAGCCGGGGCCCTCTCCTTGAAAGAACAGCCATATATAAAGATGGCCGCCCACTATGGGGCCGGCCCCTTTTACCTTTTGATGCGGCATTATATTCCCGAGCTGCTGCCCTTGATCCTGGTCAGCATGATCCGGCTGGCCGGCATGGCCATCGTTGCCGAAGCCTCCCTGGCTTTTCTGGGTCTGGGCGACCCCACCAGCAGAAGCTGGGGCTTAATCATCAACCACGCCGTAAACTTTAAGGGGATCTACTTTACCGAATATTGGAAGTGGTGGCTGCTCTACCCCTGGCTCTTTCTAACCCTCCTGGTAACTTCCCTGGCCCTGCTGGGGCGGGACCTGGAAAGAATCGCCGACCCCAGAATGGTCAGAATGGGGGTCAGGTCTTGAATTGTGAATTTTTCTATTTCTATGGGGTCAGGTCTTGAATTGTGAATTTTTCGGGATCAGGTCTTAAATTGTGAATTCTAGTCCTCGTAATTAAGTCTTAAAATGTTTCTACAGTTGCCGCCCCCAGTTTGTTTTACATAATCCGGCCAGCCGGCGCGGCCATCGCTGCCAAAGCGTGTTCCTCCCCTCCTACTCCCCACTGCTCTCCCGGTACAATGGATTCTGTTCAACTTTTATCCATTGGTCCGTCTGTTCCAGCTGGCCGGCCAGGCGGTAGAGGAGGTCTTCCCGGCCCTTGGCGGCGATAAACTGGACCCCCAAAGGCAGCCCCGCCCGGGTCATATGGAGGGGTGCCGACATGGCCGGCAGCCCCGCCAAGTTGGCCAGTTGAGTAAAAGGAGTCCGCTTCAAACTTCTTATGACCAGGCTGTCCACGTAGCCGCTCTTTTTTACAGCCTTGATCAGCCCCAGGCGGGAAACCCATCTTGCCAGGGCCGCTTCCCTAGGCGACAAAGCCTGCGCGCCAATTTTAGAGGGAGGATCGGCGGTAGAGGGAGTCATGTAGAGATCGTATTTTTTAAAAAAAGCCTCCATCTGGAAGGCGGCAGTATCCCATTCGCGAAGGCTCAAAACCCATTCTTCGCTGGAAGTCACTTTCCCCAGCATCCCCAGCATCCAGGTAGCCGGCTCCACGTCATCCATCCGGGCCTTTCGGCCAAGAACCTCCTTCAGGGAGGCCAGGCTGGCGGCTACCTCACCGAAATACATGGTCATATAGCATTCCGCTATTTTTCCCCCATCCACAGGGGCCTCCTTTTCTTCCACCTGGTGGCCCAGGGATTCCAGGAGCCGCGCCGCCTTGATCACCGCTTCCCGGCATTCCGGGTGGACTGGCGTACCGATGGGCGAATCGGTGGAGAAAGCGATCCGCAAACTGTGGACCGGGCCCTGGTAGGCGCATTCCAGGTAATTGTGGTCAAAGGGGGGCGGCGAAAAAGCGGCCCCCGCTTCATACCCCTTGACCAGGTTCAACATGAGGGCGCTGTCTCTTACCGAACGCGTCAGAACATGATCCACCGAGGCTCCCTGCCAGTGCCGCCCGAAAAATGGCCCTGCCGGTACGCGCCCGCGGCTGGGCTTCAAGCCGAAAAGCCCACAGTAGGCCGCCGGTATGCGGATGGAGCCGCCCCCGTCGTTGGCCCCCGCCAGGGGGACAATCCCCGCGGCTACGGCGGCGGCGGAACCCCCGCTGGAGCCTCCCGGGGTGTAATCGGTATTCCAGGGGTTCCGGGTGGGGCCGTAATACTGGGGCTCGGTAATTCCCATTAAGGCAAATTCAGGAACGTTGGTAACCCCCAAAAATATAACTCCGGTAGCCCGCAGCCTCTTTACAAAAGTGGAGTCCTCTTCGGCCAGGCAGCCCTGAAACGCTTTTGATCCTTGGGTGATGGGCTCGCCCTTGATCTCCTGGCCTATATCTTTTAACAGCATCGGAACGCCCGCAAAGGGCTCTTCTCCGGTGATCTCTGCGGCGGCCTCCTTTGCCTTCTCATACATTTTGTGGATCACCGCGTTAATTTTCGGATTAAGCCGCTCCAGCCTCTCTACGGCCGCCGCAACTATTTCCTCGGCGGTCACCTCTTTTTTTTGCACCAGCCCCGCCAGGCCCACGGCGTCATATTCCTGGTAGGGAAAGAGGGCCAACTTTTTCACCCCGCCTTTCGAACTGCTGCCAAAATAGGGAGATTGATTACATACAGTATTCCTCTAGATCTTTGATATTCCTGCCAATATTCTAAATTTTCATTCCTCTTTAGGCCCAGGATTTGAATGACGACTTTTTTCATTTATTCAGGGCCAAGCCTTGAATGACATTTTTCAATGAGAAGCCGCGCCGCTTCCAACCGGCTCCATGACTGGCGACGAGTATAGGAAGGGCATAAATAATTGAGCGTACTAGGAGGGCTTGAAAAGAAGTGCCAGGTTTAAGGCAGTCGCCAAACAAAAAAGGGGGAAACCAGAACTACATTAACTACATTGGTACGGGAGTACGGGCCCCGGTATTTTTTATTCCAACCGGCATCCAAGAACCCCGGGGCAATTTATAAAAAAGTTATAGTTAGTAAAGAGCCTGATTTACAAAGGAGTTGAGAGAGTTTTGGACATTTGGCTAACCGGCCGCTGGTGCTCAACGCTCAAAGCGGCTTAAAAAGGCCTGGGTGCGCTCGTTTTGGGGGTTGTTGATCACTGCTTCCGGCGGCCCTTCCTCCACAATTACCCCGCCGTCCATGAAGATGACATGGTCCGCCACATCCCGGGCAAAGCTCATCTCGTGGGTGACGATGACCATGGTCATCCGTTCGGCGGCCAGGTCCCGGATCACTTTTAAGATCTCGCCGGTCAGCTCCGGGTCCAGGGCCGAAGTAGGCTCGTCAAAGAAGAGGACCTTCGGGCTAAGGGCCAGGGCGCGGGCAATGGAGACGCGCTGCTGCTGGCCTCCCGACAGCTGGTAGGGGTAGGCATTTTCCTTGTCAGATAAAGACATCTTCCTGAGCAGGTCCCGCCCGATGGCCAAGGCCTCTTCTTTGCTCATCTTCTGTATGGTAATCAGGGCGTCGGTGACATTCTTGATGACCGAGAAGTGGGGGAAGAGGTTAAAATCTTGGAAAACCAGGCTGTAATAGCGCTGGATCCTTTTCAGATCCTTAGGAGAAGCATAGACGGCTTTTCCGTCGGGACCGGTCCTGACGGCGTACTCCCCCAGGTAAATTAACTCGCCCGCATCCATCGTTTCCAGCATGGTGGCGCACCTGAGCAGGGTGGACTTGCCGGAGCCCGACGGTCCGATGATGGCCACCACCTGGCCTTCTTCCACGGTCAGGGAGATATCCTTGATTACGGTGAGATTGCCGAAACTCTTTCTTAAATTTCTAATCTCCAGGTACTTCAATACTTGGCAGCCTCCTGCTAGCTAAAATAACCACCCATAAATACTACCTAAAATAACTCATTTTCTTCTCGAACCATTCCATGACGGCGGCCACCACATAATTAAAGATATAATAGAAAATTCCGGCGGCAACGTAAGGGGCCACCGATCTCTGGGCCGAGGCGATGGCCCTGGCCTGGGTAAACATTTCGGAGACGGCGATCACAAAAGCCAGGGAAGTGTCCTTGATCAGGGTAATTACTTCGTTGGTAACGGGAGGAAGAATGCGCTTGATTACCTGGGGCAGGATGATTCTAACGAAAGTCTGGGCATTGCTGTAGCCCAGGACTTTGGCCGCTTCGTACTGCCCCAGCGGAATGGATTCGATCCCGGCGCGATAGATTTCGGCAAAATAGGCGGCGTAATTGATCACGAAGCTGATGATTACCGCCGTGAAGCGGTAGCTTTGCGGCAGCCGGATCCCGAAGATATAATACGGCCCAAAGTAGACCACCATCAGTTGGAGCATCAACGGGGTGCCGCGCATAATAGAGATATATATTTTAATAATATTCCGCAGAAGAAAATTTTTGGACATCCGCCCGAAGGCGACCAAAAGGCCCAGGGGAAGAGAAAAGAGCAAGGTCAGGGTAAAGATTTCCACTGACGTGAGCATGCCTTCTGCTAATTCTCGCAACATCACCGACCATTCCAAGGGGCTCTTCCTCCGTAAAGATTTCATTAAAGAAGGGCTATCTTGAACTGACGACAGCCCTTCTTAAATAAAAGCCTATCGCGTCAATCTATTTTCCGATTGTAGTTACGTCTTTGCCAAACCAAGCTTCGGAGATCCTGGCCAGCGTGCCGTCGGCGGCCATCTCTTCCAGCTTTTCCTGGACCATATCCCGCAGTTTTTCATTGCCCAGCAGGAAGCCGACCCCGTATTCCTCCTCGGCCAGCGTTTCACTTAAGATCACGAAATTGACGCTTTTCTTCTCCAGCTGGTAGTTGGCCACCACTTCGTCCATGGCCACGGCATCCACCGCCCCCGCTTCCAGGTCCATCAGGGCGGTAAGATAATCGGGAACGATAATGAGATCGGCAAAGGAATCGACCAGGTCAGGCTTGTCCTTCAGCGCCGCTTCCGCGCTGGATTCAGTCTGCACGGCAACCACTTTGCCGGCCAGGTCAGCCAGGGTGGAGATCCCCGCATCAGCTCTTACCACGAACACCTGCCTGTTGGCCATGTACGGCTCGGTCCAGGTGTACAAATCTTCCCGACCGTTCATGGTGAAACCGTTCCAGACGCAATCAATGTTCTTCGATTCCAGTTCGAAATCCTTGGCGTCCCAGGAGATGGGCTGCAAAACCAGTTCCAATTCCAGGCGTTTGGCCACCTCGGCGGCCAGTTCCAGGTCAAAGCCGGTGTATTCCCCGTCGTCGCCGACAAAGCCCATGGGCGGAAAGTCCTTGTCGAACCCTACCGTGAATTTGCCTTCCTTCACCGTTTCTATGCCCGGCTTCTCATCTGAGCAGGCACTAAGTGCGAATAGCAAGAACAGCGCCAACATTGCCACCAATACTTTCTTGGCCATTCTTGTCCCCCCGATTTCGTTCAATTTATTTATGTAGCAAATTACTTTAACATTTTATCAGATTGCCCTGTCAAAGTAAATAGATTACGGAGCTGACGGAATTTCCAGCCATTCCAGGAGCCCAATGTCGAATCCTGTTATTGCATCGCATCAAGCGGGGCCAGGCTTGCCGCATCGACAGGCCGGCCCCTTAAAGGAAAAAATTAATATTCCATATCTGCCCCTTGAAACGGCAAATCCCTGGAAGGAAAAAGTCATTTTTCAAAAGTAACCCCTATAGAAAAGTCACCATTCTCCCAATGGGAAAACAGCTTCTCAAAAAATTCACAATTCAAGTCTGACCCCATAGACCAGGCTTCTTAAAATTCACAATTCAAGACCTGACCCCATAGAAACTCCTTTCTTCTTTTCAGCGTCGATTGGCCAAGGAAGGCGGGAACTCAACCTTTATAAGCACAGGAAAAGGAATTATCGGTCCATCTTCTGTACCGGCAGTTCAGGCAGGAACGTTCGTCTTCGCTTACCAACTCCTCCTCCACATCAAAAGTAAACGCCCGGCACACCTTTTTATATGTGCTCTCGTTGCCGAAAGCGCGCATCTCCTTTTTGGACATGCTCCTCCAGACTTGCGCCTCTTCGTCCCAGGAAACCAGGAGTACCGGCCTTTTGTCCACAATGACAGGCTTGGCCTTCCAAACGATGAGGACCTTTTGATCGCCCGGCAGGGAATTGAAGCTGCCGTCATAAACCGCCTCGATGGCAGGGTTGGAAAGCAGCTGCTCCACCGTATACAACTCACCTTTGCGGAACTCTTCCACCCCGCCTTTTACTTCTCCGTCATTGCCCTCAATCCGGAGGCCGACGCCGGCCAGGGCGCCGATAATCCCCTGGCCTGTCCCCCCCACCTCCTGCAAGTAAACATTTGCTCGGGCCGCGGTGCGGTAAGCATCTTCTTTGGTCAAAACCTGCCTTTTGGCCTTTAAGCCGAACTCAATGAGGGCACTTTCATTCAGCCCTTCTATTCTTTTGGCGATACAGATGCCGGGGTCGGAGCCTTCCGCACTTTCCCGGCGCAGGTATTCTGTAGCCGCCTTTTCCACGGCCTCGTAGGCATCATCCCTGATATCGCACTCAAAACACATCGAACTGTTGTGGGATGTATAAGGGATATCCCTATGCAAAAGCAGCTGATGCCTCGTGGTAAAACTGCAGCTGCCGAAGCCGCTTTCGGCAATCAGCTCTTTTATTTCTTCGGCTATCGTTCCTGTTCCCCGGGAATCAAGATTATCTGTATCGTCAATGCAAATTACCAATCTCATCCTTAAGCCTCCTTGCTGATGCTTCTCCGCAGCCGGAGATTCCCGATGCCATTTCGTACTGCCTCCCCGTGCCCTTGCCGTTCTGCATGCTCGACCCTTTATTTGGGCGGCAGGCCGTCCCTTTCAGAAAAACTATCCTTTGGCCTCGCCGGTGCCTGGAGATAAGATCCGAAACTTTCAAGGGAATTTGGGACCCGGTTCACAGCTTAGTTCTCTCCTTTTGGCTGCCTCAGCCCTTTGCCGCTCAGGATCTGCTTAATTTCGGCCTCGCTAAGCTGATAATTGAAGAAGGTCTTGTAAAAATATTCCACTTCCCCTTCCATGTCCACGTCTTTGAATACTTCCGGGTATACCGTTTTTGCCGTCCACATAATGACCAGGGGCGTCTCCACGGAGCTGGGATGCCCCCACCGGGAGATGCCGTGGGGCAGCTGGTACACCCGGCCCTCCTGCACCGCCTTTATCCCCGACCACTGGGGGTTGCCCCGGATCAGATCTACAGCGGTATTTTCATTGGCGATAATGACCTCGGGATTCCAGATTAGGACCTGCTCCAGGGTGGTATAGTAGTCGTTGCCGATCAGCGTCAGTTCTTCGCCAACGGAGACGTTGTTGACTCCCGCCGCCCTGGACCAGTCCGCCGCCAGGGAACTGTGGTGAATGGTCCTAAGGGCCTGGTTTTCGGAATGATATACCCTGACGCGCTGATCTTCCGGTATATCTTGCAGCGCCTCCTGCACCCGGGCGATGATCTGGTTGTAATACTCGTTGTAAGCCGCCGCCTCCTTTTCCCGCCCGATAGCCTTGCCGATTATCTCGATGGCTTTCTGCTGCTCTTCAATAGTGCTGTAATCGACCACGATGTAGGGAAGGCCGGCCTTTTCCAGCTTCTCCACTTCCTTTTCATCGGAGGCCGTGTCTCCCCTGATGATGACCAGGTCCGGCTTAATCTTCAGCAACTCCTCGATGTTTATGGTTTGCTGGCGCGGGACGGAGGCTTCCTTCACCTCGGGAAAGAAGTGACAGAACAGAACATCCCTTTTCAACCCGCCCGGGACGGCAACCAGGTCCGAGCCGCGGCCCAGCAGGCCCACGGCATAGCCGGCAAAGGAATAGAGAGCGGCAATCCTTTCCACATTTTTCGGGACTTCCACCTTCCGGCCCAGGATGTCCTCGACGATAATCGTCTCTTGGGCACCGTTTTCATCAGAGGCTCCCTCGGGGCCTTTTTGACAGCCGGGGAGCAGGAAAATGATGAGCAGAATTAGCGCAAGGGCCAGGACACGGTTAGCTCTTTGCATCTCAACACCCCTCTTTATAAAATATAAAATCAAATTACAGCGTCTTTAACGGCACGATCTGCTTTACATGGCCGGACTCCCAGGGAAAGTTGACCACCGCCGACTTTATATTAAAGGTTTGCAGCATGTTCGCCTCGTTCAACACTTCGCTGGGACTCCCCTGGACCGTAAAGCGCTGGTTGTTCATCAAGGCTATCTTAGTTTTGCTGTTGCCGGTCTCGAAGTAAAAAGCATGGTTTGGAAAATGCGTAGCCATGATCACCGTTATCCTGGTCTCCTCCGCCAGTTGGGCGATGGTCTCCAAAAATTTCAGTTCGTTGCGGAAGTCCAGGTGGGAAGTAGGCTCGTCCATGACCAGCACCGGGGTCTTCTGGGCCAAAGCCCGGGCCACCAGCACCAACTGGGTCTCCCCGCCGCTGATCTGGGTATAGGGCCGATCCTTGTATTTAAGCAAGCCCACTTTTGCCAGGGCTTCCTCCGCCACGGCCAGATCGGAAGCCTTGGGCGTAGAAAAAAAACCCTTGTGGGAAGCCCGCCCCATTAAAACCACATCGATTACTTTAAAGGGAAAGGGCTTTTCGTGGAGTTGGGGGATATAAGCCAGAACCCGGGCGATCTCTTCCCGCTTCATCTTGTTGATATCTTTACCGCAGAGCCGCACCGTTCCGCTATTCAGCCTTGCTATCCCCAGCAGGCAGTGAATCAGGGTGGACTTGCCGCAGCCGTTGGGACCGAAGAGGCAAAAAATATCCCCCTCATCAACCTGCAGGTCGATATCCTTGAAGACCGGCTGGTCGTCATAAGCAAAGGTGGCTTTCTCCATCTCGATTAGCGCCATGGCTACCATCCCCCAGCTTTCGTCCGCTTCAGCAAGTAGATAAAGAAGGGCGCCCCAATTAAAGAAGTAAGGATCCCCAGGGGTATTTCGGCGCCGGTCAGGGTTCTGGCCAGGTTGTCCACCAGGACCAGGTAGCAGGCTCCAAGAGAGATGCTGGTTGGTATTAAAACGATATTGTCATTGCCTACCAGCATGCGGCCGATATGGGGGATGACCAGGCCGACCCAGCCGATGACGCCGCTGACACAGACGGCGCCCGTCGTGGCCAGGGTGGAGAAGAAGATGGCCAGCCCCTTGGCAAAAAGAACATTTACCCCCAAGGCCTGCGCCTCATCGTCTCCCATGGAGAGGATGTTTATCCGCCACCGCATGGCTGCAAGCCCGGCCATGCCGGCAATCATGGGGATGGCGGAGATTAAAATATCTTTGAATCGCGCCGTGGCCAGGCTCCCCATCAACCAGAAGACGATGCTGGGCAGTTCTTCGTACGGGTCCGCGATATACTTCAACAAGGAAATCAGGGAAGAAAAGATGGAGGAGACGATTACCCCTCCCAGCACCAGCATAATGGTGGGGGTGGTCTTGTAGTGCAAGCCGATGGTATAAGCCAGGGCCACGGCCAGGATGCCGAAGACGAAGGCAAATAAATAGACGTAAAAAGTCCGGTTATCGAAAAGAATAATCGCCAGGGAGGCCCCGAAGCCGGCCCCGGAGCTTACACCGAGAATCCCGGAGTTTACCAGCGGGTTCCTGAAGAGGCCCTGAAGGGAAGCGCCGCTTGCCGCCAGGCTGGCTCCCACCAGCGCCCCCAGGATCGCCCTGGGCAGGCGGATATCCCAGGCCACGTTGACATGAACCGCCTCCGGGACAGCTATATTGGAGAAACCCAACTTATATCCCAGCACCTGGAAGACATCGGCAAAGGTTAGCGGGTATCTACCTATGAAAAGAGATCCCAGGACCACAAGCAGTGGTCCCAGGATAAGAAAAAGGTACAAGATTTTCTTCTTCATCATGTATTGACCGAATTAGGGAACGACGGTAATTTTGGCCACTTGCTTAATCCAGTGCTTGGCGCCTCTTTTATCCACGAAGAGTTGAACGGGCCCGTCCTCCTCATCCAGCGGCTCCCCGTCAACCTTCCATCCGATACCCGTTCCTTCGCTGTTGACCGTTTCGGGATCGTATTCCCTGGAGTATCCGTCCTTCGACTCCACGGAGACCACGGAAAATTCCGTGACGCCCACGTACTCCAGGACAGCTTTTAAGGGGATACCGGTCCAGACCTGTTCTTCGCTGAAGGTATCCTGCTGTTTTTGCACCACGGTAATCTCGGAAGGCCCTATTTTAAGAGCATCGGCGCTGGTAAAGGTCTTGGTTTCCCCGCCGGCCACTTCGATAGCAATGCTCCAATCCCCGATCTCTTCACCCTTCTGCTCATCCTGCTGCTCTTCCTGCTTCTTGCCTTCGTCGCCGCCGTTGTCGGGCTTATCGGCAGACTCCTGGCTGCAGCCGGCAATCAGCAGCAGGGAAAGCAGCAGAACTAAGCCCAACAGAAGCTTCGACTTGGAAATGCGGATCAACATTTTACATCCCCTCTCTTTGTTTTAATTGCTTAATTCACGGCCTTTTTAAAAGCTTTTCTGTGGCAACCATCACCTGCCTGTCCATCTTGACTGGAAAAGGAATGATCTCCCTAACCGGCGCCGCCCCGCTTCCTTTATTGCGAGGAAGAATAAAAATGCGCTCCCCAAGGGGAGCGGCATCACAAGCGGAGTTATTCTCCTTTCCACCCCGGGGGGCCAACCGGTTTCCCGGTTAACCGTATCGACCGGTATTCATACCTTGGCGGCTTAGAACATCCGGTTCGGAGAATATTAAAATATTAAAGATTAAATAGCGTTAGTGTTTTATATTCGACGCGATAGCAATAAACCCTTGTTTTAATAATTTATATAAATAGTCTGTGAATTTGCCCGGGTCGCCGGAGATTGGAAAAAGCCTTCGCCCGGCAAAATGGATCTATCTTTCAATAAAGGTGACGCTGTGCTCGATGCTGGCATCGGTGTCGATCTCTAGGCCCCGGGGAACTTTCAAGTAGAGGACCTGGTGGTCGCCGTGATAAATGTAAAGTCCGCTGCTGATATCCGCAACCCCCTTCCCCGTGAATTGGGCGGAGGTAAAATCCTGGCAAAAGAAGAAGGTCATAAACTCTTTCCGCCGGGGAAGGGCAATCTCCAGCACCTCCCCCGCCAGCTTCACCTCCGGCGGGTTGACGGGAAACAGATCCCCGCCGCCCAGGGAGACGTTATAGTATCTTGCCTCCACCCGGCCGTCATCCGCCGCCTTCTCTTCAACGGCAATGATGCCATAATAGGGCCTCTTCTCTGCCGTTCTTACCAGCAGCCGTCTTTCCGGGTAGTTAAAATCCCATTTCCCCTGCAGCTCGGCGCCCTGGTATTCCTCAAGGCGGCCCTTAAAGAGAGCGTCGTAGTAAGCGCTAAGAATGCGGTCGTATTCATTCTCGCCCCCTTCTCCCGGCCCCTTTTCCGGCACCGGCAGCGTCTCCGCTTTTCCAGAGGCGGCCAGGGCATAGAATACCGCCAGCGAAGCCAGCAGCAGGGCCAGGTAGACCCCCGTCACCTGCCAGACCCGGCGGAAAGAGAGGCGGACCCGGCCGGTCCAGGTCTTAAAGCCGGCCGCCATAAGAAGGGCGATAAGAAGAAGGATAAAGAGACCAACGGGCAAGTACAGTCCCATTATTTTCTGACCTCCATTCGCTGGGAAAAGAAGATTACCAGGGCAAAGCCCAGGACTACCGCCAGGAAAACCTTTACAAAGAAGAGGAAGTAGGAGCTTTCCTGAACAAAGAAGTTGACGGCATCGAGCAAGAGCCGGGCTTGGCCGGTAGTTTTGGCTTCCATGTACAGGGCGCCGATCAGCAAGCCCGGTACCAGGACAATGAAGGCCCGGCTTAGCTGGACCAGCATTCCGAAAAGATAGCCCCCGGCGGAAACCAGGAGAGCGTAGAGGATGGCGGCAAAGATGCCGCCGGCCAGGTCCAGGGGCGGGATAAAAAGGCCGAAGTGGCTTTGGCCGCCGTAGGCCAGGACCACCAGCACCCGCAGGAGAATTCCGCCCAAGCTGGCGGTAACCCCGGCGATGACTGCCGAAGTCAGGAGATAAGCGATGTTGGAGAGGTGGCTGCTCAGCCGGTTGGAGACAAAGACAAAGTCCTGCTTGAAGCTGCTGCCGGCCAGATTGTAGCCGACAACGAAAGCCCAGATCAGGGTAATGACAACGATTATATCTCCGGAAATATACATGATCTTATGGGTGACGGTTTCGGAACTAAAACCCGAGAAGCCTACGCCGCGGAAGGAGAGCAGCAGCCCCAGCAGCTGGGCCGCCAGAAGGGTGATCAGGTTGCCGGCGTAGATCTTGGTCTTGAAGCGGTACTGTTTCCAGGCCACCGCCGGCACGCTAGTTTCGGTCAAAGACATCATCGATCCCTCCCTTGTGTTTTGCCGTCAGGTAAACACAGAGGTCTTCGGCGGGGACCGCGGAAACCTCCACCCCTTTCCGGCGGGCGGCCAGCAACTCTTCTTCGCTGAAGCGGTTGGGAACCACCAGGTACAGGTTCTCCGGGCCAAGCTTTTTGCGGTAGAAGATCTCGCTGCCGCCGGCGATGGCGGCCACCGCCTCCTCTTTACCCTGCAGCCCTACGGCGAACTCCTTCACCGCGTCCTTGGTCATGTAGAGGCGGCATCTTCCCTGGTCAAGGAGCAGGATGTCGTCCAGGATTTCGCTGATCTCGTTAAGGAGATGGCTGGAGAAGAAGACGGTCCGGGGGTGCTGCAGAAAGTCCTTCAGCAGGGCCCGGTAAAAGTCCTTTCGCACCGCGGCGTCCATCCCCACGGTGGGCTCATCGAATATGGTCAAGGGGCAGCGGGCGGCGATCCCCACAATCATGTTGAAGGTGCTTTTCATCCCCTTGGAGAGGTTGTGGTGGTGCTGCCTGGGATTCAGGTTAAAGTATTCCAGGAGCCCCCGGGCCAGCCGATGGTCCCAGTTTTCGTAGAAGCCGCCCACAGCCTCCAGAATTTCGCCCAGGTTCAGGGATTGGGGCATGGTCATCTTGTCGTCCACGAAAATCAGGTTGGCGGACACGCGGACATTGTTGAAGGGGTTCTCGGAAAAAACCTTCACGCTCCCCCCGGTGGGCGCCAGATAGCCGGCAATCAGTTTCAACAGGGTGGTCTTCCCCGCCCCGTTTCTGCCGATAAGCCCCGTGATTTTATTGGCGGGCAGCTTAAAAGAGAGGTTGTCTATCGCCACGGTGGAACCAAAAGCCTTCGTCAACCCGCTGCACTCCACTGCCGCCCTCATTCCAACTCCTCCTTTCGAGCCTGGGTCCAGGCCTCCGCGATCAAATCCAGCAACTCCTCCCGGCTTACGCCCAGGCGCTCCGCCTCCATGGCCAGCTCCTGGGCCAGCCGCTTTAAATTGCGGTTAATCCGCTTGCGGCGAATTCTCTCCCCGGCGCGGGGAGAGACAAACATGCCCAGACCCCTTTTCTTGTAGACAAGGCCCTGGTCAGCCAGGATGTTTAAGCCCTTGGCCGCCGTGGCCGGGTTGATGTTAAACATATCGGCCAGCTGGTACTGGGAATATACCCTCTCGTTGCTCCGGAGGTTGCCGTTTAGTATCTCCGTCTCCAGCCACTCGGCCACTTGCACGTAGATGGGCGTTAAACTGTCTCCATTCAACACCTGACCGCTTCCTCCCCCGGCTCCAAAGCCAAGGTAGTACATTGCTGTTGTAATGCACTATACCACACTTGGCCCTCCTTGTCAATAGGAATCACCAGGAATCGAAAGAGGGCCTGACGCCGGCAGAAGATGCGCCCAACTTGTCAAACCCTGCGCTTGCCCGGGCAATAAAATGGGAGTGGAGAAAAGCATTCCGCAGCATTTTTATTGACAAAGCGGCGCCGGAATCGATAAAATAGATCAGCACTCCAGCAAGGCACATATATATGCTGCTGTACCGCCCGGAATTATCTTATCCTTTTTTTTAATGAGGTGACCGCATGAAAGAAAAGAACCCCTTCGAAATCTGCCAAGCTCAACTCGACCAATGTGCCGCTATCCTGAAATTGGAACCTGCCGTTCACCAAATGCTGCGCGTACCCATGCGCGAGATCCACGTGACCATTCCCGTGCGCATGGACGACGGTTCCACGCAGATTTTCCGAGGCTTCCGGGTGCAGTATAACAACGCCCTGGGTCCCACCAAAGGCGGCATCAGGTTTCATCCCGATGAAACTATCGATACCTTAAGAGCGCTTGCCGCCTGGATGACCTGGAAGACTTCGCTCCTGGGCCTCCCCCTGGGAGGCGGCAAGGGAGGGGTAATCTGCAACCCCAAGGCGATGTCCCAGGGAGAGCTGGAGCGCTTAAGCCGGGGCTATATCGACCAGCTGGCTCAGTTTTTGGGCCCCGATGTAGATATACCGGCCCCGGATGTTTACACCAACCCCCAGATCATGGCCTGGATGATGGACCAGTACTCCAAGATCGTGGGGAAAAACCAGTTCGGAGTTATAACGGGCAAGCCGGTAGGCCTGGGCGGCTCCCCAGGCCGGGAGGACGCCACCGCCCGGGGCGGCCTATATGTCCTTAGAGAAGCAGCCAAAGAGTGCGGCTTGGATCTGTCTTCGGCCACCGTGGCCATACAGGGCTACGGCAACGCCGGCTACCATGCCGCCAGCCTGGCCTGCCGCCTTTTTGGCTGCAAAATAGTGGCCATCAGCGACAGCCAGGGTGGAATCTACAACGGGGACGGCCTGGTTCCCGAGAAGGTCCTGGAGCATAAGAAGAAAAACGGATCGGTAATCAACTGCCCGGGAACGGTTCCGGTATCCAACGAGGAACTGCTGGAGCTAAAGGTGGATATCCTCATTCCCTGTGCCCTGGAAAATGTAATTACGGAAAAAAACGCCCCTGCCATCAGGGCCAAGATCGTGGCCGAGTTTGCCAACGGCCCGACGGTCCCCGAAGCCGACGACATCCTGTATGACAAGGGGGTCCATGTCATACCCGACGTTTTATGCAACTCCGGCGGCGTTACGGTGTCATACTTTGAGATGGTTCAAAACCTTTACATGTATTACTGGCCTGAAAAAGAGGTCTATGAAAAGCTGGATCAGCGGATTACGGCGGCCTATTACAATGTTCTCAATGCCTCGAAAAAATACCGGATCAATATGCGCCAGGCCGCCTACACGGTGGCGGTGAAAAGAGTTGCCGACGCCATGAAGATGCGCGGCTGGGTCTAGACTGCTGCCGGCTGTTGCCGGTTGCCTGAGCCGTAGAAAAGCGGCGGTTTCTGAAATCGGGGGCAGCCCCGATTTCTTTTTGCCCTTTTACCGTACTCCGCTTCTTCTCCCCGCCCTTCTCCCGGTCCCTCCCTGGGCTGTCCTCCCCTGCCGGCGGCGACGTGGACCTATGCCTTCCGCCGGCCCGGGTGAAGTCCTTACATAGAAAACCAAAAATAACACACAATAAGAAAAACCCCAAGGAGATCCCGGGAGGAGATGGCATGAGGAAAATAAAGGATCGCTTTCTGCTGGGCATAATTTCGGGACTGGGAGGCAACCTGGTTAAGATCGCCGTAGAGCGGGCCGCCGTCTACCTCTTCGATTACAGCGATACGGGGGCGAAAAAGGCGGCCGGCATTTTCTTGAAAAAGAAGGACGCCGATACCCTTCTAGGTAGGATCCTGGGCAATGTGGCCGACAACTTGATCGCTTCGTTCCTGGGGATAACCTGCATCTACTGGTTAACGCTGATGGGCAAGGACTACTATCTCTTAAAAGGAGCGGTCCTGGGGGCTGCCGAATGGACCACCCTCTACGGGGTAACCTCAAAACTGGGGGCCACCCATATTTACCCCTCCAGCCCCAAGAACAGTTTGATCTCCTTCATCTCCCACCTGGCCTTCGGGGCGGCTAAGATTGCCATCGCCGTTCACCTGGGCGACCAGCGCCTCTTTAAGCCGCGGCATTTCAGCCTGAGTTCGGAGGCTCGTTCGGAGGCTCCCGCCCAGGCCGGGCCAAGGGCCGTCCCCCGGGCCGCCGGGGAGCAGCAGGCTTCTAAGAACCGGCCGGCGACCTCCGCTCCTTTTTACAGTCGGCCCTGACGGCTTTCCCTGACGCCTCCTGCCTCCTTCTATTTTTCTCCTTTTATATGCCATAAAAAACAGAATAAGTAATTTTTCCCAGCTAAAGGTTTTTTGCGCCCTGTAGCGAATTTAGGCCATAAGTTATCTGTTTTACTCTTGGCCGCTTTAATGGGAGGGCGCCCATGCCCATATACTATTTCACCCTGCTTTCCATCTTTTCAGCCGCCTTGCTGCTGGTTATCGCCTGGTGGGCCTGGCGCCTCCAAGGTTCCC
>LFRQ01000117.1 GCA_001512835.1 Clostridia bacterium DTU022
TCCAGCACCGCTTCCCGGTCGCGCCAGGTATACATGAACATGGTATCAAAGCCGATCTCGTGAGCGGCAACGCCAAGCCAGAGCAGGTGGCTGTGCAGCCGTTCAATCTCCGCCACCAGCACGCGGATATAGGCCGCCCGCTTGGGAATTTCCACCCCGGCCAGCTCCTCCACCCCCTGGCAGAAGGCGGTAGTATGGGTATGGGAACAGATGCCGCATATCCGCTCCAGGAGATAGACCACCTGGGTGTAGTTCCTGCTCTCGCAGGCCTTCTCTATTCCTCTATGGTTATAGCCGATCCCCACCACGGCATCGACGATCTTCTCCCCCTCCAGGGTTACCGTAAAGCAGCCCGGCTCCTTTAAAGAGGGGTGCTGCGGTCCGATGGGTATAACGACCCGGTTGAGTTCACTCACTCTGCTCCGCCTCCTTCTCCTCGGCTTCTACCGGCGGGTTGTAGGACATGGTTCTATTATCGAAATACTCCGGATTCCATTCCTTGCGCAAGGGATAGTTCCCTTCGGGCCATCCGTCGGGAAGGGGATAAGGCGGCCCGGCGGGCAAGCCCTCCACCTCCGCCCCAAAAAGGCCGACCAACTCCCGCTCGTGAAACTCCAGGGAGGGGTAATCCCCGGTAAGGGCCTTGATCTTGGGATTGGACTTGGGCGCCTTCTCCTTTAGGGCCAGGATGACTCCATCGTCATTGGTCAACAGGTAGATGAAGCCGAGATCTTCCCCTTCATCCGTCCCCACCACGTGGCTGGCCCGGTTGAAGCCCATTTCATCGCGCACGTAGGGCAGGACCGTTTCGAATTCCTCCCGGGTAAGGAAATCGGAAAAGATGCGCTTCGATCTCTGGAAATGCAATCTATCCTTCAAGATATCGAATTTCTCGACTAACCGCTGGATAATCGCTTCCTCGTTCGACATCCTTGCCACCTCCTTTTTGCTGGGCCTCCAGGGCGCCCAGGAGCTTCGCCACGGCACTGATGATCGCTTCCGGGCGCACCGCACAGCCGGGAATATAAACATCTACCGGTATAACGCTGTCTATGCCTCCCATGACGCAATAGCAGCCATTGAACACCCCGCCCGAACAGGCGCATGTGCCCGTGGCGATGACAAACTTCGGCTCAGGCATCTGGTCGTAGATCTGCTTCAGGCGGTCCTTGGTCTGCAGGGTAACGGCCCCGGTGCAGACCAGGATGTCGGCATGGCGGGGAGTGCCCCGCTGCAAAATGCCCAGCCGCTCCAGATCAAACCTGGGTGTCAAGGCATCGACGATCTCTATATCGCAGCCGTTGCAGGAGCCCGCATTGAAATGGATGATCCACGGCGACTTCCGTGTCCCCCAGGCAATTGCTTTCTTCATAAGGCTCAAGGCATAATCACCTCTTTAAGTTTATTGCTTGCGCCAAGCACCCGCCCACATCAATTCTTAAAGATGATTATCATGGCCAGCACTCCAGAGGCTACATAGATAATGGGCAGCAGCAGCGCTTCATAAGAAGCCGTCGCCACCACCAGCACCAGAACGTGCATGATGGTGAAGAATAGGGCAAAAGGAAAGAACTGGCTGTAATCAGGGTTGACATAATGCCTGACATTGCGCTGCCCGCAGGCGTACCCCTCCAGGCCGTGCTCCCGATGCGCGCTGCTCGGGGCATACAGGGCAAAAACTTTGGAGCCCACCAGGAAGAGGACCAGAAAAATCAGAAATACTATGGGAGGCGAATAGAGCAATCCAACCATCTCTCGATACCCCTATCCTTTCAATTTTCTTAAATTGCGGATATCCATGTTTCCGTAGAGTCGATAAAGGTTCAAAGCCAGCCCCACGGCCACCACGGCTACCACTACTTCGATGACGATTACCGTAATCACAAAGGCTTGCGCCAGGGGAGCCTTCCCGTTAATAAATCCGGCCAGGATGACAAACATGGTCACCGCCTTCATGGCCACCTCGACGCCGATAATGACCTTAAGCAGGTGGTACGTGCGGATGAGGCAGTAGCAACCGGCCACAATCAACAAAAACCCTACGATGAGTATAACGGTCTCCATGTAGGCCTCCATATTACTCACGCTCCTTGAACAGGGCCACCACGGTTAGAGCACCGGTGAGGACCACGATGACTTGACCCCAGATATCCACCTGGCGTTGGTTCCAGAAAATCTCCCGGAAAGTATCCGCCATCTCTACGGCGGGGACGGCAGCCGGCAGCATAAAAGATGTCTTCGCCACGATCAAGATCAAGATCACGCCGCAGATGATCAGGACGGCCGGCAGCGCCGCCATGCGCTTGGCGTCCTCGTAAAGCCTGGGGAGATCTTCCTTGTCCGTATTGGAGAGGCTGATGGCGCTGATAAAGACAACAGTAATCAGCCCGGCACAAACGGAGAGTTCAAAAATCCCCGCCCATACGGAGCCCAGCAGATACATGATTATCGCCAGCATGGCACTGGCTCCCGCCAGGGCAATGGCGGATTTTAACAAGCTGCGCAGCATAACCGCCAAGATACCGAAAATAAGCATCAAGCCCAGGCAAATATAGATAACGGCTTCCATAGCCTCGCCCTCCTCCTAAAGTATTCCAATTCCCCCGAAGTAGCGCAGGGCAAAGGGGAATAACAGCCCGGCGGCAATGGTAACCACCGTCAGCATGATTTGGGCCCATTTCACACTGCCGCCTATTTCCGTAAGCTGGGCAAACTTATCCAGCAGCTTGCCGAAGAACACTTTCCTCTGCAGCCGCAGGAAATAGGCCGCGGTGAATATGCTGGCGATAAGGGCGATGGCGGCAAACACCCAGTCGCCGCTATTCCAGAGGGCCATGATGATTAGAAGCTTGCTCCAGAACCCGGCAAAGGGCGGTATGCCCGCCGTGGACATAAATGCCGCCAGGGAGGAGAAGCTGGTTACCGGCATCTTTTTCTCCAGGCCGCCCAGTTCATTGATATCGTACGTTCCCGTCTGCTCGTGCACGGCAGCGGCATTGGTAAACAAGGTGCTCTTGAAGGTGGCATGGTTAAAGACGTGGGCGACGGCCCCCAGCAGCCCCAGAACACTGCCCGTGCTCAAGCCCAGGAGAATGTATCCCATCTGGCTTACGCTGGAATAGGCCACGATGCGCTTGAAATGACTCTGCCGCAAGGCAAAGAGCGCTCCCACGACTATGGAAACGGTTCCGATGAGGGCCAGAGTCAGGTCGATGCCGGGAAGCCGGCCGAAAAAGTTCGTGATCACGATAAAGCCATAGATGCCGGCAATCTTGATGACAATACCGCTCAGCAGTACGGAAACGGCCGTATTGGCACTTTGGTGCGCGTCGGGGAGCCAGCTGTGGAAGGGCACGGCCCCCGTTTTGATGGCAAAGCCGGCGATCATCAGGGCCATGGCCGTATACATGAGCGCCAAGTGAGGAGCGCCTGGACCGACCAGGGCGCCGCCGGCGGCGCCGACCTGATCATACTGCAGGCTTCCCGTTTGCATAAATACAAAGGCCAAGCCGGTCAAGATCATTATGCTGGCCAGGACAGACATCACCAGATATTTAAAGGCGCCTTCCAGCCCCGTATCCGACTTAAACATGGCAATCAAAACAAAGCTGGAGATACCGACGATTTCCAGGAAAACATAAAGGGAGAAGAGATCCGTTACCAGCACCATTCCATTCATACCCACGATCAGCATCATCAGGAGGCCGGCGAATCCCGCCCTCTTTTGGGGTACGGTCCGGTTGGCAACCATAATCGCAGCCAGGGTTACCATCCCGATGCAAAAGAGCAGCACCAGGGAAAAGACGTTTACGGCAAAGCGCACGGAAACGGCGCCGGCCAAATTCCAGGAGATGGCAAATTCGTGCTGCTTCAATTGCGCAATCTGGACCAAGCCTGCCGCCGTGGCGACAATCTGGACCAGGGGGGCAAGATAGGCCAGGCCAATGCTGGACTTTTCAGCCAGCTGCCTGGGTAAGAGAATATTGATCAGGAGTATGACCAAGGGAACGGCGAAAACTAACAGGGTTGTATACTCGATTACTTGCACTGGAAATCCCTCCTTTCTTCCCCTAATTAATGGCCAGGAAAAGGGCAATTATGCCGGCAACACCGGAAACGGCCACCAACAGGTAGCGCGAGAGGCTTCCGTCGTTGGCGCGCTGCAATAAATTGCCCGCTCCCTTGACGATGCCCACGACGGCATCGTCATAAAGCCAGATAATACCCCGCTCAATCCAGTTGCAGACCGCGGATACGCCCCTGGCGATCTGCAGCAGCCAAATATAAGGATCGAAAACCTGCCTTTCGGCCAGGTCGTAGATGGTCTTCAGCCCGGGGGCGTAATGGATATGGTCGGCGGCGTACAAGGCACCGCCCGATTTCCTGCTTCCGTAGAGGTGATCAACCAGGGCCAGGAGCAGTACGGCCACGGAGATCACGACCAGGGTCGCAGAATGCGGCCAGCCCGAGTACTTGTGCGGATCTCCCACCGCGGGCCCCAGCAGTCCGTCCAAAGGCAGGGTGTTGGCCACCCCAAAGAGCACGCAGAGGATGGCCAGAACAGCCATGGGCAGGAAGATGCCCGGGCCGGATTCGCGAACATTCTGGCGACCCGCAGGAAGCTTAAGCTCTCCACCGAAGGCCGCCCTCCCCAGCTTCAGGAAGGAGATGGCCGTCATAAATGCCCCCAGCAGGGCGCCCAGGTAGAAGACGATATTGCTTTCCAGGGCGGCGTCGAAAACCAGCTCCTTGGAGAAGAATCCGTTCAAGGGGGGCACCCCGGAGATGGCCAGGGCGCTGATTATAAAGCAGGTCATGGTCAGGGGCATTTTGCGTCCCAGCCCGCTGAATTGCTTCAGGTCCGTGGTCCCCGTCTGCAGCTCCACGCTCCCCGCCGTCATGAAGAGGCAGCTCTTGTAGATGACGTGGTTGAGCATGTGGAAGATACCGCCCATGATCCCAATGGGCAGCGCTGTTCCGATGCCCAGCACCATGTATCCCACCTGGCTGATGGCATGGTAGGAAAGCAGCCGCTTCATGTCCTTCTGAATCAAGGCCATGGCCACGGCCAGAACGATGGTGAGGGTTCCGATGGTCATAACGGCAATGCTGGCGCCGCTTCCCGGCTGAACATCATAAATGTCCATGACGATGCGCGCCGCCAGGTAGATGCCCAGGAATTTCTCCAGGGCCGCCGGGAAAGCCACCATGAAGGGGGTGGGCGCATCTTCGGCGGCGTTGGGGATCCAGCTGTGGAAGGGCATGCTTCCGGCCTTGCCGATAGCCCCCAGCATCATGCAGGCAAAGCCCACGGCCGCTGCCCCCGCCACCGGCAGCTTCTCCATCTGGCTGATGCAAAGGGTCCCCGCCTGGTAGGCTGTAATGATGATCCCCAGCATCATCAGGAGATCGGCAGTGCCGGCAAGAATAAGAGCCTTAACCGCCGTCCTGGGATGGTGCAGGTTATTGATGAGCAAGATCCCAAAGAGAGTACAGAGAAGACCTTCCCAGAAGAAGAGCAGTATACCCAGGTTATCCGACATGAAGGCCCCGTTCATCATGGCCAGGCTGATATACATGTACAAGAGGAAGAGGCCCGCATGCTTCTTGCCCTTAAAATAGACCACGCTGTACAAGATGACCAGCAGGAAGCAGACAGCGATAAAGGTCAAAAACAGGGAGGAGAATCCGTAAACATTAAAGGATATATTCAATCCCCCTGCGGCAAAGGGAAATACCTTATAAAAGCCCTCCGACCGGAAAAGGCTTACCGCAAAAAGAAGGTTGGCCGCAGCCGACGCCAGGCCCAGGATCAGCCTTAGAGGGTAGTTTTTGATAAGCCACAAGACGACCCCCACGACGGCAGGCAGCACGATCATAAACCAGATGAGATTGGCGTCACTGCCCAGAAAAGAACTAATGGAAGTCAGCATACTAGATACCTCCCCCGATCAAAGATGCAAACCCTGAAGGCCAGTGTATCGAAATCCCCAGGGCCACGGAGAGTATGGCCAGGACCACCACGGAGGCCACCATGACAGGCGACCCCGCTTCCCTGGCGTCGGAGACGGTTTCTCCCAGGAATACCTTAATGAAGAGCCGGCTTAGGTAGAGGACGGTCATAACCGCACCGGCAATAAAAACGGCGCCCAGCCCCACATTTCCTGCCGAAATAATCCCGTCAATAACCAGGTATTTGGCGAAAAAGCCGCCGAAAGGAGGTATCCCCATGACCGAGAAGGCACAGAAGAGGAAAGCCAGGGCCGTCAAGGGCATCCCCTTGTATAATCCACCCATCTTGGTTATATCCTTCGTATGCAAGGTGTGCTCCACGATCCCGGCGCATAGAAAGAGGCCGCCCTTGGCCACGCTGTGCATCAGGATGTAGAGCAGCCCTCCCAGGACACCAATCTCCGTGCCGGAGGAGAGCCCCAGGAGTATAAAAGCCAGCTGGCTAATGGTGGAATAGGCAATGATCCGCTTGATATCGTTTTCCCGCAAGGCCACCCCCGCGCTTACCAGGGCGCTGACGGCGGCGATAATGGGCACGGCAACGGTAAAGACCTTGTCGATTTCGAAGCTGTTAACAAACAGCCGGGCATAGATATAAACGCCAATTTTCACAAGCACAGCCGCGTGAAGCAGGGAGGTAACCGGCGAAGGAGCAACACCGGCATCAGGCAGCCAGTTGTGCAGGGGGAAGGTTGCCGATTTGGAAAGCACGCCGAATAAGATCAGGATAACGATCCAGGCCGGTAGGTGGGTGCCTTTCATCGCCGCCAGGTCGAAGGTGCCCGTTTGCCCGTAGATGCCCACAAAACCCACCAGCATGATCAGGGCGCCGACGACGGTGACGATGAAAGCCTTGTTGGCCCGGCGTATGGTAATCTCTTCCCGGTAAAAGCCGATGAGCCTCCAGCAGCAGATGGCCGATATCTCCCAGAATATATAAATGAAAATAAGGTTCGTGGAGAAAACCAGTCCCATCATGGTGCCGATGAAAAGGCAAACCATCATGTAATATTCATTCTGGTGATCGTATTCCTTGATATATTCAAAGGAGTAGATCACGATTATGGTGGCCACCAGGGAGGAGGTCAAAGCCATAAATACGGCCAGAACATCGGCATAAAAGCCGAAACTCAATCCCAGAGGCAGTTCGTAATGGAGAGAAAGGGGAGTTCCGGCCAGCACTTCGGGCAATGCCAGGGCGGCACATACAAAAGCGGTAGCCGTAAAAATTAGCGCCGCCGCATTCCTTAGTTTTATATTAATCATTCCCAGAAGGGGGAGAAGAAAAGAACCAAACAACGGAACGCAAATACAAACCAAAAGCACTTCGCTTCCCATTTGTTTCCCACCTCGTACAATTTGATAAGGCTTACCTGGCGGTGTTGGGCGATCTTTTCTCCGGCGATGGAATCGAAATGGATTGGGAACGGCTGGCTTTTTTATCACCCAAAACGGGAACCGCAACCGCTTAAAGATCCGGAAAACACGGCCCAGGGAACGGAAAAATCAAAAACGCACCACTTGAAGCTAAAGATGTAAAATTCCGTCCATTGCCTCTGCTGCCATCCACCAAATATCGAAAACTTAAAGGTTAAACTGTTGGACAAGCTTTATCACAGGGAGACCACACGCCCTTAAAATATGGTCTTTTAGCTGTCCGCTAAACTGCTCAGTTCTCACGGCTGCCGCGGATAAAGCCGAGGCAAAGAAGTGTTCCCGGCGGCTTCTCCGGCGTTCTCCGTGTTAGCTGTTTTACATGCATATTCATCTCCTTTTTTCTGTTTTCTTTGACGGACACAAAAAAATGATCCCTTCTACTATTAAACTGCATTTCGAGAATTAATGCAACAGTATTGCAGTTTGTACTGTAATATAAAAACCAGGATTGCGTCAAGAAGAACAAACCAGTCCGCCGCCCCCAAGGGAGCCGCCTCGGGACCGGCCCCCAAAATCCGGCAAAACGGCTTTAAAGGCCAAGGAGCAGCCCTTTTTCAGGAGCTCCTGGGCAAGAAGGCCGCCGGGCGCAAGCTCCGCGGATACGCCATCACGTTTAGCCTGGCGGCACCTCAGGCCGCGGAAAAGGTCAGCAGATTCGCGGAAGCAGCTCGCCCCGGGGCATCATAATTTTCCGGTGCGTTCCGTACTCCGTCACGCTATAGACGCTGCCGCTCCCTTTCCTGACTTCCCCGATGATGGCGGCGTTCCTGCCTGCATCAACAGACTGCAGGGCTTGCAGGACCCTTTCCGCCCAGGGGCCGGGCACGGCAAAAAGCACAATCCCCTCGTTGGCAATATAGAGGGGATCCATCCCCAGGATTTCGCAGGCCGCAGATACGTCGGGACGTACCGGCAGCCGCTCGTCGTAGATGATGATATCGGTATCCGGGGCCACCCACTCGCAAAGGGTGGCCGCCACCCCGCCCCGCGTGGGGTCGCGCATGGCATGGACTTCGCACCCGTCTTGCAGCACCCGCTCCACCAGGGCCGCCAGGGGTGCCACATCGCTTTGGATGGGCGGGTGGAAGGCCATATTTTCCCGAGCCGCCATGACGGCCATCCCGTGGGAGGCCATATAGCCGCTGATGACAATCTGGTCGCCGGGGAGGATCTTTTGAGGCGGGGGCTGTCTCCCCTCCAAAAACAGGCCGACGCCGGTGGTGGTGATGAAAATGCCGTCGGCCGCTCCCCCCTCCACTACCTTCGTATCGCCCGTTACCACGGCTACCCCGGCTTCCCTGGCCGTAGCGGCAATGGATTCCACGATGCGGCCCAGGGTCTCCATATCAAATCCCGCTTCGAGAATCATGCTGACGGATATATACCTGGGGGAGGCGCCGCTGACCGCCAGGTCGTTTACCGTGCCGCTGACGCAAAGCCGGCCAATATCTCCTCCGGGGAAAAAAAGAGGCTTGATGACGTAGCTGTCCGTGGTCACGGCGATCTTTTCGCTCCCCCGGCAGATGGCCGAATCGGTGAGGGGCCGGAGCATCTCGTTTTCGAAGGCGGGGAGGAAAAGCTCCTGCACCAGTTCCCGGTAGGCCTCTCCCCCCGAGCCGTGGGCCAGGGTTATTCTTCGCGCCATGGCTTATTTTCCCCCCCAAAACGGTAGTAGGCGGCACAGCTGCCTTCGGAAGATACCATGCACGGTCCCAGGGGCCGTTCCGGGGTACAGGCTCCGCCAAATTGCCGGCAATCCGTAGGTACGCTCTTGCCGCAAAGAATGCGGGCGCAGAGGCAGCCCTCGGCTTCCCCGATGTCGCCTCCGCTATCCCCGGGGATAGGAAATCTATGCAAGGCATCGAATTCCCGGTATTCCTCTTTCAGGCGCAGCCCGCTTCCCTTTATCTCCCCGAGCCCGCGCCAGAGAGCGTCGCAGGGCTCAAACACCCGGTCCAGAAGGGAGAGGGCCACCCTGTTCCCCTGGCCGGTTACCGCCCGGGGGTACATATTGACGCATTTCCTTTCACCGCGGTGCAGCATGCGCACCAGGCTAAGCAGGCCCACCATAATGTCGTAGGCCTCGAAACCGGCCACCGCCGCCGGCAGCCCCAGCTCCCGGGGAACAAAAGAGAAGGCCTCGGCACCGATAATGGAGGCCACATGCCCCGGGCAGAGCAGGGCGTCGATTTTATGGTCGCCCTTCAGCAACTGGGCAACGGCTTGGGGTATGGTTTTATGAGCCGACAACACGCTTAGGTTTCTTATCCCCGATTCCCTGGCCGCTTCAATCAGCGCCGCGGTAAGAGGAGCCGTGGTTTCAAAGCCTATGCCAAAATATATTACCTGCCGGCGGGGATTATTTCGGGCCATCTCCAGGGCGTCCAGGGGCGACGTAATGACGCGGATCTCCCGGCCCTGTTCATAGAGGGAGTAGAGGCTTCTGTCGCCGCAGGGGACTCGCATCATGTCCCCGAAGCAGGCAAAGATGACCTCTTCCCGGTCGGCCAGGGAGATAGCCACGGCGATATCCCGCTGAGGCGTTACGCACACGGGGCAGCCGGGCCCGGAAACCAGCCTCACATTGTCGGGCAAAAGCTCCTGGATCCCGTATTTCCGGATGCCGGCGGTATGGGTGCCGCATACCTCCATGATGGTGATCCGCCCCAGGGCCGCCGCCAGCTCCGCAATCCCCTTCTTAATTCGCTCGATCTGCTCTTTCATTTTCCCCGCTACCTACTTGCTCCATTATCTCTTCAATAAACTTGCTCAGTTCCTCGCCGGCCTCCTGGTCCAGGATCTGGATCACAAAACCGGCATGCACCAAGGCATAATCGCCCACCTTGGCTCCTTGAACCAGCCGCAGGCTTGCCTTCCGGGAAACGCCGCCGTAATCGATCTCGGCGTAGCCGTTGCCGATGTGGACAATCTTCCCCGGTATTGCCAGGCACATATCCGCCACCTCCCTATCTCCGCAGCGGCCATGGACAAAAGAGCTTCGCTCTTTTCAAGAGGCAAGCCTCCGGGAGGCCGCCGCCGCTTGGCCGAAAGATATCCCCCCATCGTTGGCGGGTACTTTGGCATTGGTATAAACCTCAAATCCGCTATTCTTAAGCCTGGCCACGCCGTGGTCCAGGAGATACGCATTCTGGAAAACCCCTCCCGACAAGACCACCCGGCCGCTCCCGTAGTGCTTCCGGGCCAGGAGGGAAACATCGGCCAGCAGCTGCACCACGGCCCGGTGAAACTTGGCCGCAATTTCGCCGCAGCGAAGGCCTTTCCGGGCGTCGCGCACCACATCGCGGATCAGCTGGCGCCAGTCGAAGATCATCATGTCCCCTTCCCAGGCGATATCGAAGCCGTAGCTTCCCGCGGCGGAATCATCCAGGACCTGCTCCAGGTCGATGGCCGCCTGCCCTTCGTAGGTGGTATGGGTCCTAACCCCGGCCAGGGCGGCCACCGCGTCGAAGAGGCGCCCCGCCCCCGTGGTCGCGGGCGCGTTAATGCCGCGCTCGCCGGCCTGGAGCAGCAGGGCGGCCTTGTCGCCCTGCTGGGCAAAATATTCCAGGGCCTCCTCCTTCCCGCAGGCCAGGTACACCATGGCCAGGGCCATGCGCCAGGGCTCGCGGATGGCGGCTTCGCCGCCCAGCAGGGGAGCGGGCAGCAGGTGCCCGATCCGCTCCGTTCCGGCGATATCCCCCCACAGGGCCTCGCCTCCCCACAGGGTGCCGTCCTCCCCGTAGCCGGTGCCGTCAAAGATCAGCCCCACGGCCTTCTCTTTAAGATTATGCTCGGCCAAAACCGAGGCAAAGTGGGCATGATGGTGCTGGATCTGGTAGACGGGAAGCTCCTTTTTAAAGCGCCGGGCGTACCTGGAGGAGACATAGTCCGGATGCAGGTCGCAGGCGACCACCTCCGGACGGGCGCTAAACAACCGCAGGTAAGACTCGATTTCCCTTTCATAGAACCGCTCCGTATCGGGGTCGTCCAGGTCGCCGATATGCCCGCTCAAGAAGGCGTCCTCCCCCTTGGCCAGACAAAAGGTGTTCTTCTGCTGCGCCCCCAGGGCCAGGATCACGGAGCGGTTGCCCTCCAGCCTCAACGGCTCCGGGGCATAACCCCGGGCCCGCCGGATCATCCGGGTTTGGCCCGCGGCCACCAGGCAGACGCTGTCATCCACCCGGCGGAAGATCTCCCGATTATGGGTCAACATCGCCTCCGCGATGGCGAAAAGAGAGCCGGCGGCCTCGGCGTCGTCATAAATCATGGGGCGGTCGGAGATGTTGGCGCTGGTCATCACCAGGACCTGGTTGTTCTCCATGATCAGGCAGTGCAGGGGCGTGTACGGGAGCATCACTCCCAGCCGCTGGTTGCCGGGGGCGACCTCTTCCGCGATCCGGCCCTCCTCTTTTCTCCTGAGGAGCACGATGGGCTTTCTGGCATCCAGCAGCGCCGCCTCCTCCTGGGAATCCACCCAGCAGAAGCGCTTTGCCGTATTAAGATCGCGCATCATCAGGGCGAAGGGCTTTTCATAGCGGAGTTTCCTCCTCCTTAACCGGGAGACGGCCTCCGGGTTGCAGGCATCACAGGCCAGATGATATCCCCCCAGCCCCTTTACGGCCACGATCCCGCCTTCTCGAATGCACTCATCGAAGAGGAGCAGGGGATCGCCCTCCTGCCTCTCCCCGGCCTTATAAAAATAAAGCTCCGGCCCGCAGGCAGGACAGGCATTGGGCTGGGCATGGAAGCGCCGGTCCAGAGGATCCTCGTACTCCTGCCGGCAGGCGGGGCACATGACAAAGGCGGCCATGGTGGTATTTTTCCGGTCGTAGGGCGTCTCTCGGATAATGGTAAAGCGGGGGCCGCAATCGGTGCAGTTGGTGAAGGCATAGCGGTAGCGCCGGTTGCTTTTATCCGCTATTTCCGCAGCACAGGCGGCGCAGATGCCCATATCCGGTGATACCAGGGCGTTTCTCCGGCCGCGGCTGCTGGCGACAATGTGAAAGTCCGCCTCCCCCTCCCGGGGCCGCTCCTCCACGTGAATGCTCTGTATCCGGGCCCGCACCGGCGGATGATGCTTCAAGGCGTCAATAAACCGCTGGCAGGCGGTGCTTTCGCCTTCAATTTCCGCGTATACCCCGTCGGCGGTATTGCGTACATACCCCCCCAAAGAAAGGGATTTGGCCAGCCGGTACAGGTACGGACGGAAGCCTACTCCCTGCACGATCCCTTTAATGGTCAGGGCATAGCGAATTATCTTTTTCCCGCAGTCTACGCTCTCGATAAATATCCCTTCTCCACTTATCACAAATTATCACAGAACTCCGGCTTTGACAAGCGGACCGGCCGGAGCGCACCCCCGGCGGCCCAGGGCGCAAAGACGCAAAGCCTGGCCGGGAATTAGGAGCCGGCTCCGGGGCCGCTCCCGGCCGGGAACTCCCTTCCGGGCAGCGGTGAAGCCGCCCCTTCCCTCTCTAAGCTAACGCAATTGCCGCCGCCTGTCAAAGCCTTTCGGAGCAAGGTGCCGGTTCCGGCGCCAGGTCTGCGTCCCCGCCGCCTTTTCAACCTTCAATGGGCTTAAGCTGCTTGCGCAGGTACTGCTTTTTGCAGAGGCTTCTCTGGAGCTTGCCCGAGCTTGTTTTCGGCAGGGTCCCCGGCCGGACCATCACGATGTCCGCTGGGGTAACCCCGCAAACCCCCAGGACACAGCGACGGATCTTGCGCCGGAGTTCAGCCGGGTCTCCGCTGCGCACCTCGGCCACCACCACGATGGATTCCTTCCTCCGGTAGCCCTCCACCCCGAAAGCGATGACGTTTCCGGTGCGCACCCCTTCCAGGGCGCCCACCGCCCGCTCGATGTCTTCAGGGTAAATGTTCCGCCCGGAGACGATAATCATATCCTTGATCCGGCCGCAGATCACCAGTTCGGGGGGGCCGCCGTCGGGGCCGGGGACAAAGTAGGCCAGGTCCCCGGTCCGCAGCCAGCCGTCTCTGAACAAGGCGGCATTCAGCTCCGGGCGCCGGTAATAGCCGGAGGTTACCGAAGTGCCCCGGATCTCCAGTTCGCCTACCCGCCGCTCCTTTAAGACTTCCCCCGTAACCGGGTTGCAGATGCGCATCTCCAGCCCCGGGATGGGACGCCCCAGGAGGGGGAGGCGGCGGGCGGTAGGCAAGTCGCTGGGCACCGGCCTGGCCACCCCCTCGATCTCCAGGCCGGTCCGGTCCACCACATCGCAGGCCATGCCCCGCATCGGCTCCGGGAAACTGCCGCCGATGGCCACTTCGGCCATGCCGAAGGCACAGAAGACGGCCCCGGGTCGAAAACCGAACTTCGCCGCCGTGGCCACAAATTCATCCACGGCATCGGGATCGATGGGCTCCGCCCCGTTGAGAGCGATCCGCACCCGGGAAAGGTCCAGGGACTTCTCCTCGCCGCCCAGGCGCTTCAAGGCCCGGGTGGCCAGAACCCAGGAAAAGTTGGGGCCCGCGGTAATCGTCCCGCCGTAATCGCTCATCCATTGCATCCAGTCGCCGGGCCGGGAGAGAAAATCCTGGGGGGCGGCCAGGACCAGGGAACAGCCCACGGTCATGGGAACGATCAAAAAACCGATCAAGCCCATGTCGTGGTAGAGGGGCAGCCAGGAGACCAAAATATCCTCCAGGGTAACCTTGGCCGCCTGGATCATCCCGTCCAGGTTGGCGCCGATCACGTGGTGGGGCAGCATTACCCCTTTCGGCTCCGCCGTGGAACCGGAGGTAAACTGCAGGACGGCCAGGCGGTGGGGGTCGTCGGGGAC
>LFRQ01000087.1 GCA_001512835.1 Clostridia bacterium DTU022
GCCCTCCAGGGGGAAGATCCCACCGAGGGAGCCCTCTATTACTACAATCCCGCCACGGCTACCAGCTACTGGATATTCAGCCGGCCGGTGCTCACCAGGATCGGCCGGCACCTGTTTGCCGACTGACGCCGGCATCTCTACCTTCCACCGGGCCTGCAAGGCAGGCCCGGTTTTTTAATTAGTTTTTCAATTTTAAAGATAATTAAAGATAATCAATGAGGAAAATAGAATACCTTCATTTAATGTAAATCTTTTTAATTATAAAAGGTTTGCAATTTTTAAATAAAATGGTATAATGTCTGCAAATATGTTTAATGACTCCTTAATTCCCAATTCAAGGAGGGCTCTCGCCTGATGAATAGCGTAACAACCGTTCAGCGAAGACCAAGGCGCTACCTGCGCAGCCGGATCACCAGGAAGCTGATCCTGGATACCGCCATGCAAATCTTCCTGCTGGAGGGCTACACCAAGACCACCATCGCCAGGATCAGCGAACAGGCCAACGTGGGTTATGGAACGGTATACAGCCATTTCAAGGGCAAGGACGATATCTTAAACCGGATCCTGGATCACGTATTAAGCGATCTCTACAACCTCCTGGGCTCCCAGCCGGAACTTTCCCGCCCCCGGGAATACTACAACTTCTTCCAGAAGGTGATGCAAACCCTCTTTCTCCTGGTGGAAGAACACCGCCCAATCATGAACGTATACGGGGAAGCGCTGGTCCATTCCGAAGATATCGCCGCCTACTGGGAAGAGCTGCTCCAGAAGTTTACCGATTACATCGAGAGCTACCTGGACCTGGCCCGGCGGAACAACTTCACCCGGAATGTCAACACCCGCAAAAGCGCCCGGGCCTATGCCCTCCTTCTGGACCGCTATACCTGGGAAATCGTCAAGGAAAAGGAGAGTAAGCCGGAAGAGCTGGCCCAGAACTTGACCTCCATCTTCTTCTACGGAATCTTTAAGTCCCAGCCCACCGCCTAGCCGCCGGGGCCGCTCAGCGGCGGCCTACCCGGATGACCCTTTTCTCGGTAACAATCAGGTCCACCGGCCGGTCCCAGGGCTGCACGGGCACCTCGGGGACAATTTGCAGCTCAAAGGCCAGGGCCAGCAGCGGCACTTCCGGCCGGAGCCGGCCAAAAAAACGGTCGTAATAGCCGCCGCCGTAACCCAGGCGCCGGCCGTCTTCGGAGAAGGCCACCCCCGGAACGATGAGCAGATCGATCTGGAGAGGGTCAACGGCTCTCAAGGCGCTCTCTTTCGGCTCCGGTATACCGTAGGCCCCCGGGGCCAGATCCTCCCGGCAATCCAGCAGGCGGGAGGCGATCAACTCCCGGGAGTCGGGAAGGGCTTTGGGCACCAGCACCTCCTTGCCCCGGGCCAGGCTCTCCTCCACCATGGAGCGGGTATCCACTTCGCTCCGGAAAGAGAGGAAGAACATGATCACCCTGCTCTCCCGGTATTCCGGCAGGCCGTAGAGGCGCCGGGCAATCTGCCGGCTGTACTCCCGAATCTCTTCCCCGCTCAAGCGGTCCCGCCGTTGGAAAATTTGTTTTCTTAACTCTCTCTTGGTCACCACCGGTCTCTCCGCCTTGCCGCCTGCGCCTGCAGGCTCTCTAGTAGGAGCGGGCCCAGTAAACCTGGGCTTTCGCCGGCTTCCCGCAGACCAGGCAGTTATGGCCCGCCGCCTCCTCCTGCTGGAAGGGAATGCAGCGGATGGTGGCCTTGGTGTCCTCCTTGGCTTTCAGTTCGCATTCCGTACGGCCGCACCAGAAGGCCAGGTAGAAGCCCCTTTGGGTCTCCATAACGGAGACAAAATCTTCGTAACTTTCCCCGCGCCGGGTATTCTCCTCCCGGAAAGCCAGAGCTTTTTTAAACAGGTCCGTCTGAACCGCCTCCAGGAGGGCGGGAAGCCGCTGCGGAACCTCTTCCAGGGGAACCGCCTCCCGGGCTCCGCTGTCCCGCCGGACCAGGACGACCTGCTTATTCTCCAGGTCCCGGGGTCCCAGCTCGATCCGGACGGGCACCCCCTTCATCTCCCACTGGTTGTATTTCCAGCCCGGAGAATACTCCTCCCGGTCATCCAGCTGGAGGCGCACCAGCCCTTTCAGGGAGTCGGCCAGCCTGTTGGCGGCGGAGAGCACCTCCGCCCCGGCTTTCTTGGAGAGAATGGGCACCAGGACGGCCTGGATGGGCGCCACCCGGGGAGGAAGCACCAGGCCGCGATCGTCTCCGTGCACCATGATCAGAGCCCCGATAAGACGGGTGGATACCCCCCAGGAGGTCTGCCAGACGTATTTCAACTGGTCATCCTTGTCCAGGAAGGTGATATTGAATACCTTGGCAAAGTGCTGCCCCAGGTTATGGGAGGTTCCCGCCTGCAGGGCGCGCCGGTCGCTCATCAGCGCCTCGATGGTGTAAGTATGCATCGCCCCGGCAAACTTCTCCTGCTCCGTCTTCCGCCCCGGGATAACGGGTATGGACAGCTCTTCTTCCAGGAATTCGCGGTACACCTCCAGCATCTTCAGGGCCTCTTCCTCCGCCTCTTCCGCGGTGCGGTGGCAGGTATGCCCCTCCTGCCATAAGAATTCCGAGGTGCGCAGGAAGGGGCGGGTGGCCTTTTCCCAGCGCACGATGTTGCACCACTGGTTAATCAGCACCGGCAGGTCGCGCCAGGACTGGATCCAGCGGGAATAGAAGTCGCAGATTATGGCCTCGGAAGTGGGCCGCACCACCAGGGGCTCGCTCAGCTCTTCGCTCCCTCCCTTGGTTACCCAGGCCACCTCCGGGGCAAAGCCCTCCACGTGCTCCGCTTCCTTCTCCAGCAGTCCTTTGGGGATGAACATGGGGAAGTAGGCGTTCACATGCCCCGTCGCCTTGATCCGGCGGTCCAGCAGCTCCTGGATCTTCTCCCAGATGGCGTACCCGTAGGGGCGGATGGCCATGCAGCCCTTTACCGGGGCGTAGTCCATCATCTCCGTCTTTAAAATGACATCTATGTACCACTGGGAATAGTCCTGGTCCCGGGGGGTTATCTCCTTGACAAATTCCTTCTCCCCGGCTCCCGCTCCTGTTTTCCGCTCCATCACGGTCACCCTTTCCGGAAAAATGCTGAACAACATCCTCATTTTAACACAGTTTGCCCCCGGGAAAAAGGCCGGAGCCTGCTTCGCCAGGCTTAAGACCTGATCATGACCAGGAGCATCTTGAACTGTTGGAGGGCGTGCAGGCTGTGGGGCTCATGGGCCGGCATCAACAGCACCTGGCCCGCCTGCAGCCGGCGGCTCTCCCCGGAGATGACCACCTGGGCTTCGCCCTCCAGGGCGTAAACCAGGGCATCGTACGGAGCGGTATGCTCGCTTAAGCCCTGCTCCCGGTCAAAGGCAAAAAGGGTCACCGTTCCCACGGGACGGTGGATAATCGTCCGGCTAACCACCGCTCCCTGCTGGTAGTCTACCAGGCCGGCCAGCTCCAGGGGCCGGCCTGCCGGCAGTTTCCTGTCATTATTTGCCTCCATGGCCGCTCATCCACCTCCTTCCCGGCTCCCGGAGGCCGGGAGAAGCTCCAGGGCCAGAGCCCGAACGGGCGACGCGTCGCCGCCGCCGATCTTCAAGGGAAAACAGCAAATCAGGGGGCGGGGAAAATCCAGCTGCTCCAGGTTGACCAGGTTCTCCACCACGATCCCCCCGTGCCCGGCAATCAACCGGTGGAGGATCAAGGGGGAGGCTCCGGGAGCGTCCAGCCCGGGAGCATCGATTCCAAAACGACGCACCCCCCGCTGCAGCAGGAAGCGGCAGGCCTCTTCCTCCATAAAAGGATGGCGGAAGTACTCCGGCCTTCCCCCTTTCCCGCTCCAGCCGGTATGGAGAAGAACGAAGGCTTCCCCTGACATCCGCTCTTCCAGGCCGGAAAAGTCTTCCCTTTTGATGGGCTCCCCCGCTTTTTTCCCCCGGAGGTCCACCACCAGGCCCTCCCCGGCACAGTTTCCCAGGGGAATCCCATCGACGCTCAGCCCGCGGCAGCAGGTATGCAGGGGAGCGTCCAGGTGGGTGCCGGCATGGGTGGAAAGCTCCAGGCGGTGGACAACAAAGCCTTCCCGGTTAAAAGCGGAGACGGGTTCCATGGAAAAAGGCGGATCCCCCGGATATACCGGGGTGACCCCGTCCAGGCGCATGCTTAAATCTACGACCCGCCCTATTCGCCACATATCCTCCTCCGGAGATCCAGTTTTTTAAAGCAACCACCGGCCGCCGGCGTCATTGCTCCGGCGACCGGTCAAGGCCAGGCCAGGATCCGCCGCTGCGGCCTCAGCCGGGCCGGGGCAGGACCAGGGAGAGGGCGTGCTGCTCCTCCTGCAGCTGCGAGTTCAGGAGCGACTCCACCTCTTCCCGCTTCAACTGCTTCAAGAGGGCGGGCACGGCAAAGAAGTCCGCCCCCCGGAAGCGGTAGGCCAGGTAGTTGTTGGCGATAAATTCCAGGGAGTTGAAGCGGCGGATGTACTCCCCCAGGTGCTGGCGCCGGTGGCGCTCAAAGGTCTCCTGGGGTATCCCCCGGCGCCGCTGCCGGTGGATGGCCTCCATGAGCCGCTGGTAGAGCAGTTCCGGGTCCCGGGTCTCCCCGCCAATCAGGGTAAAAGCATAGGTATTCTCAGCCTCGTACCCGGCATCGAAACGGTCGTCGATTAGCCCTTCCTCGTAGAGCTCCTGGTAGAGAGGCTCGCTGGGGGCAAAAATAATGCTTAGCAGGAGATCCATGGCCAGTTCCCGGCGCAGCAGTTCCTCCCCCGTCAACCCTGCCGCCTCCGCATCCTTGAAACCCAGGTGCAGGATGGGCTGCGAGACCACCATTTCCTGGCTGACCCGGGTCCGGTTGACAGCAGGGGGCTCTTCCGGGTAAAAGCGGCGTATCTCCCCCAGGGGCCGGTAGTTCCGCCGCGCCAGGTTGGCCGCTACCTGCTCCCCCACCTGGCGGGGGTCCACGTCGCCCACCACAAAAAGAGCCATGTTGCTGGGGTGGTAAAAGGTCCGGTAGCAGTCATAGAGCAGTTCCGGGGTGATCCGGGCGATGCTTTCCAGGGAACCGGTGATATCTTTGCGGACCGGGTGAAGGGCGTACAGGGCCTCCAGCAGGTTGAAGAAGACCCGCCACTGAGGATGATCCTGGTACATGCGGATCTCCTGCCCGATGATCCCCTGCTCCTTCTGCACCGTCTCCCGGGTGAAGTAGGGCTCCTGAACAAAGTCCAGCAGCAGCTCCAGGCAGTCGGGGAAATTTTCCGTGCCCGAGAAAAGGTAGGTGGTATGGGTGAAAGTGGTAAAAGCGTTGGGAGAGGCGCCCAGGGCGGCAAACCGCTCCATCACATCCCCCTGTTCATCTTCAAAGAGCTTGTGCTCCAGGAAATGGGCCACCCCGTCGGGAACGTCGATAACCTGGTCCGATCCCTCCACTTGGAAGCGGCTGTCGATGGAACCGAACCGGGTGGAGAAGATGGCATACTTCTTCCGGTAGCCTTTTTTAACCAAAACATATACCTCCAGGCCGGGTTCGATGAGACAGCGGCAAGCTCTCTCCTCCAGCTCAGGGCTTTTCAGTATATCCCAGGATATGCTCATGCCGACGCCTCGCCTCCTTCTTCTCCCCGCAGCAAGTAGACGGTATCCAGTTGGACTTTTCGGGCCACCCGGGCGATCTCCTCCGGCGTGACCCTCTCGATGGCGCGGACCATCTCGTCGACAGTCTCGATGCGGCCCCCTATGGAACCCTCCAGGTGGGCATTGATCAGGGGATAGGGGCTGTCTTCCTGAACCCGCAGGGCGTTGATTAAGCTGCGTCGGGTATTCTCCATCTCCGCCGGGCTAATCTCGCCCCGGGCCATGGCCTCCACTTGCTTTTCAATTATACCCAGGGCCTTCTGGTATTCCCCGGCTTCGATGCCCGCGGCGATAACCATGAGCCCCTTCAGCCGCTCCAGCCGGGAGTAGACGTAGTAGGCCAGGCTGGCCTTCTCCCGCACGTTGACAAAAAGCTTCGAATGGGGAAAGCCCCCCAGGATGCCGTTGTACATCAGCAGGGGATAGTAGTCTTCGCTGTCAAAGGAGGTGCCGGTCCGGTAGCCCAGGACCAGCTTCGACTGCTGGACGGGCATCGACTCTTCGTAATAGCGCACCTTTTCCACCTCCGCCCGCACCTCCGTGGGAGGCAGAGAAGCGCTCAAACCGTCGCGCTGAATCCGGAGCTCCTCCTCCACCAGCCGGAGGACCTTCTCCGGGTCCAGGTCCCCCACCATATATAAGTCGATGGGGCAGCGGGGCACCAGCTCCCGGTAGAATTGCCCCAGGGAGGCGGGGGTTATCTGCTCCAGGTCTTCCAGGCGGCCCAGTTTGTACACCCCGTAGCGCTCCCCCTGGCACATCTTGCTGAGGCACCGTTCCAGGGCATACTGGGCCTTGTCGTTAATCAACCCCTTGATCTCCTGGGCCAGGTGCTCCTTCTCCTGGGCCACATATTCCTCCCGGAAGGAGCCCTTCTCCAGCAGGGGATCCCCGATGATGCCGCCCAGGATGGAGACGCCCCGGCGGAACAGCTCTTCTCCTTCGCCGACAAAGCGGCTGTGGACCATCTCCAGGGTACAGGAGATCAGGTGCCGCTCCCCCTTCTTGTGTATATCGGTGGAAAGCTCGGCCCCGTAAAGCTGCTCCAGCTCCCGGCGCAGAGTCAGGCTGTCCGGGTAGCGCCGGCTGCCCCGCTCCAGCACGGCGGAAAGCAAGGCTGCCCGGGTCGCCAGGTCGGCCCGCAGCTCCAGGTGCAAAAACAGGGCCAGGCTGACCGTCTTAAACTTGTCGGTAGGTATAAAAACAAGGCGCATACCGTCGGCCAGCTGGTAGGTCACGCTCTGCTGTAACAACACCAAACCTCCCCATCGTAAATAATGGCGATCTATTCCATAAAAAGGCCCATAATCCTGCTTCAAGCTGTCAACTTATTCCGGGTCCCCTCCAGGCGCTGCCGGATCATGGCCTCCAAGACCGGGGGGACGCCAAACAAGAGCATGGTGGCCGCCGCCACGACCCCGGAATCGTTGGTCAGCAAGGCGGCAATACTGCCCACCAGGGCCGCGCCCATCCCCAGGAGCAGGTACGGCTGCTCCTGCTTCAAGGACTTCAGCAAGCCCAAGGGATAAAAGAACAGCAGCCCTTGCAGGCCCAGAAAAGTGACAAAAACCCGGCTCCAGATGGAATACCGCACCAGCCTCCAGTTCATGGCCAGCTTCCGGGAGGCCGTCTCCCAGAAAACCTCCAGGCCCCGCTGCTGGAACATCTCCCCGAAGCGCCCCACGTGGGAAGGGTTGGCCTGGGGTGCGCGGATATTTAACGCCCAGAGGAGAGCCAGGGACAGCAGGGCAAAGAGGGAGACGGAGAAGGCGCAAGCCCCCTTCCAGGAGAGGCGGGGCCGGTGGGGGAAGACCAGCTTTACCAGGCCGGCCTGGCTGACGCCGAAAGCCGCCGCCGCCGAGAGGGTTCCCCCCAGGTTGGCCCCCAGTCGGGGAGAAGCCAGGGCAAAGATTACGGCCAAGTAGAACAGGGCCACCCCCGCCAGCAAGGCTGCCATGCCCGGGCGGCAAAAGGAATCTCCTTCCCTCTTCCCGTCAAAAAGGGCCACCAGGGTCACCGTCCCCAGAATGGCGGCCCCGACGAGCACCCCCATGTACTCGTTCCCGATGCCGTAGTAGCGGGAGCCGCCGACGGGATCATAGCCCAGGAAGGAGTACTTCTGCCAGGAGGCGCCGGCCAGGGTATCCAGCAGGATCAGGAAGGCGGTCCCCAGGCCGAGAAGGCTCCAGGACAAATAGCGCCCCTGCTTCTTCAGCAGATGAAGCAGCGCCGCCCCCAGGAGCAGCCCACCCGCCAGCAGCAGGGCCGTATGGTGCAACTGCTCCGGGGGGAAGCGGTCCCAGGCGGGAAGGAGGAGCAGGACTAGGGGAACCAGCATCAACAGCTCCAGGAAGGCGGAAATCCTAAGGGCAAAGGGCAGCTTCAGGGCCAGAGCGGCCAGGGAGGCCAGCAGGGCGGCGATGATTAAAAGCACGTAGCCCTTTAGCACCGCCGGGCGCTGGCGGTAAACGGTTACCGTCCGGCGAAAAAGCTGATCCAGAAAAGAGAGGGGCTTCTCCCGGGAGGCAACGGTCATGGCGGCGCCGAAAGAGGGTCCCGCCCCCTCTTGGAAACCAAAATAATCAAAGATCAGGTGAACCAGATCGGTGTTGGCCACCAGGCCCGGGCGCCGGGTGGTGGGGCTGACCGCCAGCCCCGCCGCTCCCCGGGGCTCCGCCGCCAGCAAAAAGGGAACCAGCTGCTCCGTCCCCCCGTTTATGTTTTGCGGCGGGGAGGGGACCACCAGCATCAGGGCATCCCCCTCCTCCAGCAGGGAAAGCAGGCGCTCCAGGAGGAGATCCAGCCGCGCCATGGTCTCCTTCAAGAGAAGCCGGCGCTGCCGGGGAGCCAGCTCCGGCCAGGACACGTCCAGGCGGCAGAGATCCCCAAAATCGACGATGACCAGCGCCGCCCCTTCCTCCAGAAAGCGGTGCGCCTCCTCCACCAGGGCCGGGATATGGGAGCGCTTGCCGAAGGGGAAGCGGGGATCGGAAAGCAGGATCTCCTCCCCCACCCGCCCCCGAGGGACTTGGCCCCGGTGATCCATGCCGATGAGAACGGCTCCCCTCCCGGGGGCGCCGGCGTCGGCATTCCCCAGCACTGCCACCGTCAAGCCGTGCTCGGCCATGACCCGGCCCAGAAGGCCAACCTGGACGGGATAGTTGAGCGCCTCGTTCTTCTCGTGGAGCAGCGCCGGCAGCAGGCAGAAAACCTCGCCCCCGGGAAGGCAGCCGTTGTAGCGCTGGAAAAGAACTTCCGCTTCCACCCCCTCCGCCGCCTCTCCCCGCTGGTAGGCCCGTCCTCCTTCGCTGCCGGAAACGGCCCGCGCTCCCGTTCCCAGGCTCAAGTAGCCGCTCTCGCTTCCGGAACGGCCGCTGCGGACATTCATCAGGGCCACTGCTCCCTGCTCCGCCAGGGAGGAGAGCACCGGGCCCGCCTCGCCGCTGAACTCGGGGTAGCCCAGGCGGTCAGCCACCAGGAGCAGCAGCCGACGCTCCGGGAGGGACCCTTCTAGGGCTGCCGGCTCTGCGCCGGCTCCAGGAGGGGAAGCCCAGGCAGCGGGCAGCCAGAGCCCCCAGAGGAGCAGCCCCAGGCAGCAAAGCAGGGAGCACCTAAGCATCTCCCGCCAGCTCCCGGTAAACCTCTTCCGTCCGCTGGAGCATGGCGGCGGCGGTAAAGTTCCGGCACACTTCCTGTTGGGCGCTCCTGGCCATCCGGCGTGCCCGGTCCGGGTTGGCCAGCAGGCTGGAGACGGCGGCGGCCAGGGCGGCAGCGTTTCCAGGAGGGACCAGGAGGCCGTTTTCCCCGTCCCTAATTATCTCCGGCACCCCTCCCACCTGGCTGGCCACTACGGGACAGCGGGAGGCCATAGCTTCCAGAATGGTAATGGACTGCCCTTCCGTCAGGGAAGGGAGAAGCAGGACATCCATCCGCGCCAGCTGGCGGGGAAGGTCGGGACAGTACCCCAGAAATTGCAGCCGGGAGTTCAAGCCCAGCCGGGAAGCCAGCTGCTCCAGGCGCCGGCGCTCCGGCCCCTCCCCCACCACCAGGAAGCGGAGGCCGGGATAAGCAGCCGCCAGCAGGGCCGCCGCCTGCAGAAAATAGGGCAGCCCTTTCTGGGGGGCCAGGCGGGCCACGGTGCCCACAATCTTTTCTTCCCCCGTGAAGCGGTCCCGGCTGTCCTTTACAAAAGGAGCCGGATCGATCCCGTTGTAAATAACGGAGATTCGGGAGGGGGGGATCCCCCACCGCTCCAGCCCCCGGGCCAGGGCCCGGGAAACGGCAATAAAATGGGTTTGCTCCCGGTCCTGCAGTCTCATGAGCGGCGGGAGCAGCGCTTTTCCCCGGTGGGCCGGGAAATTGTGCACCGTGACCACCGCCGGCACGCCGGCAATCAACGCCGCCGGCCCGCCGATGAGGGCCGCTTTAAAGCCGTGGATATGCAGCAGGGAGGGCCGCATCCGCCGCAGAAGCCGCACCAGCAAGCCCAGGGAGAGAAGATCCCGGGCCGGGCTCAGCCCCTCCTGCAAGGGCAGGGGGATAATTTCCGCCGCCAGCCCCCGGGCCTCCGCCTCCCAGGCCTGCCGCTCCCCCTCGGACCGGGGAGCGGCCAGGTGGGTGCTGTAGCGGGAGCTGAAGTGCTTAATCAAAAGGCGCAGGTGCTCCCGCATCCCTCCCGCCGCCGGCCGAACCAGGTAGAGCAATTTTTTTTGCTCCCGCTCCATCTTCCCAACACTCCCGTCTTTTTCCTGGGCTCTTGCTGAACACTAGGTTGCCCTGAAACGAGGCGAAAAAAACGGCCCGGCGGGCAAATCTTTAGGCCCCGGGGCCCGGGCGCAAATTTCGGCGGAAAGCCTGCAGGCAAAAAGTTGGCGGAGCGGCCGGCCGGTTGACTTCCTTAAAGGTTAGTGTTATCATATCTGTGCAACAAATCAGGCGCCCGTGGTGAAAGGGATATCACGCAGGCCTCCGGAGCCTGAAGTCGGGGTTCGAATCCCTGCGGGCGCACCAAGGTCAAAAAAAACAGTCCCGGAGGGGCTGTTTAATATTTATTGTCAAGTTATTGACTTAGGAATATACTATTGATGAATAAGTGGGAAGGTGGTGGTACTGTGGACCCCGAGGACCCTAAGCTTTGCTCGAACCACGAACTCTGGCGTACTCACAGACCGTCAAAGGAGGTACCTTCCCATGCCCGTTACAGATCTAAACCTGCTGGAGCTGCTGCGTCAACTTAGAGCCACCGGCGAGCCTCCCGCCCTTCCGGAGCAGGTAAAAGAGCTGCAGCCCTACGACCTTTCTCTGCTCATCCAGGAGCTGGATTTCCAGGACCAGCTACTGCTCTGGTCCATTCTCCCCCCGGAGCTGGCCGCGGAAACCCTGAAGCATTTTGAACCGGACCAGCAGTACCGCTTCCTGGACCACCTGGGGCAGGAGCACATGGCCAAGATCCTCAACGAGATGTCCAGCGACGAACTGGTTCAACTGTTTACCGCCATCCATCCCCGGCGGGCGGAGCAGCTTTTTCAACGCCTGGAGAAGCCCTTCCAGGAGCAGATCCGCAATCTAATGTCCTATCCCGAAAATACCGCCGGAAGCCTGGTCTCCGTGGACTATATCGCCGCCCGCCAGTCCTGGACGGTGGAGGAGACCCTCCAGCACGTGCGCAAGGTCGGCTATGACGCCGAAATCTATAACTACCTGTACGTGCTGGAGGCCACGGGGGAACTGGTAGGGGTCATCTCCCTGCGGGATCTCATCGTGGCGGAGCCCAGTACTCCCGTTGCGGAACTCATGAGCCGCAAGGTAAAATCCGTGCCTGCCCGGCTGGACCAGGAGCAGGCGGCCCGCATGTTGTCCCAGTACGACTTCGTCGCCCTCCCCGTGGTCAGCGATGACGGCAAGATGGTGGGGGTAATCACCGTTGACGACATCCTGGATATCATCCAGGAAGAGGCTACCGAGGATATCCAGCGCCTGGGGGGAAGCCAGCCCCTGGAAAGCCCTTACCTGCACGCCGGCTTCTGGTCTATCTTCCGGAAGCGGATCGGCTGGCTGGCCCTCTTTTTCATTGCCGGAACCTTAACCAGCAACATCCTGAGCCACTACGAGAGTATGCTGACCAGCATGGTGGCCCTCTCCTTCTTCATACCCCTGCTCATCGGTACCGGCGGCAACGCCGGCGCCCAGACCTCCACCCTGGTGATCAGGGCTATGGCCATGGGAGAGATAACCACCAAGGATACCCTGAAAGTGATCGGTAGGGAGATACTCCTGGGCTTGGCCCTGGGTCTGGCCTTGGCGGTCATTACCTTTATCCGGGCCGCAACCCTGGGAGGGCCCAGCAGCTTGGGACTGACCGTTGCGGCCGCCGTTATTGCCGTGGTTGCCTTCAGCTCCTCCATCGGCGCCCTGATGCCCATTATCGGCAAGCGGCTGGGACTGGATCCGGCGGTCTTTTCGGCACCGATGATTACCACCCTGGTGGACGCCTGCGGCCTGATCATCTACTTCCAGTTTGCCCGGCTCATGCTGGGCTTGCACTAAGCCCGGCCCGGGAGGGCTTAGAAAATATTTCCGATCCCGGGTACCTCCATATCCTTCAGGCGCCGGGCCAGCCTCCTGGAGACGGCCAGCTGCAGCAGCAACTCCTCTTTCTGGCGCAGCTCCACCAGGGTGAAGACCCGGGTGAGGGATTCGTCCAGGAGATCCACCTGCCGGTGGTCCATGATGGGGGTCCAGGCGTCGTCCGCCCTGGCCCAGATCTCCTCCAGGCCCCGGACTTCCCGGTCCGCCTGGGACCAGCTCTCCGTCTCCACGGCTTTATACAGCCGATCCAGGCTGTCCTGCAGCTGGCGGTAAAGCATGGAGGTATACCAGTAGAGGCCGCTGGAGGCCAGCAAAATCAGGATTAGCAGCCCCAGGGCGATCCAGACCGTTCTCATTTCTTGCTCTCTTCCTTGGCCTGGTAATAGAGGTTGCCCGCCGTATCCAGGCTGGCAAAGAGCACCTTCCTAATATCCTCCAGTCCGAACTTGGCCAGCTCTTCCCGGAGCCACCCCTCGTCCAGCTGGACCTTCTTTAAATTCTCGTGATTGATGTTGCCGTCGATTACCAGGGGGTAGGAGAGCCCCTCGTAGGAGGTGCTCAGACCCAGGTCCGCGGGGCAGAGAGGGCGGCACTGGGATTTGGGAATAACGCTCAACTCCCCGTTGGTCTCAAAGATGGCGAACTCCACGTCGGAGATATTGGTGTAGCCGGCGATGCGCAGCTGCTCCAGCAGGTCGTTGATATTGATGTGCAGCTCCTTCAACTCCGACTCCACAATCCTTCCATTCTCGATTAAGATGCTGGGGCGGCCGCTGATCAGGGACCTGAACTTCTCATTTTTCTGGGCGATAAAGGAAGCCATAATCTGGAAAACAAAGAGCAGGATAATCGGTATAACGCTGTTTACCAGGGGGATGCCGATATCTTCCATGGGGATGGCCGCCAGAGCGGAAACCATGATGAGCACGGCCAGCTCGTAGGGCTGCAGCTGGCCCACTTGGCGCTTCCCCATCAAGCGGATCACCGTTATAACCAGGGCAAACAGAATCAGGGTGCGCAGCATGACCACAAACATGGCGGCCGGCCTCCAAATAATACAAATGATGAAAACGGTATTGCCCGGCCCGGCGGAAGCCTTTTCCGCGCGAAGCCTCTATGATACAATTCGGGGAACAGTATTAGGTTGGACCATAAAAAGGACTTCATACCTGGAGACGATAAAAAGACCCGGGGAACAATAATATTTTAATTACATTTTTTAAAATTTTGTGTTGACATTTTGTTATTGTTATATTATTGTATAGGCGTATAGATTATTTGGCAGACCGGAAGATACAACTTAATAAATACAGAAGCAAGGATTGGAATCCTGACCGACAAGGGCAAACCTTTCGAAAGAAAGGGGCGCAAAGCCATGGGTCTAAGTTCCCGCGGGAATACGATCGCCAGGCTGCCGAAACAGGATTATTTGTTTTCACTTTTGGCTTAACAAAACGCCTGGAGGAGGTTGAAGGGAAAAAAAGCATCTATCCCGGCCCGGAAATGATCTTTATATAATAGCTGCCGCGAAAGCGGAACCGGACGGGTCGATTTCCCCGCTCAAGCCGGTGCGCCTGCCACACCAGTGCAGCAGAGAGAGCGATTGAGCTGAACCCAGCGGAAAACCCGGCCGAGGAGCAGCAACATTGACGGCACCGGTTTCAGAAGAAAAGGAGGCAGGGGAAGAAGAAAAGGGAACGGGCTTTGAAAGTGACCTTCCAGCGCCCGGCCTTTCCCGTCGACCCAAGCAAAGAAATACCGGCCGCCACCACTCCTCAACCCGTTCCGGTACGAACCAGCAAACCTGCCCGGCCCGATGCCGGTTCCGCTTTCGCGGCAGCTGCCCTTTATCAAGAGCAAGGGCTGTCCCTTGCCGGGACAGCCCTTTTAGATTAATGGTTTCCTCTCCACTTAAAAGCAGGGTCAGTTAAGCCCGCTGCCTTATTCAAACGCTTACCACCGGCGCCGCAGGATAGCAGCCCCGCCGCCCAGCAGCAACGCCATGCCCAAGGCCGCCAGGCTGCCGCCGTCAGTGCGGGGGAGGTTGGTCCCCGGTCCGGGGCTGGTGCCGGGCTTCTCGGGCGGGGTGTCGCTGGTCTTATCATCATCAGGAGTTTTACCGGGATCATCATCGCCGGGTTCCGTGCCCGGGTCTTCCGGATCTACATCCTGGCCGTTGTCATCGCCATTGTCATCGCCGTTGTCATCACCGTTGTCGCCGCCGTTGTCGCCGCCGTTGTCACCGCCGTTGTCGCCGCTGGGAACCGCTTCAAAGATGGCGACCAGATCGTAGTCGGGGGACTTGAAAGGCTGATTCTTACCCGTAAAAGTATATTCGGGTTCGTAGCTGACCGTTCTATAATAAGTATTCCCCAACAAATTCTGCCGCTTCTCTTCCCACCTTACGAACTTGTACCCCTCGTTCGGGGAAGCTTTGACCGTAATTTTGGCCGTAAACAGTTTAAAAGGATTCGGCTTGTAATTGCCGCCGCCGGAGACGGTTCCGCCTTCCGCCGGGCTGGCGGTAACCCTTACGCTGATTTTTTCTCCCAGAAGGTTATCCGATTTTGTCAACTCTATACCATCCAGGTCGCCTATTAAACCTTCCAAGGGATTGGCAGCCGCGGGAGCGGCCATGGCCAATAAGAAGATTACAAACACCAGTATGCTTACCCAATTCCGCTTCCTCATTAAATAACCTCCCTTTTTGTTTGCGTTAATCTAAATGTTGAGGTGAAAACACGCCTTGGCTGTTGGTTGGCGTCTATTTAACTGCAGGAAACAGCCCTTCCCTATATCGCACCACCTCGCTCAAAAATGAGAAATTTAATAAAACATGAGGCCAGGTAAAGCTTTGCTAAACAACAATTATGAAATTATTTCCTCTGCTTCGTCCCAAGACTGAACCGCCATGGATCGGTCCGCCTTGCCCGTTTTCTCCACCGCTTCCTGCATGAGCAGGATCATCTCCAAGGTGCTCCGGAAAAACTTCGTACTCTTGCCCTCCAGCCACTGGATGGAGCCCTGCCAGCTGGCGTTCTGGCAAAAGTGGATGCGAATGAAGAATGTTGGTGCCCCCTGGGATGGTATAAGCTTCCTTCTGCTTTCTACTCCTGCCATGCCATCATTTCTCCTTGTCTGGTAATTATATTTTCTTTTTCCGCTTCCCGCCCGGCCTCCCATGGATTTGCTGGTCCAGGTGCGCAGCTCCACTTCCGCCTGGGGGAACCGGTGGGCCTCCAGTTTCTCCTTGATCAGGAGAATCATCTCCAACAGGCTGCGGAAATCGATTCTGCCTCCCGACAGGGGATGCTCGATTATCCCATCCCAGGATTCCGCACCCGCGTGATGCAGGTGAACCATGAATTCCGACGGCGCCCCCGGGCGCTTCCCCACGGCTTGTTTTTGCTTGACCATGCTGCAATCCCATCCTCAAAGGAATTCCAAACTCCGGGCTAAGTGTGCCACTCTATTTCCAAACTCCGGACTAAGTTTACCACCCCCATATCACATTCTGATCACATGCCGGTCTTAACAAAATATTTTTTTGCAAAAAACCGGGGCTGCCCCCTAAATATGGGGGCAGCCCCGGATCAAGATTATTTTCCAATTTTATAGTACCGCCTTATGCCGGCAGGTGAACGGAACCAAAAAAGCCGGCGCCTTGCCGGCCCAGATCCCAGCTAAGGCTTGTCCCGCAAGGGCTAGACAGATTCTCTCCTCTCCACCCTGGCCCGGGCCATCTCCTTCTGATCTGTCGGGCGCAGGGGCTGCAATTTGAGGCGCAGCACCACTTCATCTCCCTTGTAGCGGCTCCGAAAACGGGTCTGGATGCGCTTCAAAACCGCTTCCCCCTGCTCATAATTCAAGCCGGGCAAGAGAACCAGGTACTGGGCATCGTTCCACCGGGTAATGACATCGCCCTTGCGCAGGCTGCCGATGATCACCTGCTTCAAAATATCCATTACCTCGGCCAGGGTTTTCTGATCGGGGAGACTGTAATTGGGACGGGTCAGAGTGAGCAAGGCCAGGAAAATGGATTGCCCCGTCCGTCCTACCCGGCGCTCCTCCAGCTTGTACAGGTCCTGGAAAACATCGGGATCGCAATAGAAAGCGCCCACCGCCTGCTCCCGGTCTTTCATGCTGTCCTGGATTAAACCCAGGTCCATTTCAAAACTGGCGTCGTCCATCTTGATCCTGCGGTAAAGGCTCATCAAGGCGTTGGAGGGCTTGACCCCCATCTCCCGGTAAAAAATCGTAGTTACATACTCGTAGTGAGCCCGGGCCTGGCGGTACTTCCCTTCCTCGATCAAGGCCTCCAGGAAGCGCAGGTGCAGTTCTTCTTCAAAGGGTTCCAGCAGGAAACTCTTTTCGCATATTTTCCTGATCTCGGCATAGTGCCGCTCTTTTTTTAGCAGGTCGGTGAGGTTGACGATGGCTTCCAGGTAGAGGCGCCGGTAGTAGTTGCGCATGGGGGTGATCCAGTCGTTGTACGAATATTCCGGCAAATATTCGCCCTTGTAAAGGCTAATGGCCTGCTGGTATACTTCCACGGCTTCTTCCGGGTGCTCGTCCTCCAGCCGGCCGGCCTTGTGGCACAGTTCCTCGAACTCCTCGGCGTCCAGCCAGTAGTCGGCACTGGCGTTCCAGCTGTAACATCCCTGGGAAAAGGTGATATACATCGCCGGTTCGCTGGTGCTGTTCTCCTGCAAAACCTGGCGCAGGCGGTAGATCAAGGTCCGCAGGGCCTGTTCCGGGTTGACATTCTCCTGGTTGGGCCACAAGATATCGATCAAGTCCCCGGAAGGAACGGACTTGCCCTTTTGGGTCAGCAAATAGTTGAAGAGGTTCCACAGCTTGTACGAGCGCTTCGAACTCTCCGAGATGATGTGCTCGCCGCGCTTAACCTGGAATTGGCCCAAAGTATATATTTTCAACTGTTGTCCGGACTGCCTGCCTCCCATGCTCTTCTCCCGCATCCTTCTACATGTTTCTGGCTTGCGGACGCCAGGAACCGCGCCGGGGAAAGCCGGCGGGACCGCGTGTACTAGATTATACCAAGGATTGACGATAAGTCAATTAAAAAAACCATATTTACATCTTTTATCCAAGGCAAACAAAGATAAAGTAACCAAAATGTAACTAGCCTGGGTCTCCCCCCGGCCCTTTGGCACGAAAGGAGCCGTCAGCCGGCACAAGTACGCCGCAGGACTAATATGTTAATTAGTAAAAAAGCAGTGTTGGGAGTAGAGATAGGGAAGGATTGCTTTTTTCCCGGGCACCGCCAAGCCCGGCCCTGGAAGCGGGCGGCAGCCTTCCAGGGCAAAAAAACCCGCGGCTTTGCCCTGGGCAAAAAGAGGGGAAAGCCCGGGGGCGTAGAATAAAGCTTCGCAGGAGCAAGTATCAGTGAAGGGTCAAGCCTGTTTGAGCGTCAGAAGAGGTTTAGAGTAGGTTTTAGAAGGGGCAAATATTTTTTGACTGGGAGGCTTGCTTATGGCTAAAACCGCCCGCGATATTATGACCGTCCCGGTAGTGAGCATCACCGGCAGCGCCACCCTTAAGGAAGCGGCGGAACTGCTCTCCAATCAAGATTTCAGCGGGGTGCCCGTGGTTGATGAGCAGAACAAGCTCATCGGCATTCTCTCGGAGACCGACCTGGTGCGCTACGCCGACCAGGTTACCGTGGTTCCTCTGACCAACCTCTCCCGCTGGATCTCCCCTCATGCGGAGATGAAGGACCTGGTCGCGCTCCGCCAGGGGATCGATCTCCTGGCCAAGACCAAGGTGGCCCAGGTGATGACCAAAAAGGTATATACCGCCACCGAGGATGAAGATGTTATCACCGTGGCCCGCCTGATGAACCGGCGCAAGATTAACCGCGTCCCCATCGTCGACAAGGAGGGGCGCCTGGTTGGGATTGTCACCAGGGGCGACCTGGTGGCCTACATGGCCACTCTTTAATTGGCAGCCGCCGGCCACCGCCCCTTCGGCCCCAGGCTCCGCCCCGGCCGGTTCCTGGAGCCCGGCTCTTTTTCTTCTTTATTCAATAAAGCATGATTCCCGGCCGGAGATGGCAAAATGAGCATTAGCCGGTTTTTCTTAAACAGCAGGAAAAGCGGACCCGCTGTCGAAAAGAAAACCGGTTCCATCCCTCCGCCGGCCAGACCACCGGTCAAAGGAGTGTTCCTGCATGAACGGCGACCATAACCGCGGCACCTCCTTCCGCCGCCGGGCTCCCGCCGGTGGGAGCTTTTCCCCCGGCTTTCTGGTGGGAAAGCTCCTTCTCGGCGCCACCCGCCTCCTGGGCCGGGGGGGCACCACCCTGCCCGGACGAGCGGCCCTCTCCCTGGCTCCCGGCTTGATCTCCAGTCTGGGCCGTCAACTGGCTCAGGGGAGCATCCTTGTTACCGGGACCAACGGCAAGACGACTACCGCATATCTCCTGGCCGGCCTGATGAAGCAGGGCGGGTTTGGCGTCGTGCACAACCACTCCGGCTCGAACCTTTCCTGGGGCATTGCTTCCAGTTTAATTGAGTCCAGCTCTTGGGGAGGAAGGCTCCGGGGCGACCTGGGCGTCCTGGAGGTGGACGAAGGGTTCTTTCCCGTGGTGGCCCAAGACCTGCGCCCCCGGGGCGTAGTGGTAACCAACATCTTCCGGGACCAGCTGGATCGCTTCGGCACCGTGGAGAAGGTCCGGGAAAAGATCGAAGCCGGCCTGGGCTTCCTGGAAGAAGGCGGATTCAAGGTCATCAATGCCGACGACCCCTCCCTGGCCAGCTTGGAAAGCAGCCGTACCGAGTATACCTGGTTTTACGGGCTGGAACTGCCTGCGGGCCGGGACCGCTTAACCGGCAGCCGGGAGAAGACAGCCTGCCCCCTTTGCCGGGCAACCCTGGAGTACCGGCAGGTTTACCTGGCCCACCTGGGCCGCTACCGCTGCCCTTCCTGCCGTTTCCAACGCCCCGAGCCCGACTTGAAGCTGGTGGCCCGGGAGCCCGCCCCCGACGGCGGCACCCTGCTGGACCTGGATTTCCGGGGAGAGCGGTTTAAACTGGCCTACCCCCTGCTGGGCAGGTACAATCTCTACAACGCCCTGGCCGCCATCTCCTGCGCCCTGGCCATGAAGGTCCCCCGCCAGGCCATGGAGCGGGCCCTGGCGGCGGCGGCCCCCACCTTCGGGCGGATGGAGCGCTTCTCCATCAACGGCCGCCAGCTGGTGATGGCCCTGATCAAGAACGCCGTGGGGGCCGGTGAAGTTTTGCAGACCATCCTGGAGCAGGGAAAAGAGCCCCACCTCCTGCTGGCCATTAACAACAAAGCTGCCGACGGCACCGATATTTCCTGGTTATGGGAGGCCGACTTCGAGTGTTTGGCCGCCGGGGGGGCGCAGCCGGCCTCGGCAACCGTTTCCGGCACCCGGGCCGAAGATATGGCCGGGCGCCTAAAAGAGGCCGGAGTGGCCCCGGACCGGATCCAGGTGGAAAAACGCCTCAAGGAGTCCCTCTTAAAAGGGCTGGCCTCGACCCCCAAAGGGGGAACCCTCTACATCCTGCCCACCTATACCGCCATGCTGGAGATAAGAAGTATCCTTAACCGGATGGGCGTCGGGCGGCCGTTCTGGGAGACTTAAGCAGCTATTGCCCCACGCCTGGCAATCATATTGTTCCTTATACTGCTGCCCCGGCCGTCCATACGGGTAGACTTAAGCATTCCTTGCCATCATTGTCCTTTATTTTGCCGCGGCCCTCCGGGGAGGCCTGGCCTCTATTCCAGGCTATCATTGTTCCTTTGTTTTCCCCCGGCCGGCCCTCCCGGAAAGCTTTGGCCGCGGCCCGGATCCCCCTCCCCTCTACCACCCATCCAACCCTTCATTCTCAAGTATTGATAACCGAAGTTCAGCTTAGAAGATTGGCAGGCAGGAAATTTTGTCCCGGCAACGAAAAGTAAAGTATGAACATATTTTAACTTCTTATCCATTTTCTTTGTATAAAAACAGAAACAAGGAGTGAAAGGTATTGGACAACGCATGGGAAACGGTTTTGGCCAGGCTGCACTTGCGGGCCATCCTCCCGGTCATCGAGGATATCGCCCCCGTAGACCAGGTCATCAAAGAGCTGACCGCCGGTTGGAACGTGCGGATTCAATTTCAAATGGCCGGTGGGGATCCCGCCACCACGCTAATCTTTCAGAATGGAACCCTGAAAACAAGCCGCGAGAAAGTGCCCGGTCCCAAAGTAGTCCTTACTTTCAAGGACGCCCGATTTGTAAACGAGGTCTTCCAGAATAAAACCAAGAAGAGCCCCACTCCCAATATCGTCGCCCTGGGGCACCTCTCCAAGCTCCTGAAGCTGGACCAGGTCCTGGGGCGGCTGGAGCACTACCTGCGGCCGGAGGAGGCCTTCCTTAAAGACCCCGACAACCTGAAGTTCTGCGTGGAGTTGACCCTTAAAGTTCTGGCCTACGGAATCAAGGAGGTGGCCGAGCACGACCCGGAGATGAGGCCGGTGGTGGAACACCTGCCCAACGGAACCATTGAGATTCGGGTCAAGGAGGGACCGGCGGTTCATGCCTCCATCAAGGACGGCATCTTTTCTCCGGGAATAGGCCCGGCAGAAAAGCCCAACGCCGTTTTAGAGATCCAGGACCTGGAGACGGCCTGGAAGATGCTCCAGGGGGACCTGGACCTGTTTGCCGCCGTGGGCAGTTCCCGCATTAAAATCCGGGGCCTTGTCCCGCTTTTGGACGGCATCAACCCCCTGCTGGACCGTCTCTCCCTGTACCTGGCTTGAGCTTCCCGTTTTAACCAATACCCGGAGGTGGAAAGTTGTCCATGAACAGCAATAGCAATAACGATAAACTCTATACTTTTGAAAAATCCCTGGAGCTCTTCTCCCGGGCGACAAAGATAATCCCGGGCGGCATCTACGGCCACATGTCGCCGACGGTAAGCGTCCCCGGAGCCGTTCCCTACTATACGGTGAAAGCCAAGGGCTGCCGCTACACCGACCCCGACGGCAATGAGTATATCGATTACATGTGCGCGTACGGCCCGATGATTCTCGGATACAACAACCCGGTGGTAGACGAAGCGGCGGCGAACCAGCGGGAAATGGCCAACACCACCAACCACCCCGCCCCGGTGATGGTGGAGTTGGCCGAGTACATGGTGGACCTGATCCCCATAGCGGACTGGGTTTTCTTCGCCAAAAACGGCGGCGATATGACCACCTACGCCATTCTCACGGCCCGGGCCCATACGAACCGCAAGAAGATCGTCACCGTAAAAGGCGGCTACCACGGGGTGGCTCCCTGGTGCACCTCTCTGGGCCACGGGGGCATCACTCCCGAGGATCATGTGAACATACTGCAGGTGGAATGGAACGACCTGGAGGGGTTTGAAAAGCTGGTGAAGAGCCACCGCGGCGAAATAGCCGGCTTCATCTCCATGCCCTACCACCATATTACTTTTGCCGATCAAGTGATGCCCGCTCCCGGCTACTGGTCCGGCATCGAGAAAATTTGCCGGGAGGAAGGAATCGTTTTGATCCTGGACGATGTCCGCGCCGGCTTCCGCCTGAACATGGGAGGCTCCAACGAATACTTCGGCTTTAAGCCGGACCTGATCTGCTTCAGCAAAGCCATGGCCAACGGCTACCCCATCTCCGCCTGCGTGGGGCGGAAAGAGCTGATGAATGCCGCCTCCAAGGTCTTCTTTACCGGCTCTTTCTGGATGTCGGCCGTCCCCATGGCCGCGGCCCTGGCCACCCTGAAGGAGATGGTGAGAACCGACGCCATCACCAAGATAAACCGCATGGGAACTCTGCTCATGAACGGACTAAGAGAGATCGGGGAGCGGCACGGCCTGGAGATCATCACCTCGGGCCCGCCCTCCATCCCCTATATCCGCTTCGCCGACGATCCCAACCTCTATCTTAACCAGATCTTCTGCAGTGAAGTAACCAGGAGAGGGTCCTTCTTCCACCCGCACCACAACTGGTTCCTCTCCGCCGCCCACGAAGAAGAAGATATCAATGAAACCCTGAACCACGCGGAGGCAGCTATAAAAGTGGTCAAGGAACGCTACAAGCAAGGCGCCCTCTGCTACTAACATAAACATTAAAAGGAGGTTGAAAGCAAGATGCCGTTGACGGAAAAAGAGATTGCCGATTTAAAGGAGAAGGCGCGGCAGGTTCGCCACTTAACCGTTAAGACCCTGGTCTGGTCCGGAGGGGGCCACATCGGGGGCGCCCTCAGCCAGACGGATATCCTGGTGATCCTCTACTGGCATTTCTTGAAGATTGATCCCAAAAATCCGGATTGGGAAGAGCGGGACCGGGTCGTGCTGAGCAAGGGGCACGGCGGGATCGGCTACGCCCCCCTGCTGGCCCTGCGGGGCTACTTCGATCAAGAGTTGCTGAAAACATTTAACCAGACCAATTCTCCCTTCGGCATGCACCTGGACCGCCTGAAGGTGCCCGGGGTGGACGCCTCCACCGGCTCCCTGGGGCACGGCCTCCCCATGTCCGTGGGTCTGGCTCTGGGAGCACGGCTGAAAGGCCAGTCCTGGCGGACTTACTGCATCCTGGGAGACGGCGAGTGCCACGAGGGGAGCGTCTGGGAGGCGGCCATGGCCGCCAGCCATTACAAGCTCTCCAACCTTACCGCCATCGTTGACCGCAACAAGCTCTGCATCGACGGGCGGGTGGAGGAGATCATGGCCCTGGAGCCCTTCGTGGACAAGTGGGTCAGCTTCGGCTGGCAGGCCCTGGAGTGCGACGGCCACGACTTCGTCCAGCTGGCGGAAGCCATCGAAAAAGCCCACCAGACCACGGACCGTCCGACGGTAATTATCGCCCATACCGTTAAAGGCAAGGGCATCGATTACATGGAGGACCAGCCCGGCTGGCACTACGGGGGCATCGACTCCGGAAAAGAGAAACTGGCCCTGGAATCCATCGACCGGATGTACGGGATAACCCAGGCTTAACCTGAAAGGAGGATTAACCGTGAGCGAAACAGGTTTAACCTATGATGTTTATGATACCATTGAAAGCATGACCCCGGCGGAGATCTACGGCCACGTCCTGGCCAAGCTGGGCGAGGAGAGAGAAGATATTGTCGCCCTTACCGCCGACCTGGCCAAGTCGACCAAGATCGGCAAGTTTGGGGAAAAGTTTCCCGACCGCTTCTTCAACGTGGGCATCGCCGAGCAGAACCTCTTCGGGATCGCTGCCGGCCTGGCCCTGGCCGGTTTCACCCCCTTTGTATCCACCTTTGCCGTCTTTACCTCCATGCGCGCCGGGGAGCAGGTCCGGACCGATATCTGCTACCAGAACCTGAACTGCAAGATCATCGCCACCCACTCCGGGATCTCCTTCGGGCAGGCGGGGACCACCCACCATTGCACCGAGGACCTGGCCATCCTTCGCTCCTTTGCCAATATGACCGTCATCGCCCCCGCCGACGGCATCGAGACCGCCAACGCCGTGCGGGCCTGCCTGGACCACCCGGGGCCGGTATATATTCGCATCGGCCGCGGGTTCGAGCA